>CAMPGW010000017.1 GCA_946885735.1 uncultured Gammaproteobacteria bacterium
TATTGCAGGTGGTCCTCGACGTCCACCAGGTCGCGCTGCAGTTGCAGGAAGTTCTGGCTCGCCTTGAGCTCCGGATAGGCTTCCTCCAGGACGAGCAGGCGGCCGACCTCGTGCTCGAGCCGCGCCTCGACGTCGGCCAGGCGCGTGCGCGAGCTCGTGGACATGGCCTCCGCCCGCAAGCTGGTGACGCGTTCGAGCACCGCCGCCTCGTGGCCGGCATAGGCGCGCACGGTTTCGACCAGGCGCGGCACCAGGTCGTGGCGGCGCAGCAACTGCACGTCGATGTCGCTCCAGCCCGCGCGCACCTGGTTCCGCAGGCGCACCAGCCGGTTGAAGGCGACGACGGCCCAGGCGACGAGCGCCAGCAGGGCCAGGGCGAGGACGACGGACATGGCGGGCACCGGGCTTCGGGAACCACCAGCCTAGCGCAGAACCTTCGCGCGGCGCGCGGGCCATGGGTATGATCCCGTCATGAGCGATTCCTCGAAATCCTATCCGATCGGCACGCCGGGCCAGTCCTGGGGCGAGGCCGAGAAGGCGCGATGGCGCGCGAGCCAGCGCAAGCGGCGCAGCTACGCCGACGACGTGCTGGCGCCGATAGACGCCCTGCGCGACCGCCTGGACGTGGTGCAGTACGGCGAGCTCGATTACGGCGAGGACGGCGCTTATCCGCTGTTCGCGCTGGGCAGCCGCAGCATCGACCTGGCGCTGCCCTGGGCCCTGGTGACGGGTGGCGTGCATGGCTACGAAACCAGCGGCGTGCACGGTGCGCTGGCCTTCGCCGCGCAGCATGCCGGCGACTATGCCGGCCGCCTCAACCTGATGATCGTGCCCTGCGTGAGCCCCTGGGCCTACGAGCGTATCCACCGCTGGAACCCGCACGCGCTGGATCCGAACCGGAATTTCCACGCCGACAGTCCCGCCGGCGAGTCGGCGGCGCTGGTGCGCCTGGTCACGCCGCTGCGCGAGCGCTTCCTGGTGCACGTGGACCTGCACGAGACCACCGACAGCGACGAGAGCGAGTTCCGCCCTGCGCTGGCGGCGCGCGACGGCAAGGCCTTCGAGCCGGACGGCATCCCCGACGGGTTCTACGTCGTCGACGACAGCGCGCGACGCCAGCCGGGTTTCCAGCAGGCGATCATCGATGCCGTCTCGAAGGTCACGCACATCGCGCCGGCCGACGCTGCCGGCAAGATCATCGGCTCGCCGGTGCTCGCGCCGGGCGTGATCGAGTACGACGTCGGCGGCCTGGGGCTGTGCACCGGCATCACCGCGGCGCGCTACACCACCACCACCGAGGTCTATCCGGACAGCCCGCGCGCGACCGCGGCGCAGTGCATCGCGGCGCAGGTGGCGGCGGTGCGGGCGGCGCTGGACTATGCGCTCGCGCACGGCTGAGGCGTTTTTTCCACGGGAGCGGGCGATGAAGCGATGGACGGCGGCGCTGTGGCTGGTGGTGGGGCTGGCGTCGGCGCCGTTCGCGCTGGCGCAGGAGGGCGTGCGCACGATCGTGCTGGTGCGCCATGGGCACTACGCCGCCGACCCGAAGGCCGACGAGCGCCTGGGCCCCGGCCTGTCCGCGCTCGGTGTCGCCCAGGGGCACCTGGCAGGCGCGCGCCTGGCGGCGCGCCCTGGCGGCTTCGATGCCCTGCACAGCAGCCCGATGCAGCGCGCCCGCGACACCTCCGCGGCGATCGCACAGGCCTTGCCCGATGCGCGGTTCGAAGTCCTCGACGACCTGGCCGAGTGCACGCCACCGACGCGGCGCGCGGACATCATGGCGCGCGAGAAGCCTGAGGACCTGGCCACCTGCCAGGCGCAGCTCGAACGCCTGTTCTCGCGTATCGCCCAGCCCTCGCCAGGCGCCTCGCGCACCGAGTTGTTCGTCTGCCATGGCAACGTCATCCGCTACCTGGCGACGCGCGCACTGGGCGTGGACCCGCAAGCCTGGCTGCAGTTCTCGGTGGGCCACGCCAGCATCACCACGATCCGGGTCAAGGCGGACGGCAGCATGCAGGTGATCGCCGTCGGCGACGTAGGCCACCTGCCGCCCAACCTGCAGTCGGGCAGCAGTGCCGATCCCGAACGCGACCTGGCGCCCGCGGCCTTGCCGGTCCCCTAGAAGCGCCCCATCGGCGTGTCCAGCAGCGCCAGCTCCTCAGGCGTGGAGCGGCGTCCAAGCACTGCGTTGCGGTGCGGAAAGCGGCCGAAGCGATCGATGATGTCCTTGTGCGCCTGGGCGTAGCGCGTCCAGCCCGCATCGCCGAGCGCCTCCACGAGACCAACCGCCAGCGCCTGGTCGGCGCGGTCCTCGCTGTGCTCGAAGGGCAGGTACAGGAACAGTCGCTCGGATGGCGACAGCCCGCGATCGAAACCCTGCGCGATCGCGCGGCGCGCCAGTTCGCGAGCGATGGGGTCGGCCGCGAAGGCGCGCGCATCGTCGCGGTGCAGGTTGCGCGAGAACTGGTCGAGCACGATCACCGCGGCCAGCAGGGTCCGGGGCGCCGGTTCCAGCTGCAGCGCCTGGCCCGTCGAGAGGCGCGCGTGCAGCGGCGCGAAGCGCAGCCGGATGCTGGCGTCGAGGGCGTCGCTCCTGGCGAACCAGTCGGCTGGCCGCAGCTCGCCGAACCAGAAGCGCAGGACCTCGGCGACCCATTCGGGTTCGCCGGCGGGTGCGTCGAACTGCGTCGCCATGCCTCGGGCTCCGATGAACGAGGGGTCTCCATCGAAGCAGCTTCGGCGCCGCGCCGCAATCCCGTGCGCGCTAGACTCACGCAGGGTTCCAGGGGAGCGCCGCGTGAAGGTCGTCTACCACGCCGCCAGCGTCATCGATGCACAACTGGTCGTGGACCTGCTCGCCGCGGCGGGCGTTCCGGCGCACGTGCAGGGCAGCTATCTCTCGGGGGCGATCGGCGAACTGCCGGCGGGGGAGATGGTGCGGGTGTGGGTGGCGAGCGGGCAGTGGACCGAGGCGAAGGCCATCCTCGACGAACAGTGGCATGGCGAGATCGCCGAACCCGGCGAGCCGGTGTTCGATCGCTCCTGGCGCCGCGCCTGGTCAGGCGTCGGCGGGCCTGGCGAAACCGAAGACCT
Organism: uncultured Gammaproteobacteria bacterium; assembly: GCA_946885735.1. Next base: position 3,094 of record CAMPGW010000017.1, read on the forward strand.
TCGTGACCGCCTGCTGGCGGCCTGGTCGGAGCCGCAGCGGCGCTACCACACGCTGCAGCACCTGGAGGAATGCCTGTGGCAGTTCGAGGCCCACGCGGACCTGGCGCGCAGGCCGGCCGAGGTCGAGCTGGCGCTATGGTTCCATGACGCCGTCTACGAGGTGCGTGCAACGGACAACGAGCAGCGCAGCGCCGAGTGGGCGGTCGCCGCATTGTCCGTGGCGGGCGTGGACGCCGATGCGCGCGCCCGCGTGCAGGCGATGGTGATGGCCACGCGCCATCGCGCCGCGCCCGGCGCGCCCGACGAAGCGTTGCTGGTGGACATCGACCTCTCCATCCTCGGCGCGGACGCCGAACGTTTCGACGAATACGAAGTGCAGGTGCGGCAGGAATACGCCTGGGTGCCGGGGCCGATCTTCCGTCGCAAGCGCCGCGCCGTCCTCGAGCAGTTCCTCGCGCGCCCTTCGATCTTCTGGACGCCTGCCTTCCACGATGCCCTGGAGGCGCGTGCCCGCGAGAACCTGGCGCGCTCGCTGCGTCGCCTGCGGCCCTGGTACCACTTCTGGGGTCGGTGATTTCAGGCGCGCGCTGCCTCTTCGGTTCGCCTCGTAGGCCTCGCCGGGATCGGAACTGTCCTGTGGCGACCACCGGGCCCGGCCTGGGAATATGCTTGGTGCACCTTCGCCGCCCGGTCCCGCCAATGAACATCCTCGCCTTGCCGATCCTGCTGTCGTCGCTCGTCGCCGTGGCGGCCCACGCGGCTGACCCCATCACGGCGACGCCGCCTGCCGCCCCCGTGCCGGCCGTGTCGCCGGCGAAGCCCGCCTTTGATGCTGAGCTCGCCAGGCGACTCGGCGCCGATGAGCGCGGCATGCGCAAGTACGTGCTGGTCGTGCTCAAGACCGGACCGACCCCGGTGACCGACCCCGAGAAGCGCAAGGCCATGTTCGCTGGGCACTTCGCCAACATGGAGCGCCTGTCCGACGAGGGCAAGCTGGCGGTGGCGGGGCCCTTCTCGAAGAACGAGGCGGGCTGGCGCGGCCTCTACATCTTCGCCGTCGAGGACGTCGAGGAGGCGCGCAAGCTGGTGTCCACCGACCCGGTGGTGATCGAGGGCGAGATGGTCCCGGAGCTGTACCCCTGGTACGGCAGCGCCGCGATGATGGCGATCCCGGAGATGCACGCACAGTTGCAGCCGCCGCCCACGCCGACGCCCTGACGCACGCTTGCCCTTCGACTAAAGCTGCTGCGCGCCGAAGGTGTCGCAGCGCCCTGCGTCGCCGGACTCGAAGCCGATGCGGAACCAGCGCACGCGCTGCTCGCTGCTGCCGTGGGTGAAGCTGTCGGGCACCACCGTGCCCTGGCTCTGGCGTTGCAGCCGGTCGTCGCCGATGGCGCTGGCCGTGGCGAGCGCCTCCTCGATGTCGCCTTGCTCGAGCCACTGGTTCTGCGCCTGCGCACGATTGGCCCAGACGCCGGCATAGCAGTCGGCCTGCAGTTCCTGGCGCACCGATAGCCCGTTGTCGCCTTCCATGGACTGGCCGCGGGCGCGCAAGGCGTCCACCTTCTGGCTGGTGCCGGTGACAGTCTGCAGGTGGTGGCCGACCTCGTGCGCGATCACATAGGCCTGGGCGAAATCGCCGCCGCCGCCCAGCCTTGCCTGCATCTCCTGGAAGAAGCTGGTGTCGAGGTAGACCTGCTGGTCGCCGGGGCAGTAGAAGGGCCCCATGGCGGAACTGGCGCGGCCGCAGGCCGACTGCACCATGCCGGAGAACATCACCAGCCGCGGCGCCGGGTACTGGCTTCCCGACTGCTGGAATTCCTTGCCCCAGACATCCTCGGTGGATCCGAGGATGGAGGCGACGAACTGCGAACTCTCATCGTTGACCGGCGCGGCCTGCTGGCCGGACGGCGCCTGCTGCTGGACCGCACCGAGGAGTTCGAGCGGGTTGCGGCCCATCAGCAGTGCGATCACCGATACGACCAGGACACCGCCGATGCCGAGGCCGCCGACTCCGCGTGCGCCCATGCCGCGACGGTCTTCAACGTTGCTGCTGCGACGTCCGATCTGCCATTTCATCGAGGGCGGCTCCGGCGGGGGTTGCGGCATTGTGCCGCTTGCAGCCCTCGAACAGTCGGCTGCGCGATGAACGATTGCCCGGCTTGACGGCATACCAACCAGTCGGTATGGTCCGGTTCCGACCCTTCCAGGACGTGATGTGGCCGCCCGATCCACCCGAACCGCCGCGCCTTCGCAAGCACCATCTGCGGCCGCTCCGCCTGCGGCCGCGCCGCCCGCGCGGATCCGCCTGCTCGATGCGGCCCTGCACGTGATCCGCGCGAAGGGCTACGCGGCGGCCACCGTTGACGACGTGTGCGAGCGCGCGGGCGTCTCCAAGGGAAGTTTCTTCCACCACTTCCGCAGCAAGGACGACCTGGCGGTCGCCGCGGTCGGCCACTTCTCCGACATGGCGCAAGGCCTGTTCACGACCGCGGACTATCATGCCGCCGCCGATCCGCTCGATCGCCTGCTCGGCTACCTGGACCTGCGCGAACGACTTCTCGAGGGCGAACTCGCGCAGTACACCTGTCTGCTCGGCACGCTGGCGCAGGAAACCTACGACACCCATCCGGTGATCCGCACCGCCTGCGAGCGCGAGCTCGGCGTGCACATCGCGGGCCTCCTGCCCGACATCGCCGAAGCCCGGAAGCGTTACGCGCCGCGCGCCGACTGGTCACCCGAAAGCCTGGGCGTGTTCATCCAGTCCGTACTGCAGGGCGCCTTCATCTTCGCCAAGGCCCGGCAGGGACCGGAGTCGGCGCGCGAAAGCCTGGCGCACCTGCGCCGCTACCTGTTGCTTCTGTTACCCCGCAACGCCGCGCCACGCGTGGCCCAGACCGCCCGACGCCGGGCAAAGGACGATCGATGAGCACGGGTTCCAATCTCAATCCCTATCTCTTCTTCGGTGGCCGCTGCCAGGAGGCGCTGGACTTCTACCGCGACGCGGTCGGCGCGAAAGTCGGCATGGTGATGCGTTTCAGCGACAGCCCCGACCCGGTGCCGGAGGGCATGCTGGCGCAGGGCTTCGAGGACAAGATCATGCATAGCGAGTTCGAGGTCGGCGGCGTCAGCGTGCTGGCCTCCGACGGCTGCAACGAGGGCGACGGCGGCTTCCACGGGTTCTCGCTGGCACTGACCACGCCCACCGAGGCCGAGGCGCACCGCGCCTTCGATGCGCTCGCGGTGGGCGGCAAGGTGGGCATGCCGCTGCAGAAGGTGTTCTGGTCGCCGCTCTACGGCATGGTCACCGATCGCTTCGGCCTGCAGTGGATGGTGATGGTCCCCGGCGAACCGATGCCCTGAAGGAGCAGACCATGATCTCGATGCCCCGCGTCACGCCCTGCCTGTGGTTCGATTTCAATGCCGCCGAGGCGGTGGACTTCTACGTCTCGGTGTTCCCGAACTCGCGCGTGTTGCGCACCTCGCACTATGGCGAGTGGATGCCCGAGCTCGACGGCAAGGTACTGATGATCGAGTTCGAGCTCGATGGCGTCCGCCTGCAGGCGCTGAACGGCGGTCCGCAGTTTCCCTTCACCGAGGCGATGTCGCTGAGCATCGCCTGCGCCGACCAGGAGGAGGTGGATTACTACTGGTCGCGCCTGTCCGCCGGTGGACGGGAGGTCGAATGCGGCTGGCTGAAGGACCGCTACGGCCTGAGCTGGCAGGTGGTGCCGGTGCGCATGCTCGACCTGCTGGTGGATCCGGACAAGGATCGTGCAGGCCGCGCGATGCAGGCGATGCTGACCATGAAGAAGCTCGATATCGGCGTGATCGAACGCGCGGCCGAAGGCGCGGAAGGCTGATGGCCATGGACGATCGCCGACTCACCACCGCCGACTTCGACCCGGACGTGCTCGGCCTGTTCGACCAGTACGTACACGGGTCCCTGGACCGGCGCGGCTTCCTGGCGGGTGCGAGCCGCCTGCTGGGCGCGGCGGGCGCGGCCGCGGCCCTGGCGGCACTGACGCCGCGCTTCGCCGCGGCGCAACAGGTCGCCCCCGACGACCCGCGCCTGCACGTCGAGCGCGTGGAGTTCGCCTCACCCGCGGGCCACGGCCGCGCGGGCGCCTACCTCGCGCGCCCGGCCAGGCCGGCGGGCAAGTTGCCGACGGTGCTGGTCGCGCACGAGAACCGCGGTCTCAACCCGCACATCGAGGACATCGCGCGGCGGCTGGCGACGGCGGGCTATCTCGCCTTCGCGCCCGACGCGTTGTTCCCGCTCGGCGGCTATCCCGGCGACGAGGATGCCGCCCGCGCGAAGTTCTCCACGCTCGAACAGGCGAAGGTACAGCAGGATTTCCTCGCCGCCTTCGACCATCTCGCGGCGCGTGGGGAAGGCAATGGCCGCGTCGGCGCGGTCGGCTTCTGCTGGGGCGGCGGCATGGTCAACTTCATCGCCACGCAACGCCCCTCTCTCGCGGCGGCGGTGCCCTTCTACGGCATGGCGGCGCCGGTCGAGGCCGTGCCGGCGATCCGTGCGGAACTGCTGGTGGTGCTGGCGGCGAAGGACGAGCGCATCAATGCCGGGTGGCCCGCCTACCGGGAGGCGCTGGAGGCCGCCGGCGTGCGCCACGCGCTGTTCCAGCCCGAAGGCACCGTGCATGGCTTCAACAACGACACCACGCCGCGCTACCACGAGTCGGCGGCGAAGCAGGCCTGGGAGAAAATGTTGGTGCTGTTCGACCGGACGCTGAAGGTTGCCGCAGGCTGAGCCGGTCGCACATGGCATAGTCTTGCCATGCCCGCGCCCCGCGAACCGACTTCACGCCGCCAACGCAAGGGTTTCCTTCGTGCGCTGGGCATCGTGGCGCTATGCGTCGTGGTGGCCGGGCTGTTGTCGGTGGATGCGGTGTACGCGGGCATGCAGGAGCTGCTGCTGGCCGCGCGCCCCGTCATCGCCGCGCATCCGGTCATCGGCGCGATGCTGTTCGTGGCCCTCGCGGCGGTTTCGGCCCTGCTGGCCTTTTTCTCGAGCGCGCTGCTGGTGCCGGCGGCCGTGTTCACCTGGGGCCAGTGGCTGACCGGCGCGCTGCTGTGGCTGGGCTGGCTGCTGGGCGGGATGGTCGCGTACGGGGTCGGGCACCTGGTGCGCGGCGGGCGCGACGCGCAGCCGCCGGCGCGCATCGCCGCCTACCTGCCGCACGCGCCTTCGGAAATCGGCTTCACGCTGGTGTTGCTGTGGCAGCTGGTGCTGCCCTCGGAAATTCCCGGCTACGTCTGCGGCTGGCTTGGCGTCCGGTTCCGTACGTATATCGCCGCGGTGGCGGTGGCCGAGTTGCCCTATGCGGTCGGCGCCGTCGTGCTCGGCGAGAGCGTGGTCGAGCGCCGGCTGGGGTGGGTGGTCGCGTTCGGCGTGCTCGCTGCGACCCTTGGGTACCTGCTGGTTCGGGTATGGCGCCGCCGCCAGCTGGCGGCCGCGAAGGCTCGAGAAGGAGGGAAGCAGTGATCGGGGCGGCGTGGTGGCTCGTCCATGCGTCGATGGTCGCGGCGGCATCGCTGATCCTGCTCACCCTGTTCCAGAACCGGGACCTCCCGGCGCGCCTGCATGCCACCGGTCGTCGACCGTCGCAGGTGCTGGCCCGCGCGCTCGGTCTCTGGAGTCCGCTGGCGGTGGCCGTGCTGCTCTTCGTGCTGATGGCGCAAGGCCTCGGCATCGCCGCACGCGAGTTCGTGTACCGGGTCACGCCGCTGGATGCGTGGTGTTCGATCGACGGCGCCGCGCCCGCATTCGCGCTGCCATGCACCGGACTCGGCCGCGAGCAGGACCGGACCGGGCTGCGCCTGGTGCCGCAGTCGGAGCGTGTCCGTCGGCACGTGCTGGATCGCTACCTGCGGGCGATCGACGCCGTCCGACGCCGACCGATGTCGGATTTCGAGCCGGCGCAGGCGGCGCTGCGCTTGCGCGAGGCGTCTCCGGAAGCGGTGCTGTCGCTGCCTTCGCCGCCCGAGGCCGACCCCGAGTTGCTGCGCATGCGGCGCGAGCTGCGCGAGGTGCTGGCCACGCGGGTCGCGCCCGCGCGCAACGTCATGGACGTGCTGCGCGCGCGGAGCGATGCCGAACTCCGGACACGGCGCCTGCGCGAACTGACGGCGCAGGTCGTGGCACGCCGCGAGGCGCTCGCCCAGCGTGCCTATGGAGGATTGCCAAAGGCCGGGCAGGCGCGGCGCTGGTGGCAACACTGGATCGCCGGGCAACTGGAATCCGGGGCTCGGCCCGCCGCGGCCGCCATCCGACAGGTCGAGGGCGTCGCCGACCCTGCGCTGCGGCCTCGCGTGCTGCGTGCCGCCCTGCTGTCCGGGCTGGCCCAGGACGCCGCCTGGGCGGTGGAACGCCTGGCGGCGCCCACGCTGGATCGTCGCCTGCGTGGCGGCATCTCCTTGGCCCTGGACCTGCCGCGACTGTGCCGGTTTGGCGAGGCGACGACCCAGGTGTTCGATTGTCCCGGTCGGTTGCCCGCGGGCGCGACGCTGCGCCTGCGACGGCTATCCACCTCCGACAGCGTCATGCGCTCGATCACCCGCTGGCACGACGACGGCCTGCGTGACGGGATGTTGCAACTCGGACGCACCGGCCTCGCCGCGCGGCGCGGCGTGATGCGTGCGCGCGACGCGCGCCTGGCGCTCGATCGCGAACTCGCCGCTCGCCTGTCGCTGGGCCGCGAGGCATGCGCGTTCACGCGGCCGCAGGGCTGCGCGGCCAACGCCGTGCGGGCGAGCCTGGAGTCGGCGCTGGGCGCGAGCTTCGGCGATCCGCTGGCCCGTTCGCGCCTGCGAATGGCGGGCTGGGAAGACGCCATGGCGGCGAGCCTAGACGCGCGGCTGGCGGGCGCGCTGGAATCGCTGCAGGTCGAGTCGTCCGGGCTACGCGATCGCGCGCGCACGCTCGCTCCGACGGTGTTGCTCCTGCATGGGCGCCTGCTGCTCGCCGGCTGGCTGCTGGTGGCCTTCCTGGCACTCAAGAGTTTCCTCTACGTGCTCGGCCTGGAGGCGTTCCGGCACCGCGGGCCGGCGACCCTGGGCTTCGACGACGTGCCGGCGATCGCCGGCGAATGGCGGATCGGTCGTCGGCTGACGCTCGACCCGGCCTTCGAGGGTCCCCTCACCACGCGTCGGCAACTGTCCAACAGCGACAACCGCTTGCGCCTCGCGCCCTGGCCGGGTTCGGCGCCGATCCTGCGCCTGTTGCGGGGTCGCTATTTCTTCTACACGCGCGGACGCTTCCTCGGCGGCGACGACGGGCCGGGAGCTGCGCAGGCCCGCGTCGCCTCGGCCGATGCGGGTCGCGCGATCGTCGAGTGGCGGCTGCAACCCGGCGAGCAGGTGGTGTTCGGCTGGAAGGATTTCTTCGGCGCCAGCGACAACCTGCGCTTCCGCACCCGCCTGAGCCTGCGCTTGTCCACGCTGCTGCTCGGCCGGATCGTCTTCCGCGTCGCGCACGCGCCCGCCGACGCGGAAGGCCGACTGTTGCTGAAGGCCGACGTCGAGCAGATGGACCCGGCCGACCTGCAGGCACTGCCGCCCGAACGCCTGCTGGCCTGGAATCCGCAGGTGCGTTTCCGCGCGCATGGCGCCGACACCGCGTGGGGCGTGCTCGTCCACGGTTACACCCTGGTACGCGAACCGTCCGTGCCCGGCCTGGTGCTGACGCGCAGCGACGATGGAGGCCCGCGCTTTGGCAGCCTGCGCTTCCTGCGCCGGCTGTTCACGGCGGTGTTCTAGCCGGCGCTCATGCCGGCAGCGAGGCCAGCAGCGACTGCATCGCGTCGAAGTCCACGGGCTTGGTCAGGTGGTGGCTGAAGCCTGCCGAACGCGTGAGTTCGCGATCCGATGCCTGGCCCCAGCCGGTGAGCGCGATCAGGGTGCACTCGTCATCGGTGTCGCCCTCGCGCAGGCGACGGGCGAGGTCGAGCCCGTTCATTCCGGGCATGCCGAGGTCGAGGACGGCCACCTTCGGACGGAAGCGCTCGGCGACCTGCAGGGCCTGCGGGCCGTCGTAGGCGACCTCGACCGTCGCGCCGGCGAGGCCGAGCAGGGCGGCCAGCGAATCGGCCGCGTCGCGGTTGTCGTCCACCACCAGGATGCGCTGGTGGATGGGCTGCTTGCTGGCGGGGACGGCATCGTGTTGCAGCGGCGGGGAACGCAACAGCGGCAGGCGCACCTCGAACTCGCTGCCTTTGCCGGGCCCTTCGCTGCGCGCGGACACGCCGCCGCCGTGCATCTCCACCAGGTTGCGCACCAGCGCCAGGCCAATGCCCAGGCCTTCCTGCGCACGGATGTCGCGGCTGTCGACCTGCGAGAACATGTCGAAGACGCCGGCCACACGGTCCGCCGCCATGCCCATGCCGTCGTCGCTGACGGTGATCACCGCCGCATCGCCTTCGGCATGCGCCACCACGCGGATGCAGCCGCCGGGATCGGTGTAGCGGGCCGCGTTGTTGAGCAGGTTGGACACCACCTGGGCCAGGCGCACCGGATCGGCCTGCAACCAGGCCGGTTCCGGCGAAACGTCCACTTCGAGCCGGTGCCGGGCCGATTCGATCAGCGGGCGGCTGGTCTCGACCGCGGCGGAGATGACGCTGCCGAGGGTGACTTCCTCCCTGCGCAGTTCGACCTTGCCCTGGTTGATCCGCGACAGTTCCAGCAGGTCGTCCACCAGCCGCACCATCTGGTGGACCTGGCGTTCCATCACTTCCAGCACCGGGCCGGTGTCGGCCACGCCGCGCTGGAGGATGGACACGCAACTGCGGATCGGCGCCAGCGGATTGCGAAGTTCATGCGCGAGCGTGGCGAGGAATTCGGTCTTGCGCTGGTCCGATTGCTGCAGCCCGGCCAGCAGGTCGCGCAACTCGTATTGCCGGCCACGCCCGCGCAGCGCCGAACGCACCGCCGACACCAGCGCCGCGACCCGCATGGGGCGCTCGAGCACGGTGATGTTGGCGCCCAGCGCCATCGCCTCGGCCAGCGCCGCGGAGTCGGCGCCCTGGCGGGCGAGGATCATGATCGGAAGGTCGGACCACGGCGGCTGCCGCGACACCGTCGCCAGCAACTCGTGCACGTGCGGATCGTGCAGCGACTCCTCGGCCAGCAGCAGGGCGCCCGCGCCGCGCTGCAACTCCTCCAGCATCGAGGCGATCGTCGCGCAGGGCTGGGCCTCGATGCCGGCCCGGCCGAGCTCGCGCGCCGTCATCAGGTCGTCGCGCACGGTGGCGCCCCGGACCAGCACCCGCAACGGGGACTGGCCGGTGTCCGGTGGCCTCATGGCCGTCGTGACGCGGTGGGAGCGAGTGGGGTATCGGCGGGATCCAGGGGAATGGGTACTCCAGTGAGGATGCCGCGGAAATGCCGCAGCGGCTCGCCCACGTGCAGGCCGTCGCTGTCCATGCGGAAGGCGCGGATGGTCCGCTCGTGCGCGCCGCCGCGCTTCTTGACCACCGAGATGGCCTGCCGGACTTCGCCCTCGGCCTCGAAGTAGCGCAGCATCACGATCGCGTCCGCCAGGTAGCTCGCGTCCACCGGCGCCTGCATCTGGGTGCCGATCATGCCGTGGTGGGCGCCGACCAGCAGCGTGGCGACGCCCGCCTGGCCGAGGTAGGTCAGCAGTTCGTGCAGTTGGACGATCAGGAAACGATCGTCGGGCATCGCATTGAGATACCCGTTGAGGCTGTCGATCACCACCACCTTGGCATGCTGGCGTTCGACCGCCTCGCGGATGAGGTGCACCAGTTCGCCGGGCGACATCTCGCCCGGGTCGACCTGCCGCAGGTGGATGCGGCCGGCGTCGATCCAGCGCTCGATGTCCATGCCCATGCTCGAGCACCGCGTGCGTAGCGTATTGAGGCTTTCGTCGAAGGCGAAGATGGCGGCGTTCTCGCCGCGGCTCGCGGCCGCGATCGCGAACTGCACCGCCACCGTCGACTTGCCCGTGCCGGGGGCGCCGACGAACAGCGTGCTGGTGCCGCGTTCCAGTCCGCCGCCCATCAGCGTGTCGAGCGACGCGATGCCGCTGGGCAGCTTCTCTTGGTCGACCGGCATGACGTGCTCGGCGGCGACCAGCCGCGGGAACACCTGCAGGCCGCCGCGCACGATCCGGTAATCGTGGTAGCCGCCGCGGAAATCCTTGCCGCGATATTTCACCACGACCAGCCGGCGGCGCACGGCGCCGTAGTCGGAATGCGTCTGTTCCAGCCGAAGGACCGCATGGGCGATGCTTTGCACCTGCTGGTCGCGGTGGCTGCTGGACATGTCGTCGAGCAGCAGCACCGTGCACTGGCGCCCGGAGAAGAACTGCTTGAGGGCGAGGATCTGCCGGCGGTAGCGCAGCGAACCGCCTGACAGCAGGCGCAGCTCCGACAGGGAGTCGAAGACGATCCGGCGCGGGGACAGCGCCTGCACGTCGTCGAGGATGCGTTGGGTGGTCTCGCTCAGTTCCACCTCGGAAGGATGGAACATCGTGTACTGCTCGTCGGGCTGCAGCGAATCGGGCGAGGGCAGCATCTCGCGCACGCTGATGCCCGACAGGTCCCAGCCGTGGGAGCGGGCGACGCCCTGCAGTTCTTCGCCGGTCTCGGACAGCGTGACGTACAGGACCTGCTCGCCCTTGCGCGCGCCTTCCATCAGGAATTGCAGCGCCACCGTGGTCTTGCCCGCGCCGGGCGCGCCTTCGAGCACGTACAGGCGGTTGGGGGTGAGTCCCCCACCCAGCACGTCGTCGAGCCCGTCGATGCCGGTGCCCATCACCTCGCTGCCGCTCTCGTCGCTTGCCATCAGTCCTTCCGGATTTTTCGTCCCGGCTTTATGCCGTGGCCGGCGTGCGCGCACAAGCGGGCCAGGACGATCTTCGGCTGCGCATTCAGGCTAGCGGCGGTTCGGGCCTCGAGCGGTTTGGACTTGGTTCATGGAACTGATCGATGGCTTAACGGGGCGCGGTTTCGGTGGCCTCGAAGGTCCAGGTCGTCGGCGGCAGTGGCGCGCCGTCGGCCGCCTTGATGCGCAGCGCGTCCTCGCTGTTGAGGTGCAGGCGATAGCGCGCGCCTGCGGCGAGTCGTGCGGGAATGCGCAGCGTGGTGCGATCCGCGCTCCACTCGGGTTTCCCGGTGACCTCGGGGACGTCGCCGAAGATCGCAAGGGCCGGGGCCATCGCGCGGTCGAAGCGCAACTCCAGGACGACGTCTCCCGCGGCCACCCGCGAACCTTCGGCAGGCGAGAGATGGGCGATGCGCGGTCCCGCCGCGTCGCGCGCCGCCCGTTCCGCCGCGAGCCGTTCGCGTTCCGCCAGCAATCGCGCCGCGCCGTCGCGTCCCCAGGCGTCGAACAGGGCGGCGACGCTGGCCGCGCGTTCGGCGTCATCCCTGGCCGGCTCGCGCTCGAGCGCATCGAGCGCCTCAGCGAGTTCCGGCACCCAGGTGAATCCCTTGTTACGGTCTTCGGCCATGGCCCGGGCAAGGACGGCCGTCTCGTCGTGCCGACGCAGGTAGCGCTGCGTGTGCGCACGGACCAGGCTCTCGTACAGGACGATGCGCGGGTCGCCGTAGGCCAGCGCCTCCATCTGCGCCTCAACCGCCTTGAACAGTCCCGCGCTGGCCGGCAGCAGCGTGGCGGAATGCGCATCCACCCAGGGGTTGACGAAGGAGTGGTGGAACTCGTGGACCAGCAGCGCGAGCACGGCGTCGGCGGGGTAGGAGACCGTTTCGCCGGCCCGGTGCGTGGGCGTGCCGATCAGCCCGAAGATGCGCTGGCGGCCGTCCAGCCCGCGCTGCTGCATCCCGAAGTTGTGGGGCCCGGCAAGCAGTGCCGGCACGATCGCGAACTCCACGGGGGTCTTTGCCATGGCGCGATACCAGTCCAGGTCGAGGCGATCGCCGAGCGACGCGGCGAAGGCGGCCTCGGCCTGGGCGTGAAGCGCGCGTTGGCCCGCGAAGAAGTCCGCCGCGCCGGTGTCGCGCTCGAAGTCGCGGGCCGCGGCCAGGAAAGTCCGAGCCGCGTCGGCGTCCCAGCGCGCGTCGAGGAAGTCCGGACGTGGTTGCAGCGTGATCGTTGGCCGCCAGGTGCCGGGTTCGGCGGCGAGGGCCAATTCCAGCGGCGCGGCGTAGGCGATGCCATGCGTCTTGCGCAAGTCGCGCAGGGTGGCGATCGCGGGGTGGCCGCGGAAGGGCGCGAAATGCGCGTCCACGGCGGCATCGTAATCGGCCAGCCCGGCGACCTGGTATTCCTCGAAACCCGCCAATCGCGCCATGACGCTGGCGATCTCCACGCGCGCATCGACACGTATCCCGATGGCCGGCGCCGGCTCGCTGGCGGCTTGCGCCGCCCACGCCAATGAGGAGGTGCACAGCAGGAGCAGGCAGGCGACGAGGCTCTTCATGGCGGGTTTGTCGGTGGACTCGGGGCAATTATCGTCGCTGCAGCGCGCCGGCGACAGTGGCGCCGAAGACGCGAGCGGCCATCGCGCCGCTACGCTCACGTTCGGTTGGGTGGCACGTGGCTTGCTCCCTCCCACGGGGTCGGCGCGGCGAACGCGCCACCGGCATCGGACGGCCCGTCGCCGTCCGCGATCGAGAGACAAGGAGAAGCAAGCATGGCAAACAACCAGGGACAGCAGCAGGGCGGCAACCAGGGTGGCGGCGGCCGCGGCTTCGCCGGCATGGACGATCAGCAGCAGCGCGAGATTTCCCGCAAGGGCGGTGAAGCCTCGCATGGCGGCGGTCGCGGCGGATCGTCGGCGTCGTCCGGTTCGCAGGGTGGCGGCGATGGCCGCGGTTTTGCAGGCATGGACGAGGATCGGCAGCGCGAGATTGCCGCCGAGGGCGGACGCGCGGCGCATGAGCGCGGTACCGCGCACGAGTTCAGTTCCGAGGAAGCGCGCGAAGCCGGGCGCAAGGGCGGCGAAGCAGTGAGCCGCGACCGCGACCACATGGCCGAGATCGGCCGCAAGGGCGGCGAATCCAGCGGCGGCAACCAAGCCGGGAATCAGGGCGGAAACCAGGGCGGAAACCAGGGCGGCAGAGGCGGCCGCAACAACTGAGGCGGTACCGGACCGGGCCTTCGGGCCCGGTCTTCCGTGCGTCACCGGAAACGCGAGAGGGTGTCGGCGCGCCAGGCCAGCACGCGGGGGGACACCAGCGGCTCGAGCGGGATGCCGAAGGCCAGCGGCGCATCGAGTGCATTGCGTAGCGTCCACTCGAGCGGGGATGGCGGGCCGCTGGCGGGCGCCTGGTCCAGCAGTCGTTGCAGCGTGGTTTCACTCCAGTGAAACAGCAGTCGGTTCTGTTCACGCAATGCATGCGCCAACCAGGGTCGCAGCGGCCGATGCAGGCGCAGGCCGGCGTCGCCAAGAGCCGCCGCCTGCGCATCGAGCAACGGCGCCGCACCCCGGAACCATTCCGTGAAGCCGCCCGCCTCGGGCCGGGCCGTGAGTGGCGCCGGCGCGCGGTGGCCGTCGAGCGAGCGCGACAGTCGCAACTCGAGCGCGCGCGCCTCGCGCACGCGATCCACCTCGAGCATCCAGCCCGCGTCGAGGTCGAAGAATTCGTACCAGCGTGGATGCAGGGCCTGGATGCGCGCCAGCGGGTCGCGCGACATGCCCAGCTTGAGCAAATCCTCGCCCGGGCGTGGAAAGACGTACACGAAGCTGGCACCGCTGGCCGCCGGCCGCCACGGCCGGTCATCGCCTGCCCACCCGGTGGAAGAGTCCTCGCCCATGCCTGCTCATGAGTATAGGCGGGCCTTCAGCGCCCAGCAGGGCTCGCCGCCGCGACCGGCCTATGCTGGGGTGTCCCTTCCCCACAGGAGTCCGCCATGCAGTCGTATCGCGTCGGCGTCATCATCGGCAGCCTGTCCTCGACCTCGATCAACCGCAAGCTCGCCACGGCACTGTGCCGGCTTGCACCGCAGGAGTTGCGGATGGAGGAAATCCCGTTCCGTGACCTGCCCATCTACAGTCCGGATTACGACAAGGATTACCCACCGGTCGCGACTGCCTGGAAGGAGGCGATCGCGGCCAAGGACGCGATCCTGTTCGTGACGCCGGAATACAACCGCTCGATTCCTGGCGGCCTGAAGAACGCCATCGACTGGGCGACCCGTCCGTACGGCACCAACAGTTTCACCCGCAAGCCGGCGGCGGTGATCGGGACCTCGCCGGGCGCGATCGGAACCGCGATCGCGCAGCAGCACCTGCGCAGCCTGCTCGGATTCTGCAACGCGCCGCAGATGAACTCGCCGGAAGCCTACATCCAGTTCAAGCCCGGGCTCGTCGACGACCAGGGTGAGGTGACGGTCGAGTCCACTCGCGAGTTCCTTCGCAAGTACATGGCCGAATTCCACGGCTTCATCTCCCGTGTGCTCACGGTGCTGCCGCGGGCGGGCGAACCGACCGGGAATTGAGGCGGATCAAACCCGGCCCTGCGCCCCGGTCGCACACTGGCCGCACACCACCCCGGAGTGCGGCCATGAAAGTCAATGTCGGAAACCTGGATCGGATCCTGCGAATCGTGCTCGGCGTGGGCCTGATCGCCTGGGCGGCCACCGGCGGGCCGATCTGGGCCTGGATCGGCGTGGTGCCGCTGGCGACGGCCCTGGTCCGCTTCTGCCCGCTCTACACGGTGCTCGGCTTCAGCACCTGCAAGGCGGCTTGATGTCGGCGTAGCGCGGCTGCGGCGCGGCCGGCGCGCCTGCGCCTTTACGTTAGCCTTGGGATTGCCCATCCGAGGTTTTACCCATGTCCGCCCCCGCGTTCGAAGGCCTGCTGACGCAGGCCGCCGCCCTGTCGCTCGATTTCCTGCGCAGCCAGGACGAGCGCCATGTGGGTGCGCGCGCTTCCCGCGACGAGCTCGAGGCGGCGCTGGGTGGATCGCTTGCATCGCAGGGCGAGGATCCGGCGTCCGTCCTGGCGCGCATCGGCGCCCAGGCCGAACGCGGCGCGATCGCGTCGGGCTCGCCGCGCTACTTCGGCTTCGTCATCGGCGGCAGCCATCCGGTCGCGATGGCCAGCGACTGGCTGGTGACCGCGCTCGACCAGAATGCCGGCATCCATGCCACCTCGCCCTGGAGTGCGGTGATCGAGCAGGTGGCGGCGCGCTGGGCGCTGGAGCTGTTCGACCTGCCGCGCGAGGCTTCGGTGGGATTCGTCACCGGCTGCCAGATGGCCAACTTCACCTGCCTGGCGGCCGCGCGCCACGCCTTGCTCGCGCGCTCGGGATGGGACGTGGAGGCCGACGGCCTGGCCGGCGCGCCCGCGATCAACATCGTCACCTCGGCCGAATCACACGTCACGGTGGACGTCGCGCTGCGCTACCTGGGCTTCGGGACGCGGCGCGCGCTGCGGGTGGACACCGACGGCCAGGGGCGCATGCGGGCCGATCGCCTGCGCGACTTGCTCGCGACCCTGTCGGGTCCGACCCTGGTTTGCGCGCAGGCGGGCAACGTCAACACCGGCGCCTTCGATCCGCTCGATGCGATTACCGATGTCACCCGCGCGCATGGCGCCTGGCTGCACGTGGACGCCGCCTTCGGGCTGTGGGCGAGGGCGAGCCGTGCGCGTGCGTCGCTGGCCGCCGGCGCGGAGCATGCCGATTCCTGGGCGACCGACGCGCACAAGTGGCTCAACGTGCCTTATGACTGCGGCCTGGCGATCGTGCGCGACGCGCAGGCGCATCGCGACGCGATGACCTCGGCCGCGCCTTACCTGGTGCAGACCCTGGGCCCGGAGCGTGACGCCGTGGACTGGACGCCGGAATTCTCGCGCCGCGCCCGCGGCGTGCCGGTGTACGCGACCCTGGCCGCGCTCGGTCGCCAGGGCGTCGAATCCCTGGTGGACCGTTGTTGCGACGCCGCGAGCGGCTTCGCCCACGGGTTGTCGGGTGAGCCCGGCGTGCGGGTGCTCAACGAAGTGGTGCTCAACCAGGTGCTGGTGCGCTTCGGTGACGACGACGCGCTCACCCGCAGGGTCGTCGCCGACGTGCAGGACCAGGGAGTCTGCTGGCTGAGCGGCACGACCTGGCATGGCCAGGCGGCCATGCGGATCTCGGTCTCGAACTGGCAGACCGGCGCGGACGACGTGCGCCGGTCGGTGGAATCGATCCTGCAGGCGTACCGCGGGCTGCGCTGAGCCCGCGGCGCCTGCGCATCAGGTCACGGCGTGGGCGTGGGCGTGGTCGCCGGGATCGTGATGGTCGTGACGGGCGGATCCACGACCAGGGTGTCCATGCTGTGGTCGATCACCGCCGGGTCGCCTTCGCGGCCGCGGGTCGTGCTTGGGTAGCGGTGCGGCCCGTGGTACTGGCTTGGCGTGTGCACGCTGCCGGCGCCCTGTTCGGGCATCGTCGGGATGCTCGGGTCGGCAGGTGTCGCGGGCGTCGCCGGTGTCGCCGGGGTGGCGGGCGTCATCGGCGTGGTGGGATTGGCGGGCGTGGCCGGGTTCGCCGGAACGGCGGGGGTGGCCGGATCCTGCGTGGCGTCCTGCGCGAGCGCCGGCATGCTGCCGGCCAGTGCCAGGGCCAGGGCGCAAGCGATGCGTTTCATGGTCTGCCTCCTTGCAATCGGGGACGATCCCGAACCGCATCATGGAAAACAGCCGATGAATGCCTGCCCAAGGCGGCCGGCAGCGCAGCGCTTCACTCAGCCGCCGGCAAGTCTCAGCCCGAGCAGCCTCCACAGCACACCGAGGGCTGCTGCACCACGTCGCGGGCGACGACCGGCAGGCCCGCCTGGCGCAATGCCTCGGCCAGGTCCGTCGCGGCCATCGCCGAAGAGATGCGCAGGGTGCTGCCACTGGCGTCGACATCGACCATCGCGGCGGGATCCTGGCGGCGCAGGGTTTCGCCGAGTTCGACCAGGTCGGTGGGCGCGGCGGGCAGGGAGACGTGGAATTCCATGGGCGTGCTCGTACATGACGTCGGGAGCAAGGAGAATGGTCCGTCGTCCGTTCCGATGCGCTGACCTGCGTCAAGCCACAAGCGTTCAGGCCACGGCGGGCGCGCGGCGGCGAATCTATGGTGATGCACTTGGTCCAGTTCTTCCTGCCGCTGCGAAACAACGAAGGCACGCCCTTCGCTCGCGGAGATTTCGCCGCTGTGCGCCGCGAGCTTGCGGATCGTTTCGGCGGTGTGACGGCCTGGCTGTCGGCGCCGGCGCAAGGCTTGTGGGAGGACGCCGACGGCGACCTGCACGGCGACGAGGTACTGCTGGTTGAAGTGATGGACGCCGACCTCGACCGGGCCTGGTGGCGCGCCTACCGGGGGCGACTCGAGGTCGCCTTCCACCAGGAGAAGGTGCTCATGCGGGTGATCGAAACCGAGGTCCTGTAGGCTCCGCATCGCACGCTCGCCCGGTCAGGGCGAGTCCGGTTCAGCGCCGGGCCGGTATGCTTGGCGCCAGGATCTGCAAGCGCGGGAGGACCGCCATGGCTACCGGTTGGGCCGCCGACGGGGCGGTGCAGGAACAGATCGACGCCACCATCAAGGACGGCATCGAACGCGCGCGCGCCCGCCTGCCGAAGGGGCCGGGCCGGACGCGCTGCGAGGAATGCGATGCGCGCATCCCGCCGGCGCGGCGCAAGGCCATCCCCGGCGTGCGCCTGTGCGTGGCCTGCCAGGAAGCCGCGGATGCGGAGGACCAGGCCGCGGTGAGTGGCTACAACCGTCGCGGCAGCAAGGACAGCCAACTGCGCTGACCAGGCCGGAAGTCACGCCGACTTCATCCACGGCAACCTTCGCGCGCGATCGCGCATCCTATCGGGCATCCTCGTCACTGGACTCGCCTCCATGCGCCTGATGCGTCGCCTCCTGCTCGGCAGCGGATTCCTGCTGTTCATCGCCGTGCTCGGCATCGGCGCGCTGGTGGGCCCGTTCTACGCGCGCGTGCAGCACTTCGCCGCCGATCCCGCCGCGGGCTACCACTCCGACTTCTACGTCTACGTCTCGCCCGACGCCGAGCGCGCGGCGGCCGATGGCCGCGTCGCCACGGTGCTGGTGCAGCCGAACAACTCCGGCACCAATTCCGACGACGCCTCGGTGCACCGCCGCGACGCGTGGTGGACGACCTACGGTCGCAGCAAAGTCGCCGACGACCTTGGCGTGGTGCTGGTGGTGCCGGCCTTCCCGCGGCCGGCGGTGGACTGGAAGGTGTACACCCACGCCCTCGATCGCGACGTGCTGACCACCACGCGCGCCGACCTGGCACGACTGGACCTGCAGTTGCTGGCGATGGTGGACCAGGCGCGCGCACGGTTGGCGGCCGATGGGATCCCGAGCCGTCCACGACTCCTGCTGCAGGGCTATTCGGCGAGTGGCATGTTCA
This sequence comes from uncultured Gammaproteobacteria bacterium, assembly GCA_946885735.1. The sequence goes on from CAMPGW010000017.1 coordinate 21,448, forward strand.
CCAACCGCTTCGCGGCGCTGCATCCGCGGCGGGTGCTGGCGGTGGCGGCGGGGTCGCCTGGTGGCTGGCCGATCGCGCCGTCCACGCTTCCCGCGAGCCGCGACCTGCCGTATCCCGCCGGCACCGCCGACCTCGAGGCGCTCACCGGTGCCGCGTTCGATGCGCAGGCCTGGCGCAAGCTGCCGCAGTTGCTGGTGATGGGTGACCGCGACGACAACGACTCACTCGATTTTGGCGACGGCTGGGACAAGGCCGCGGCCGCGCAGGTGGACCGCCGATTCGGCGACGAACCGCAGGCACGCTGGCAGGCGGCGCAAAGGCTCTATGCCGAGGCTGGCGCCAACGCGCGCTTCGAACTGGTCGAGGGCGTCGGCCACGATCGCCGGGCGCTGCAGCCGCTGACGACCGAGTTCTTCCGCAAGGTACTGGCGGAGCAGTCCGTGCCGGCGAACGCGACGGTGGCCGCTGCCGAGTGATGCCTGCGCGCTAGTGGCGGGTGCGGGTGCCCTTGCCCTTGGCGCGGGCCGGGACCACGTCCACGCTCAGTGAGAACGTGCGTTGCTCGTTCGGTGCCATGGCGCCGACGCCGATCAGCTTGTGGGCGATTTCCTGGCCGCGGTCGTCCTTGATGGTGACTACGACGGTGTATTCCCAGGCGGAGACATCCGCCGGCTGGCGGATGCTCCCTTCGATGCGCAGCGGGCTCGGGATGCCCGGCTCCGGCGCCACGGGGGTGGCGTCGAAGCGGACATGGTGCCGGCAGGCCGGGCATACGGCCGCGCTTTCAAGGATGGTTTCCTTGCAGTGCGGGCACGCTCGCGTTGCCCCAGGCGTTCCGGGGCGTGGCGTGCTCATGCGTTGCCGGCGGTTTCCGACCCGAAGCCCTTCTTGCCGGACTTCTCGTCCCAGCCGAACTCGGCCACGCCGCGCATGCGCGCGCCGGAGGCGACGGTCATGTTGCCGCACTTGACGTCGCCGACGATCACGCCGGTGGCCAGCAGGCTGACCTGGTTGGCGCCTTCGATGTTGCCTTCCAGCTCGCCGGCGATGGTCACCTTGTCGGCGCGCACGCCGCCGGTCAGCTTGGCGCCGGCCTCGATGGTCAGGTCGCCCTGCACGTTGACGTCGCCCTTGAAACGACCGGCGATGCGGACGCTGCCGCTGCCCTCGATCTTGCCCTCGATCATGATGTCGGCGGCAATGATCGACTCGGCGCGGGCGCGGTCGGCTCCGGGTCGGGCGTTCGAATTGACCGGCACCACGGGCGCGGGTTCGGCGCGCGAATTCAGGTCCATGCGGTGGGTGTCCGGCGCCTCCGGCGCGGACGGGGCAGGGGCTGCCTGCCGTTGGGTGTTGCTGTCTTTCCAGATCGCCATGGTGCCGGTCCTGTGGGCGGGACTTCCGAGGCTAGCAGCTTCCGGCGGTGTCGCGCATCTGCAATTGCAAGCTGCGAAGCCAGTCACAGGACGGGTGGCTTGCCGCGGGACCCGCGCCGGTGCAGGCTGAACACGTGGACCAGGGGACTTCCATGGAAACCGTGGTGCTGGCCGAAGGCCTGGCGCTAGGGGCGGCGATTCGCCAGGTGGCCGGGCACATCGAGGCGGCGCGGCTGCGCGGCGCGCGTCGGCTGCTGGTGATCGTGCCCGAGGGCCTGGACACGCCTTCGACCGCCCAGCGCCTGGAGATGGCCCGCACCTGGGCCCAGGCCGCCGACGGGCGCGTGCGGGTGGCGGTGGTCGCGCCGCAAGCCCTGATCGACCCGCAGCGCGTGGGAGAAGTGGCGGCGGCCGGCTTCGGCCTGGAAGGGCGCGCCTTCACCGACGAAGCGCGCGCCCGGCACTGGCTGGACGGCAACGAATGACCCCGAAGGGCGCGGCGGCGCACCGCTTGTTCGCGCTGCGGCTGCTGGGACTCTACCTGGCGTGGTGGGTCGCGCTGGCGATTGCACCGAAGTATCGCGCCGACTGGGCGCTCGAGAACGTCCTGGTGCTGGTCGCGTTGCCGGTCCTGGTCGCCATCCACCGCGATCTTTCGCGTGCGGCCCTGCTCTCGGTGTTCGTGTTCCTGCTGCTGCACGCGGTGGGTGCGCATTACACGTATGCCGAGGTGCCCTACGACGACTGGTCGCGGGCGCTGTTCGGCGGCAGCGTGGACGAAGCGCTGGGCCTGGCGCGCAACCATTTCGATCGGCTCGTGCATTTCCTCTACGGCCTGCTGGTGACGCCCGCCGCGGTCGAGTTGCTGCGCGCGCGGGCGCAACCGCGCGCGGCCTGGGGCGGCTTCCTCGCCTTCACGTTCATGGCGGCGCAGGCGGGCATCTACGAAATCATCGAATGGTTCGCCGCGGAGGTGTTCGGCGGTGAACTCGGGCAGGCCTACCTGGGCACGCAGGGCGATGTCTGGGATGCGCAGAAGGACAGCGGCCTGATGGTGCTGGGCAGCTTGCTCGCGCTGGGATTGCTCGCCCTGCGGCGCAGGCGCCTTGGCTAGGCGTAACTGACCGCCAGGATCGGCGGCAGGCGCGCGCCCAACAGTTGCCAGCCATCGCCGCCGTCGTCGCTGATCCACAGTCCGCCGGTAGTGGATCCAAAGGCCAGGTGGTCTCCGGTCTCGTCCACCGCCAGGCCGTGCCGATAGACCAGGTCGTAGCTCAGGTCGACCGGCAGGCCTTCGCGCAGGCATTCGAAGCTGCGGCCGCCGTCGCGGGTTCGCGCGACCGCGAGCAGGCCGTCCACCGGGATGCGTTGCTGGTCGCGCACCGCCGGAACGAACCATGCCGTATCCGGATCGCGCGGATGCACGGCAAGGGCAAAGCCGAACACCGAAGGCACCACGTTCGGGACCTCCTGCCACTGGCGCCCGCCGTCGCCGCTGCGGAACACACCGTTGTGGTGTTGCGCCCACAGCACGTCCGGCGCCAGCGGGCACTGCACCATGCGATGCACGTCCTGGCGGTTGGGATCGCGCGCCATGTCCTCGGGCAGGTAGGTGGCGAACATGCCGTGCGCGCTCTGGCGCCAGCTCTCGCCGCCATCGTCGCTTTGCCAGACGCCACCGGTGGAAACCGCAACGCGCAGGCAGTCGGGATCGCGCGGATCCACGCAGATCGAATGGATGCCGGGCGTGTCGTAGCCGCCGCCAAACCACTCGCGGCGCTCGGGCCGATCCCAGAGCCCACGCACCAGCTGCCAGCTGGCGCCCGCGTCGTCGGAGCGGAACAGGCCGCCGGGCAGGGTGCCTGCCCACAGCCGGCCCGCTTGCGCCGGTCCGCCGGTTTCGAGCGACCAGACGAGCTTGAGCGCGGCGGGCTGCGTGTCCTTGCCATCGCCCACCGGCACGCTTTCGCCTTCGGGAAAGGCCGGGACCGCCAGCTCGCTCCAGCTCAGGCCCTCGTCGCTGGAAACATGCAGCTTGCAGCCGAAATGGCCGAGGTCGAGCGCGGCGTACCAGCGCCCGTCGCGGCGGTCGGCGAGGGCGAGGGTGACGTTGTCGCCCAGGAAGCCGCACTCGGTGACACGCCAGCGCCCATCCTGGCGCTCGACCACGAACAGTCCCTTGCGGGTGGACACCAGCAACCGTTCCGACATCTCAACCTCCGGACAAAGCCTGCATCAGGTGGACGCTCGAGCCGGCCGCCAGCGGGCGCGACATCAGCTCGCGCCGCGGCAGCGCCTGGCCATCCACGAAGACCGCGACGTGGTGGCGCAATCGACCCAGCTCATCGAGGACGTAGCCGCGCAGCACGGGCTGGCGATCGAACAGGGCATCGAGGGCTTCGCCGACGGTGGCGCCGGCGACTTCGAAGGCCTGCTCCTGGTCGGCGGTGCCGGCTGGCAGCCAGCGCGACAGGGCGGATGCGAGCACGACACGGGCCATGGCGACCTCCAGCGGGGCGACCAGCATAGGCCGCGCCGACGACGGCTCCAAGTGCGCGAGCTCAGCCGACCAGTAGTCGCCAGGCCCACCAGGCGCCAATCGCCATCTGCACGGCGAAGGCGGTGAAGCGCAGGTTGATCGCAAGCACGCTGCCCGATGCCAGGTGGAAGCCCGACTGCAACAGCCGTGCCGCCAACAGGGCAGGCGCCAGCGGATCGGTGACCTCGGGCCGCCCGCTGGCGATGGCGACGAGCAGCAGGCCGCCGAACACCGGCAATCCCTCGATACAGTTGGCGTGCGCCCGTGCCAGCCGCTGCATGAAGGGCGAGAGCCCCGCGTTGCCCGGCGTGAAGGCATCTGCGCGCACGCGCTTGCCGAGCACCAGTCCGGCGCGCATCGCTTCCATCCAGATCAGCAGGAACAGCGTCCACGCAATGAACGCGGTCAACACCCAACCCGACATCGTCTGCATCGCCTGCTTCCCCTCGCTGCCCGGAAGCAGCAGTATGCGCGCACGATGAACACAGCCTGCAAGCGGATGGCCGCCGCGTTCCGGTGAGCGCGTTGACAGCGGCAGGACGTAGAGGAGGGCAGGATGCCCATGAAACTGCTTTGCTCCGCCTTCTCGGCCGGGATGCCGATTCCCGAGAAGTACACCTGCGAGGGTCGCGACCTGTCGCCGCCCCTGTACTGGCAGAACCCCCCGCGCGGCGTGAAGAGCTTCGCCATCGTGGTGGACGATCCGGACGCGCCCGACCCGGCCGCGCCGGAGCGGACCTTCGTGCATTGGGTGCTCTACAACCTGCCTGCGGAAACCGCCGGCCTGCCGGAAGGCATGGACAGCGACAATCTACCGCCCGGCACGCGCGAAGGCCTCAACGACTGGCAGCGTACCGGCTACGGCGGCCCGTGCCCGCCGATCGGGCGCCATCGCTACTTCCACAAGCTGTACGCCCTGAACACCGTGCTGCCCGACCTCGGCCAGCCCGACAAGGCCAGGCTGGTGGCCGCGATGGAAGGCCACGTGATCGACGAGGCGCAGCTGATGGGCACCTACCAGAAGCGCCAGCCGCAAGCCGCCAGCGGGTGAGCTCCGGCGCGCGCGTGCGCCGCTGACACATGGCCGACCCGGGCTCCGCCGCTTAAGCTGGTGGCGCGCGACGGAGCCCGACCATGAGCGAACCCTTCCAGACCCACGCCGTGGGCAACCAGCCCCCGCCCCTGGGCGCGCGCGACCTGTTCCTCGAAGACTTGTCATTGCAGGAGGCGCTGGCCCGGGAAGGCGGTGACTGGGCCGCGGACGCCGTGCGGGTATATGCACGCCTCGCGGGCGACGAACTCATGGCCTGCGGCGAGCAGGCCAACCGGAACCGGCCGGTGCTGCGCACGGTGGACGCCTACGGGCGACGCGCGGACGAGGTCGAATTCCATCCGTCCTACCACCGGTTGATGACTGCCGCGACCCAGCACGGCGTCAGTGGATTCGCCTGGCGCCATGGCGAGCGTCCCGGCGCCCACGTCGCGCGCGCCGCGTTGATGTACCTGCACTATCAAGCCGACCAGGGCAGCGCCTGCCCGCTGACGATGACCTACGCCAGCGTCCCGGCCCTGCGCCACGCGCCCGCGCTGGCGCGGGACTGGGTGCCGCGGACGATCAGCGCGGCCTACGACCCGTCGCATCGCCCGGCCTGGGAGAAGGCCGGCAACACGATCGGCATGGGCATGACCGAGAAGCAGGGCGGGTCGGACGTGCGCAGCAACACCACCCGCGCCACGCCGGCCGGCGACGGCATGGTGGCGCTGGTCGGCCACAAGTGGTTCTTCTCCGCGCCGATGTGCGACGCCTTCCTGGTGCTGGCGCAATCCGATGCCGGCCTGGGCTGCTACCTGCTGCCGCGCTTCACGCCCGACGGCGCACGCAACCGCTACCGCCTGCAGCGCCTGAAGGACAAACTCGGCGACTGGAGCAACGCCAGCAGTGAAGTCGAATTCGAGGGCGCGCTGGCCTGGCCGGTGGGCGACCCCTCGCGCGGCGTGGCGACGATCCTCGAAATGGTCGCGCTGACGCGGCTCGACTGCCAGCTCGGCTCGGCCGCCCTGATGCGGCAGGCCCTGTCGCAGGCGCTGCACCACGCCCGGCATCGCCACGCCTTCGGCCAGGCGCTGTCGCGCCAGCCGCTGATGCGCAACGTGCTGGCGGACCTGGCGCTGGAGTCGGAGGCTGCCACCGCCCTGGCGTTCCGCGTCGCGCGCGCGGTCGACGGTTCGCCGCGCGATCCGGCCGAGGCGGCCTTCGCGCGCCTGGCGACCGCGCTCGGAAAATACTGGATATGCAAGCGCGCGACGCCCTTCGTCAACGAATGCCAGGAAGTGCTCGGAGGCATCGGCTACGTCGAGGACACGACGCTGCCGCGGCTGCTGCGGCAGGCGCCACTCAACTCGATCTGGGAAGGCAGTGGCAACATCCAGTGCCTGGACCTGCTGCGCGCATTGCGACGTGAGCCCGGGTGTCGCGACGCGTACTTCGCCGAACTCGACGCGGCGCGCGGCGGCCATGCGCTGCTCGATGCCGAACGCGCGGCCATCTGCGGCCTGCTCGATGGCGACCCTGGGCAGCTCGAATCGCAGTCGCGCTGGCTGGCCGAGCGGATGGCGCTGTCCCTGCAGGCGGCGCTGTTGCTGCGCTCGGGCGTGGAAGGCCTGGGCGGGGCCTTCTGCGAAGCGCGCCTCGGTCCGCGCGCCGGACGCGCGTTCGGCGTGCTCGGCGCCAGCGCCCCCGTGGACGCGCTGCTCGGGCGCCGCGGGCTGGATTAACGCGGCGCGCGGTAGCCGCCCGGTACTCCGTGCGGGGACAGCACCAGCTGCCAGAGCTGCGCCCGCCGGCAGCGGAAGATCGCCATGGAGGCGGCCAGGTAGTAGCGCCACATCCGGCGGAAGCGCTCGTCGTAGCCGGGCAGCTGCGGCCAGGCCGCCTCGATGTTGTCGCGCCAGGCCTGCAGGGTCAGGTCGTAGTCGGCGCCGAAGTTGTGCCAGTCCTCGATCACGAACAAGCCCTCGACCGCCCGCGCCACCTGCGCCGGCGAGGGCAGCATCGAATTGGGGAAGATGTAGCGTGCGATCCACGGGTCGGTGTGGCGCACCGAGCGGTTGCGCCCGATGGTGTGCAGGACGAATAGCCCGTCGTCGGCCAGGCAGCGTCGCGCGGTCTCGAAATAGGTGCGGTAGTTGTCCACGCCGACGTGCTCGAACATGCCGATGGACCAGGCGCGATCGAAAGGCTCGTGCAGGTCGCGGTAGTCCTGCAGCCGGATGTCCACCGGCAGCCCGGCGCAGGCCCGGCGGGCGTGTTCGGCCTGGTGCGCCGAGATGGTCACGCCCACGCCGCGGACGCCGTGCCCTTCGGCGGCACGGCGCAGCGCGCCGCCCCAACCGCAACCGATGTCGAGCACGCGTTGCCCCGCGCGCAGGCCCAGCTTGCGGAACACGAGCTCGAGCTTGGCCCCCTGCGCCTCGGCAAGGTCGGCTGCCGGCGGCCCGGACGGCGGGCGCCAATAGCCGCAGCTGTAGATCATCTCCGGGCCCAGCATCGCCGCGTACAGATCCTCGCCGAGGTCGTAGTGGCGGTGGCCCACCTCGCGGCTGCGGCGCCGCGTCTGCAGGTTCTGCAGGCGGGCGCGCAAGGCGTCGAAGCGCAGGGCCACGCCGCCAGCCTGGCGATCGAGGCGGGCCTCGAGCAGGCGGGTGAGCAGGCCATCGAGCGAATGCGCCTCCCAGTCGCCGTCCATGTAGGCCTCGCCGAGGCCCAGCGAGCCCTGCGCGGTGACACGCGCGAACAGGCGCGGGTGGCGCACCTGCAGGTCCCAGGGCCGCGATCCGTCGACGCGAACGTCCGCGCGAGCCAGCAGGGCCTCGACCCGGCGCTGCAGCAGGCCGGGGCGGGCGAGGGCGGTCGCGTGGCCGGACTCCATGGGGGCCTCCGTTCAACAGGCGGCATTCCTGCGCGGATCATCGCGCGCCCAGGCTTCATTTGCCTGAACGCATGGATCCGCGAGGCCCCGCCCCGGCGTGACTTCCGGCCTTGCCCGGCCGGGGCCGGAGGGTTTACCGTCTCAGGCGTTGACGGCGGGGATGCCGCAACCGCACACAACAGGGGAAACACCACATGAAGACTTCACGCCTGGTCGCGGCCTGCGCCGCCGCGCTGGCCCTCAGCCTTTCCTTCTCAGCCGTCGCCAAGAAGGTCGAGAACCAGAAGGGATCCACCAAGAACGCCGATATCCCGCGCTGCAGCAAGCCGCTCGGCACCATCGCGCTGATCGACGGCGACGGCCAGGGCTGGAAGGCCTACCAGCTCGGCGCACCCTCCACGCTGCTCAAGACCTTCGTCACCAAGTCCGGTTGCTTCAAGCTGGTCAATCGTGGCGCCGGAATGGAAGCCATCCAGCGCGAGCAGGCGCTGGCGGGTGAGGGCAACCTGCAGCGCGGCTCGAACGTTGGTGGCGGCCAGATCAAGTCGGCCGACTGGCTGCTGGTGGCCGACGTCGCCGGGCAGAACCAGAATTCCGGCGGCAGCGCGCTCGGCGGCATCGCCGGCGGGTTGATTGGTGGGCGCTTTGGCGCCCTGGCGGGCGGCATCAAGACCAGCAAGGTCGAGGCCCAGACCGTGCTCTCGCTGGTCAACACCCGCACCTCGGAAGAGGAGTTCAACATCGAGGGCTTCGCCAAGAAGTCCGACTTCAGCTTCGGCGCCGGCGGCTTCGTCGGCTGGGGTGGCGTCGGCGGCGGCGCCTACGAGAACACCGACGTGGGCAAGGTGGTCGGCCTGGCCTTCCTCGACGCCTACCGCCAGCTGGTGGACCAGATGGGCGGCCTGGACGCAAACCTCGTGGCCGAGGCGCCCAGGCAGAGCTTCGTCGCCATCGCCTCGGTGGACATGAAGCGCTCGCCGTCCAAGAGCTCCTCCACGGTGCGCACGCTCGACGGTGGCATGATGGTCTATCCGCTGGGCGGCAAGGAAGACATGTGGTGGGAAGTCGAGGACGAGAACGGCAACGTCGGCTGGGTGATGAACGACAAGCTGCAGCCGAAGAAGTAAGCCCGTCGTGACGGCCGCCCCGGACGCCAGCGCGCTGCTGCGTTCGATCTCGCTGTTCGAAGGGCTCAGCGGCGAGGACCTGCGGGTCCTCGCCGACAACCTGGAACGCCGGCCCTTCGCGGCCGGCGTTCCTGTTTTCGAGCAGGGCGACGCCGGCGACGCGATGTACATCGTCGAGAGCGGCGACATCAACATCCACCTGCCGGGCGAGGCCTCGCGGCGGATCTCGCTCAAGGACATCTCGCGCGGCGAGTACTTCGGCGAGCTGGCCCTGTTCGACGACAAGCCGCGCAGCGCCAGCGCGCTGGCCACCACCGACGCGGTGCTGCTGGAACTGCATCGCGGCACCTTGCGCGATTACCTGCAGCGCCGCCCGGGCGCGGCGATGGCGATCCTGCGCACCATGAGCGAGCGCCTGCGCGAAACCAACACCCTGCTGTCCGCGCGCGCCGCCAAGAACGTGGACGAGGAGTTCGACCGCAACATCAGCTGGAGCGACCGCCTCGCCGACAAGGTGGCCGCGCTCAACGGCAGCTGGGCCTTCATCCTGTTCCTGCTGGGCCTGACCTTCTTCTGGTGCGCGATCAACTCGGGGTGGATCCTGCGCTCGGTGGTGGATCCGTATCCGTTCCAGTTCTTCAACCTCGCGCTGGCGATACTGGTCGGCCTGCAGGGCCCGCTGATCGTGATGAGCCAGAACCGCCAGTCGCTCAAGGACCGTGCGCGCGCCGACACCGACTTCAAGGTCAACCTCAAGAACGAGGTCAATATCGAGACGCTGCTGCGCGAGCTGTCGGAGTTCCGCGCCGAGGCGCGCCTGCGCGCGGCCGCCGACGAGCGGGCGTTGCAGTCGGCAGCCCGCGTGGCGCCGCCGTCGCTGGCCGACTGAGCGGCGCATGGGCGGATCGGTGCGGCCCGGCCGCGAGGGCGGCCCCCGCAAGGCGCAACGGCGCGGCACCGCCCTGTGCCTGTCCGGCGGCGGATTCCGCGCGGCGATATTCCACCTCGGCGCCATGCTTCGCCTGCAGCAGGCGGGCCGTCTGGCACAGGTGCAGGCGATCAGTGCGGTGTCGGGCGGCAGCCTTGCCGCGGCCTGGCTCGCATGCCGCTACCTCGACCTGCGCCGCGAAGGGGAGGACTTCGCGGGCTGGTGCTCGCGCTGCGATTTCCAGGCGGAGGTGGTCGAGCCCTTTCGCGACGTCGCGTCACGCGACATGCGCAGCGCGCCGGTGTTGCTGACCTGGCCCTGGAACTGGCTGTGGCCCTCCACCCGCGTATGGCTGCTGCAGCGTCGCCTCGACGCCATCCTCGGCGGGCGTGAGCTGCGCGACCTGCCGCCGACGCCGGCCTTCGTGTTCTGCGCCACCGACCTCACCTTCGGCGTGAACTGGGAGTTCTCGCGCCGGCGCTGCGGCGACTTCCAGGCCGGCTACCTGCGCAGGCACGGCAAGATCCGGCTCGCCACGGCGGTGGCCGCGTCGGCCTGCTTTCCGCCCCTGTTCGGACCGATGCGGCTCGACCTGAAGGCCGAGGACTTCCTACGCGGCCGCCACCGCGGCGAATACGCCGACCATCTGCGCGACCGCATCGAACTCAGCGACGGCGGCGTCTACGACAACCTCGCCACTGAGCCGGTGATCAAGTCCGCCGCCGAGATCCTGGTCTCGGACGCGGGCGCTCCTTTTCCCTTCGTTGCCGGCGGGCACGTGTTGCGCCGGTTGCTGCGCCACGCCAGCGTCATTGGCAACCAGGCCGTGGCCCTGCGCAAGCGCCTGCTGTTCCGCGGGCTGCGCGATGGCGAGCACGCGGGCGCGTACTGGAACCTGGACGAACGCGACGCGGGCGCGCCCGGCTACAGCCTGGGGCTGGCGCGCGAGGTGGTGGCGCGCATCCGCACCGACCTGGACGGATTCCGCGACGCGGAGTTCGAGGTGCTGGTGAACCACGGCCATTTCGCCTGCCTGGCGGCGACCGAGCCGGGGCGCGACGCGCCCTGGCCCTATCCGGCGCGCAGCGACGAGTCGCAGGTGCGCCGCGACCTGCGCGGCAGCCATCGGCGGTTCTGGCCGGCGCGCTGGTGGCAGAATCGCAGGCGATGAAGCCGGGTTCGCCGCCATGTGGATGATGCGTGCGCTGGGACGCCGGATGGCGCGTTTCCTGGCGCGCCCGCGCGAGCGCCTCGGACACCTGCCCACCAGCCCGCGCGAACGGGTCGCGGGCGCACTGCGGCGCGGCGACGTGCTGCTGGTGGAGGGCACCAGCCGCTTTTCCTCGGCGATCAAGTTCCTGACCCAGAGCACCTGGTCGCATGCCGCCCTCTACGTGGGCGAAGGCCAGTTGTGCGACGTGGACGTGGTCGAGGGCGTGCGCCGCGTGCCGCTGGCCGCGTTCGACGGCGTGCACACGCGCATCTGCAGGCCGGTGGGGCTGGAGCCCGCCGAGGTCGACGCCATCTGCGACTTCATGCTGTCGCGCGTCGGTCACAGCTACGACCTGAAGAACGTCTTCGACCTGGCGCGATACCTCGTGCGCACGCCCCCGGTGCCCGACCGGATGAAGCGGCGGATGATCGCGCTCGGCAGCGGCGAACCCACCCGGGCGATCTGCAGCACGCTGCTGGCGCAGGCCTTCGCCGCGATCCGCTATCCGATCCTGCCCGAAGTCGAACTGCACGCGGCCGACAGCCCCGGCGGGCGCGAGGCCCGCGCCGAGATCCTGCATATCCGCCACCACAGCCTGTACACGCCGCGCGATTTCGACACCTCGCCCTTCTTCCGCATCGTCAAGCCGCGGCTCGAGGGCGGCTTCGATTTCCATCGCCTGGTGTGGAGCGGCGACGACGGCGTCCACGCCGCCGAGCCACAGGAGGCCTGATGGATCCCGAGGTCCAGCCCGTCCGCATCGCCGCGCACGACGGGCATGCCTTGGCGGCGTATCGCTACGACGCGCCGCGGCGGCCGATCGGCGCCGTCGTCATCGCCCCGGCCATGGCGGTCCCGCAATCGTTCTACGCCAGTTTCGCGCGCTGGCTGGCGGGGCAGGGCTATGCGGTGCGCAGCTTCGATTACCGCGGCACCGGCGAGTCCCTGCGCGGGCCCAGGCGCGGCGCCCCCGGCAGCCTGGACGACTGGTGCCGGCTCGATTACGACGCGGTGCTGGCGGCGACGCGTGCGGAGTTTGCCGACCTGCCGCTGTTTGCCGTCGGCCACAGCTTCGGCGGGCAGTGCGCGCCGCTGCTGCCCTCGCGCGCCCTGCTGGCGGGGCTGGTGAACATCGCCGTGGGCAGTGGCGCGATGCGCGACAACACGCCGCGGATCCGCCGGACCGCGCCCTGGCTGTGGTACCTGCTGGTGCCCGTGCTGTGCCCTGTGTTCGGCTACTTCCCCGGTGCGCGCATCGGGGTCATCGGCGACGTGCCGACGGCGGCGATGCGGCAGTGGCGACGCTGGTGCCTGTCGCCGGACTACCTCCTCGGCGCCGAGCCGACGGCGCGCCCGGCTTATGCCAGCGCGGCCTTCCCGGTGCTGGCGCTGACCTTCGCCGACGACGAGCTGCTGCTCGAGGCCGGGTCGCGCCGCATCCACGCCGCCTACGCGCCGGGTCGCGTGGACTACCGGGTGATCGCAGCTGCGGACATGGGCTTGCCGCGCATCGGCCACCATGGATTCTTCCGCACCCTGGGGGAACCGCGGCTCTGGCCCCTGGTCAAGGACTGGCTGGATGCGCGGGTGGCGAGCTTGCAGCCCGCGCCGCCCACGCCGGCCTGAGGCCGGCGTAACCTTTGCGTTCCCCGCGCGAAGCCTCCTGGCAAGTGCGGTTGTCCCGGCCGCGTGCGCGGCCTGAAGTCCACTCTCCAACCCAAGGAAAGAGCATGAGCAAGACGACGATCACCGCCATGGCCCTCGCGGCCGCCCTCGGCAGCACCCTGGCCATGCCGGCCGCGGCCCACATGGAAGAGGGCGCCAAGGGCAAGGAAAAATGCTACGGCGTGTCGCTGGCGGGAAAGAATGACTGCGCCTCCGGCCCGGGCACCAGCTGTGCCGGCAGTTCGACGGTCGACTACCAGGCCGACGCATGGCGACTGGTGCCGGCCGGCACCTGCGTGAAGACCGCATCGCCGACCTCGCCGACCGGCTTCGGCCAGCTCGAGGCCTTTACGGCCAAGCCCGCAGATGCCGAGGCCTGAGCCTCCGCCACGAGAACCCCGGCACCTGCCGGGGTCGGCGCTGCCGGCCGGTGCGGGCATCGGCGCCAAGCCCCAGCACTACGAAGCCCTGCTCGCCGACGCGGCAGGGCCCGCGTTCATCGAGGTGCACGCCGAGAACTTCATGGGCGCCGGCGGGCCCCCGCATGCCTGGCTGCGGAGGCTACGCGAGCGCTATCCCCTGTCCGTGCATGGCGTCGGCCTGTCCATCGGCGGCGAATCGCTGGACGCCACCCACCTCGAGCGGCTGGCCTTCGTCGTCGAACGGCACGCACCCGCCGCGGTGTCCGAACACCTGGCCTGGTCGAGCCACGGCGAGGTGTACTTCAACGACCTGCTGCCGCCGCGCTATGACCGTGCCACGCTGGCACGCGTGTGCGAACACGTGGACCGCGTCCAGGCGCGTCTCGGCCGGCGCCTGCTGATGGAAAACCCCTCGACCTACCTCGAGCACGCCGGCGGTGATTTCGACGAGCCGCAGTTCCTCTCGGAGATGGTGCGCAGGACCGGCTGCGGGCTGCTGCTCGACCTCAACAATGCCTATGTGAGCGCGCGCAACCACGGTCGCGACGCCAGCGCATGGCTGGATGCGGTGCCGCTGGGGGCGGTCGAGCAGATCCACCTGGCCGGCCACGCGCGCGACCGCGACGGCGCTGGCGACGAGTTGCTGATCGACGACCACGGGTCGGCCGTCTCAGCGCCGGTCTGGGACCTGTTCGAGGCCACCCTGGCGCGCATCGGCCCGGTGCCGACGCTGATCGAGTGGGACACCGACGTGCCCGGCTACGCCGTACTGATGGCCGAGGCCGCGGCCGCCGAAGCGCGACTGGCGCGCCTGCGGCAGGCGGCATGAGCGGCCTGTCCGCGTTCGCGCAGGCGCTGTTGCAGGCGGGAGGACCGACGCCGGCGGGGCTGGTCGCCTGGAACGGCTCGGATCCCGCGCGCCGGTTCGCGGTGTACCGCAACAACGTCATGTCCTCGCTCCTGCGCGCGCTGGAAGATGCGTTTCCGGTCTGCGTGCAGCTCGTGGGCACGGATTTCTTCCGCGCGATGGCCGCCGGGTACGTCTGCGCCGTACCTCCCCGCACGCCGGTGCTGGCAGAGCACGGCGCAGGCTTTGCCGCGTTCGTCGAGGCCTTCGAGCCAGCGGCCGGCGTGCCTTACCTGGCCGACATGGCGAGGCTGGAGCGGGCGCGGCTCGAGGCTTTCCACTCCGCCGACGCCGAGGCGCTGTCGCCGCGCGATTTCGAGCCCTGGCTGGCGGCGCCCGACGGGCTGATGCGCCAGCGCCTCGCACTGCATCCCTCGTTGCGCCTGTTGCCGGCGTCGCGCTGCGTGCTGGCCCTGTGGCAGGCGCACGACGCAAACGATCCCGACGCGTTGGCGACGACGCGCGAGCGCGCGGAAAACCAGGTCCGCGAGGACCTGCTGGTCGTGCGGCCCGAGGCGCAAGTGCAGGCGACGGTGCTGCCCGCGGGCGCCAGCCTGGCCTTGTCGCGGCTTGCGGACGGCTCGATCATCGCGCAGGCCCTCGAGGCCGCCGCGGACGCCCCCGGGTTTTCGCTGCAAGCCGTCCTCGCCGTGCTGGTGCACGCGCGCGTCGCCACGCGAATCTCGCCCTGAGGCCATGACCATCCTGCCCTTTCCCGGGCGCACTGCCCGCGAACATGAGTCCGGCGTGGACGCGGACGACGGCGCGCGCTGGTCCGGGTTGATGCTGCTCGCCCAGGACGGCGACACCGAGGCCTATCAACGCCTGCTGCGGGAAATCGTGCCCTACCTGCGGGCGATGGCGCGCCGCTACCTGGCGCAGGCGCCCGCCCACGAGCACGAGGACGCGGTGCAGGAAGTACTGCTGGCCGTGCACGGCATCCGCCACACCTACGAGCGCGGCCGGCCCTTCAAGCCCTGGCTCGCCACCATCGCGAGCCGGCGGCTGGTGGACCTGTATCGCCGTGGCTCGCATCGGCGGCGGCACGAGCGCGCGGCGGCGGAGGACGGGTTCGAACGCGAAGCCCTGGCGCCCACGGCCGATCCCTTCGACGATGCCGAGCGCCATGCCGGTGCGCGCCAGGTCCGCGACGCGGTGGCGGCGCTGCCGCCGCGGCAGCGCGAGGCGCTCGAGCTGCTTCGCCTGCGCGAGTTGTCCCTGCGCGAGGCGTCCGCCCTGAGCCGCCAGCCGGAGGGCGCGCTCAAGGTCGCCTGCCATCGCGCCTTGAAATCGCTGCGCACCCTGCTCGACAAGAAGGGACACCGATGAACCCCACCGACGACCTGATCCGACAACTCGCCGCGCGCGCCGTGCCGGTGCGACCGTTGGCGCCGGCCTGGTTGCGCGCCTGCGCGTGGCTGCTGGTGTCGGCCGGCGTGATCGTGCTGGCGACTTCGTTCTTCGGCATGCGCCCGCAGTGGCCCGATCCCTTGCGCGACCCGGTTGGTGGCCTGGAATGGTTCGGCGGCGCGCTCACCGGCGTGCTGGCGGCCTTCGCGGTGTTCCAGCTCAGCGTGCCGGGACGCGATCCGCGCTGGGCCTGGTTGCCGGTGCCGGCCCTGTTGCTGTGGACATGGGGCGTGGGGCTGGGCTGTTTGGTCGAGTGGTTGCAGGCCGGGCCGTCCTTCGACCCGCGCGCCATGTCCTGTGCGCGCGAAGTCGCGCTGGTCGGCTTGCCGATCGCCGCGGTGCTGTTGCTGATGGTGCGACATGCCGCGCTGGCGCGACCGCGCGCCACCGCCCTGCTGGGCGGCCTGGCGGCCGCCGCGTTGTCGTCGGCCGGCGTGAGCCTGTTCCATGTCGGCGAAACCGCGGCCATGGTCCTGGTCGGGCACCTGCTGGCGGTGCTCGTGCTCAGCGCGCTGTGTGCGCTGGCCAGCCGCGTCCTGTTCCGTTCGGTGGGAGCCTGGCGCCCTTTGCTATAGTCGCGCGGCCCCTACGCCGGAGCCGAGCATGTCGCATCACCTTCGTCGCCTTCGCCCACTGGCACTGGCACTCGTCCTTGGCGCCTCGGCGTTTCCCGTCGCGTCTGCCTTCGCCGCCGATGACGCCGCCTGCATCCGGATCGATCCCGACCGGCGCGTGCGCTTCGAAGGCCGCGAACTGCTCGATTCGCCCGGCCTGGTCTCCGCGGACCTGCGCAGGCTCAATGCCAGGCTTGCACGCGGCGAGTGCGCTGATGCGGCGATGGCCGAAGTCGCGGAGGCGATCATCGCGACGCCGGACGACATCGGGCTGGCCTTCCTGGAGGCGCGCGTGGATGCACTGGCCGGCCGCCGCGCGGTGGCGGAACGACGCGTCGACGCGCTGCTCGAGCGTGATCCCGCGCTGCAACCGGCCCTGGTGCTCAAGGCCAGGCTGCTGCTCGATCGCGAGCAGCGCGATTCGGCGCGGCCCTTGCTGGCGCGCGCGGTGGCGGCCCAGCCGGAGGACCTGCGCGCGGCCTTCGTGCAGATGCGCCTGCAGTCGCTCGATGCGCCGAAGGGCGACGGACCCGGCCGCCTGCTGAAAGCCCTGCGCGATCCCGCGCTGCCGCCGGACCTGCGCGAGGACGCGCAGACCACCTTGCTGTACCTGACCGCGCTCGACCTCGACCGCAAGGAAGAGGCGATGCGCGAAGGCCTTCGCTTTGAATCGCAGACCCCGCGTTGGCACAAGGCCACCGCGCTCGCTCGCCTGCTGGCCGAGGAGAGCGGCAAGGTCGCCGAGGCGCGCAGCCTCGCGCAGTCGGTCGTCGACGACGCTGCGGCGCCGCACGAAGCCCGCCACGAGGCCGCCATCGTCGTCGCCGAGACCTGGCTGATGGAGGCCGCAGGCATCGATCCCGCCCCGTCGCCACGCAACGCGCGCCAGGTCGCCGCCGCGAAGGCGGTGATGGAGGGCGACATGGTGCCCGTGGCCGGCCGGATCCGCCGCTTCCACGACCTTTCGCGGCTGCTGCCCTTCGTCGCCGACGTGGAGGACCCGGAAGCGCGCGGTCCCGACGGCCTGACCCTGTTGTGCCGCGGCGCCCAACTGCTGGAGGAGAGCAAGATCCGTCGCGCGCTCGACGCCGGCGCGAAGGTGGACGGCGACTGCTCCGGTTCGACCGCGCTGGCCTACGTCGTGCGCCAGGGGCCCGGCCTGTGGGAGATGAAGACCGGCGTGGTGAGGATGCTGCTCGATGCCGGCGCCGATCCCGACCCGAAGCTGTACCCGGGCAGCACCTACACTGCGATGAGCTTCTGCGCCGAGGGCTTGCCCGGCTGCGAGATACACCTGCTGCCGATGCTGGAGGAGGCGGCCGCCGCGCGCGCCGCCGCCAAACCGTGACCGGCTCCGCAGGGTAGAACTACCGATGGGGCGCGCGCCGCCCCGGTGCCACAATCCGGGCGGATCGAACGCAGGGCCCGGACATGGCATTCAGCGAGGAACAGGCGCGCGCCTACATGCACAAGCTGCTGGGGGCGATGAGCCAGGCCGGCGGCTCGGACCTGTTCATCGCGCACGACTTCCCGCCC
>CAMPGW010000018.1 GCA_946885735.1 uncultured Gammaproteobacteria bacterium
TGGTCACCATCGACGGCGAGGACGCCAAGGACTTCGACGACGCGGTCTGGTGCGAACCCGACGCGCGCGGCTTCCGCCTGATCGTCGCCATCGCCGACGTCTCGCACTACGTGCGCCCGGGCACCGCGCTCGACGACGAGGCGACGTTGCGCAGCACCTCCGTCTATTTCCCCGGCTTCGTGGTGCCGATGCTGCCCGAGCACCTGTCCAACGGCATCTGCTCGCTGAAGCCCAAGGTGGACCGGCTGTGCTTCGTCTGCGACATGCACGTGGATTTCGATGGCCAGGTAACGAAGTCGAAGTTCTACGAAGCGGTGATGAACTCGCACGCGCGCCTGACCTATACTCAGGTCTGGAACGCGATCGGCGAGAAGGACGAGGAGGCCCGCGCCTACCTCGGCAAGCTGCTGCCGCAGGTCGAGCGCCTGCACCAGCTGTACCAGATCCTTTCGAAGGCGCGCGAGAAGCGCGGCGCGATCGAGTTCGAGTCCAGCGAAGTGCGCTTCATGCTCGACACCAAGGGCGAGGTCATCCAGGGCGGCATGCTGGCGCGCAACGACGCCCACAAGCTGATCGAGGAATGCATGATCGCGGCCAACGTGCAGGCGGCGATGCACGTGCTGGCGAAGAACATCCCGGCGCCGTTCCGCGTCCACGACCGGCCACCGGAACAGAAGTACGCCGACCTGCTCGAATACCTGTCGGAATTCGGCCTCAAGCTGCCGCCCTGGAAGCAGGTGCAGCCCAAGGACTTCACCAGCCTGCTCAAGAAGATCCGCGCCCGCCCCGATGCCGCCCTGCTGGAAACCGTGTTGCTGCGCTCGCAGTCGATGGCGGTCTACGCCACCGAGAACAAGGGCCACTTCGGGCTCGCGCTCGAGGCTTATGGGCACTTCACCTCGCCGATTCGCCGCTACCCGGACCTGTTGCTGCACCGGGTCCTGAAGCAGGCGCTGCTGCGTGACAACGACGCCGGCTTCCGCTACGCGCCGGAGGAGATGGACGCGCTGTGCCTGCAATGCTCGGAGAAGGAGCGGCGCGCCGACGAAGCCCAACGCGAGGTGGACGAGCGCTATCGCAGCGCCTGGATGGAACAGCACGTCGGCAGCGAGTTCGACGGCGTGGTCAGCGGCGTCACCAGCTTCGGCCTGTTCGTCGAACTCAATGCGTCCAAGGTCAACGGGCTGGTGCACGTGACCCAGTTGCCGCACGACTTCTACCACTTCGATGCGCTGCGCAAGTCGCTCAAGGGCGAGCGCAAGGGCCTGGGCTGGCGCCTGGGCGATGCGGTGCGCGTGCTGGTGCTGCGCGCCAGCGTCGAGGACCGGCGCATCGACTTCAAGCTGGTGCTGCCGGAGCAGGAGCGCAAGAAGAAGGCCTGGGCCGAGTAGCCACCACCATGGGGAAGGGGATCGTGGCATGAGCAAGGGCAGCTGGATCGCCGGCATCAATGCGGTGGCCTCGGCGCTGCAGCACGACCTGGCCAACGTCAGCGAAGTGCTGGTCGAGGCCGGGAGCAAGAACCCGCGCCTGGTCGAGATCGAGGAAACCGCGCGCCGCCACGAGATCTCGGTGCGGCGCGTCGCGCTGCAGGCGCTCGACGGCATCGCCGGCGGGCTGCGTCACCAGGGGGCGATCGCGCGCTACCAGGCGCCGAAGGCGGTCGAGGAATCGGCGCTGCCGGAATTGCTGGAGGCGGCCGCGGGCAAGGCGCTGTTCCTCGTGCTCGATGGCGTGCAGGATCCGCACAACCTCGGCGCCTGCCTGCGCAGCGCGGCCGCGGCCGGCGTCACCGCCGTCATCCTGCCGAAGGACAAGGCGGCGCAGATCAACGCCACGGTGCGCAAGACCTCGGCGGGCGCGGCCGATCGGATCCCGGTCATCAGCGTCACCAACCTCGCGCGCACGCTGCGCACGCTCAAGGACGCGGGTGTCTGGGTCTACGGGCTCGAGGGCGAAGCCTCCGCCGGCCTGCACACGCTGGACCTGCGCGGCAACGTCGCGCTGGTGCTCGGTGGCGAGGCGGAGGGCATGCGGCGGCTCACGCGCGAGCACTGCGACGGCCTGGTGCGCATCCCGATGCCGGGTGAGATGGAAAGCCTCAACGTGTCGGTGGCGGCGGGCATCGCGCTGTTCGAGGCGGTGCGGCAGCGACTCACGCAATCCTGAGGGGACTTCGATGCTCGAGTTGAAGTGGTACGACTTCGTCGGCTTTGCCGGCGTGCTGATGGTGCTGGTCGCCTATGCGGCCTTGCAGGCCCGCAAGCTCAGCGGTGACGGCGCGATGTATTCGCTGCTCAACCTGGTCGGTGCGGCCGGCATCCTGGTGCCGGTCTGGTACGCGGCCGAGATGAACTGGTCGGTGCTGTTCATCGAGGCGGCGTGGATCGCGATCTCCGCCTATGGCCTGTGGACCTGGGCGACGCGCCGGAAGGCGCCGCCGCCCACGTCCTGAGCGAGTCTCAGAGCGTCGCCAGCCACTCGTCGTCGGAGCCTTCGTTGACGCCTTCGAAGAGGAAGGTGCTCAGGTAGCGCTCGCCGGTGTCCGGCAGCATCGCCAGGATCGCATCGCCGGATTTCGCGTGTTCCCGCGCGACCTGCAGCGCCGCCGCGAAGGTGCCGCCGGAGGAGATGCCGCAGAAGATGCCTTCCTGGGTGGCGAGGTCGCGCGCCGTGTCGCGGGCCACTTCGTCGGTCACCGGCAGGTTGATGTCGTACACCGACTTGTCGAGCACGCTGGGCACCAGGTTCGGGGTCCAGCCCTGGATCTTGTGCGGCGCCCAGTCGGCGCCATTGAGCATGGCCGCAGCCGCCGGTTCGGTCGTCGCGACCTTCAGGTCGGGCCGCGCGGCCTTCAGTACCTGGCCGGCGCCGGTCAGCGTGCCGCCCGTGCCCCAGCCGGTGACGAACCAGTCGAGCCGCCGCCCGGCGAAATCCTGCAGGATTTCCGGGCCGGTCGTGTTGCGGTGGTAGGCCGGGTTGGCGGGATTGTCGAACTGCCTTGCGAGGAAGGCGCCGTGCTTCGCCGCGAATTCCTCGGCGCGCTTGATCATGCCGGTGGCGCGTTCCGCGGCCGGCGTCAGGATCACCTTCGCGCCGAGCGCGCGCATGAGCTTGCGGCGCTCGATCGAGAAACTCTCCGCCATGAAGGCGACGAAGCGGTAGCCGCGCGCCGCGCAGACCATCGCCAGCGCGATGCCGGTATTGCCAGAGGTGGCTTCGACCACCATCTGCCCCGGCTTCAACTCGCCGCGCGATTCGGCGTCGAGGATGATGCCGAGTGCGAGCCGGTCCTTCACCGAGGACATCGGGTTGAAGGCTTCCACCTTCACGTACATCTCGACGCCGGGAGGCGCGAGGCGATTGATGCGCACGACGGGCGTGCGGCCGACGGTATCCAGGATGCTGTCGTGGATCATGGGCGCTGCTCCCAACGGTTGAGCACGGTGCAGAACAGTTCGGCGGTGCGTTCGGCATCGTACACCGCCGAATGCGCCTGTCCATCGTCCCAGGCCAGGCCCGCCGCCTGCATGGCGCGACTGAGCACGGTCTGGCCGAAAGCCATGCCCGCCAGCGTTACCGTATCGAATGTGCTGAAGGGATGGAACGGGTTGCGCTTGTGCGATACCCGCGCCACCGCGGCATTGATGAAGCCGAGGTCGAAGTGGGCGTTATGGCCGACCAGGATCGCGCGCTGGCAGCCGGCGTCGCGGGCGGCGGCGCGCACGTGGCGGAAAATGAGGTCGAGCGCTTCCTTCTCCGGCTTGGCGTCGCGGAAGGGGTGGCCGACGTCGATGCCGGTGACCTCGAGCGACTTGGGATCCAGTTCCGAGCCGGGGTAGGGATCCACGTGGGTGCTGGCGGTGGCGCCCGCAGTGAAGCGGCCGTCCTCGCCGAGCAGGATGGGAATGGCGGCGATTTCCAGCAAGGCATGCCGGCGGCTGTCGAAGCCGCCGGTCTCCACGTCCACCACCACCGGCAGGAAGCCGCGGAAGCGCTCCGCCATGCGGTGGCGGCGTGGCGCCTCGGGCGCGGCGGTCGGTGGGGCGATCTGCATGGCCGCAGGATAACAGCCGCCGGCGCGGACGCCGGCGCCGCCCTTACTTGTAGGCGTCCATCGGCACGCAGGCGCACATCACGTTGCGATCGCCGTAGACGTTGTCCACGCGCGCCACCGGCGGCCAGTACTTGGCCTGCCTGAGCGAGGGCAGCGGGAACGCGGCCAGTTCGCGCGGGTAGCCGTGCGTCCACTCGCTCGCCGCCACCATGGTGGCGGTGTGCGGCGCATGCCTGAGCGGATTGTCCTCGCGATCCATGCGGCCTTCCTCGATCGCGCGGATCTCCTCGCGGATCTGGATCATCGCGTCGATGAAGCGGTCGAGTTCCGGCAGCGCCTCGCTCTCGGTCGGCTCGACCATCAGCGTGCCGGCGACCGGGAAGCTCAGGGTCGGGGCATGGAAGCCGAAATCGATCAGCCGCTTGGCGACGTCCTCGGCGCTGATGCCGGTGGCGTCCTTGATCGGCCGCAGGTCGAGGATGCACTCGTGCGCGACCAGGCCGTTGCGGCCGGTGTACAGGGTCGGGTAGTGCGAGGACAGGCGCGCCGCCACGTAGTTGGCGTTGAGCAGGGCCACCTGGGTGGCGCGACGCAGGCCGGTGCCGCCCATCATGGCGATGTACATCCAGCTGATCGGCAGGATGCTGGCGCTGCCGTAGCTGGCGGCGCTGACCATGCCGACCGGCGCCTGCTCGCCGTAGGTCGCCGGCAGGAAGGGCGCCAGGTGCGCCTTCACCGCGGTCGGGCCCACGCCCGGGCCGCCGCCGCCGTGCGGGATGCAGAAGGTCTTGTGCAGGTTGAGGTGCGACACGTCCGAGCCGTACTTGCCGGGCTTGGCGACGCCGACCAGCGCATTCATGTTGGCGCCGTCGGTGTAGACCTGGCCGCCGTGCGCGTGGACGATCTCGCAGATCTCGACCACCGCTTCCTCGAACACGCCGTGCGTGGACGGGTAGGTGATCATCAGCGCGGCAAGGCGGTCCGAATGCTTCTGCGCCTTGGCCCGCAGGTCGGCCACGTCCACGTTGCCGTCGACGTCGCACTTCACCACCACCACCTCCATGCCGCACATCTGCGCGGAAGCGGGGTTGGTGCCGTGCGCGGACTCGGGGATCAGGCAGACCTCGCGGTGCGCCTCGCCGCGCGAGCGATGGTATGCCCGGATGGCGAGAAGCCCGGCGAATTCACCCTGCGCGCCGGAATTCGGCTGCAGGCTGACGGCGTCGTAACCCGTGCACTCGACCAGCATGGCCTCGAGCGAGTCCACCAGGTCGCGATAGCCCTGCACCTGGTCGGCGGGCGCCAGCGGGTGGATGTGCGCGAATTCCGGCCAGGTCACCGGCAGCATCTCGCTGGTGGCGTTGAGCTTCATCGTGCACGAGCCCAGCGGGATCATGGTGCGGTCCATCGCCAGGTCCTTGTCGGACAGCTGGCGCAGGTAGCGCAGCAGTTCGTGCTCGCTGTGGTGGGTGTTGAAGACCGGGTGGGTCATGAAGTCGGTGGCGCGGTGCAGCGCCGGCGGCAGGCCGTCGGCCACGGTGTCGTCGAGCGCGTCCACGTCCGCCGTCACGCCGAACAGGGCCCACAGTGCCTGCACGTGCGCGCGGGTGCAGGTCTCGTCGAAGGCGACCGCGAGTTGCGTGCCGTCGATCTCGCGCAGGTTCATGCGCTGCGCGCGCGCGGCCGCGTGGATCCCCGCGGCGTCCACGCCGGTGACGTGCACGGTGTCGAAGAAGCCGGCGTTGGTGGCGATGCCGGCCGCGCGCAGGCCGGCGGCGAAGACGGTGGCGAGCCGATGCGTGCGGCGGGCGATGCGGCGCAGGCCGTCCGGGCCATGGTAGACCGCGTACATGCTGGCCATCACCGCCAGCAGCACCTGCGCGGTGCAGATGTTGGAGGTGGCCTTCTCGCGGCGGATGTGCTGTTCGCGGGTCTGCAGGGTGAGGCGGTAGGCGGGCTGGCCGAGCGCGTCGATGGACACGCCGATCAGGCGGCCCGGCATCGAGCGCTTGAAGGCGTCCTTGCAGGCCAGGAATGCGGCATGCGGGCCGCCGAAGCCGAAGGGCACGCCGAAGCGCTGGGTGTTGCCGACCACGATGTCCGCGCCCCATTCTCCAGGCGGCATCAGCAAGGTGAGCGCCAGCAGGTCGGCGGCCGCCGTGACCACGCCGCCGCGCGCGTGCGTGGCTTCGGCGATCGCCCGGTAGTCGCGCACCTCGCCGGTGCTGCAGGGATACTGCAGCAGCACCGCGAAGGCGTCGGCGGCGAGCGCGGCGGCGTCGTCGCCGACCTGCACGTCGATGCCGAGGCCCTCGGCGCGGGTGCGCACCACGGCGATCGTCTGCGGGTGGCAATCGGCCGAGACGAAGAACAGGTTGGACTTGCTCTTGCAGGAGCGCTTGGCCAAGGTCATCGCCTCGGCGGCGGCGGTGGCTTCGTCGAGCAGCGAGGCATTGCTGATCTCCATCCCGGTCAGGTCGGCGGCCATGGTCTGGAAGTTGATCAGGGCCTCCATGCGGCCCTGCGAGATCTCGGCCTGGTAAGGCGTGTAGGCGGTGTACCAGGCCGGGTTCTCCAGCACGTTGCGCAGGATCACCGCCGGCGTGTGGGTGCCGTAGTAGCCCTGGCCGATGAAGCTGCGGAACACCTGGTTGCGATCGGCGATCCGGCGGATCTGTGCCAGCGCCTCGGTCTCGCTGACCGGATCGGGCAGGGCCAGCGGGTCGGCCAGCTTGATGCTCGCCGGCACGATCGCGTCCACCATCGCCTCCAGCGAAGGCTGGCCGATGACGGTGAGCATGTGCGCCACCTCGTCGGGATTGGGACCGATGTGGCGTTCGATGAAGGCGTCGTGATGCTCGAGCTGGCTCAGGCGTTCGCGGGTCATGGGCAATTCCGGACGAGGGTGGGCCCGTGCGAAGCTGCACGGCGCGCCCCACCCTGTCCTTTTGCCTGAGAGTTTTGGTCCCGGTCTCGGGACCATGCCCCTTCGGCGCCGGCGCCAGGCCGGTCTCTCCAGAGTCGCTCGCGCGGTACGGTTCCGGGTCCTGAGCGATTACGGGCGTTTGCGCCTTCGGCAGCGGCGGGATGGTCTCCGCCGCAATCTCCCGTACCGAGCATTGAGCCCGCGCAGTTTACCCGATCCCCGGCGCCTTCGCGCCGTGAAGAACCGGCCGCCGGGGCGGCAGCCGGGGGCGGCTACTGGCTGGTCAGGTCGCCCTTGGCCCGGCCCGGCGGCAGGTCCTCGCCGTGCACGAGGAACCAGGTGTTCTCCGCGATGTTCGTCGCGTGGTCGCCGATGCGCTCGATGTTCTTGGCCATGAACAGCAGGTGGGTGCAGGCGGTGATCTGCTTGGGGTCTTCCGCCATGTAGGTCAGCAGGGCCCGGAACAGCTCGGTGTACTGGGCGTCGAGCTCGACGTCGCGCTCGCGCACGGCCAGGGCGCGATCGGCGTCGCGGCCCAGGTAGGCGGCGACGGCCTCCCGCACCAGTTCGTTCGCCAGTCGCGCCAGCAGCGGCAGGCCCTGCACCGGCGTCACCGGCGCGTTCTGGTTGAGCACCATCGAGCGCTTGGCGACATTGGCCGCGTAGTCGCCGATGCGCTCGATGTCGGAAGAGATGCGCAGGGTGGCGTAGACCTCGCGCAGGTCGCGGGCCATCGGCTGGCGCAACGCCAGCAGGCGCAACACGTCGTGGCTGACTTCGCGTTCGAGCGCGTCGATCGCCTCGTCGTTGGCCACCACCCGCTGGGCGGCCTTGCTGTCGCGGCGCATCAGCACGTCCACCGCCGCATCCAGCTGCGAAGTCGCGATCTCGCCCATCCGGCCGATTTCCTGGGTCAGCCGCTGGAGCTCGTTGTCGAAGCTCTTGACGATGTGTTCGCTCATCCGAATCGCCCCGTGATGTAGTCCTCGGTCTGCTGCTTCGAGGGCTTGGTGAAGATGGTTTCGGTGACGTCGTGCTCGACCAGCTCGCCCAGGTACATGAAGGCGGTGTAGTCGGAGCAGCGCGCGGCCTGCTGCATGTTGTGGGTCACGATCAGGATGGTGAACTGCTTCTTCAGCTCGGCGAACAGCTGCTCGATCTTGCCGGTCGCGATCGGATCCAGGGCCGAGGTCGGCTCGTCGAACAGCAGCACCTCCGGCTTCAGCGCCACGGCGCGGGCGATGCACAGGCGCTGCTGCTGCCCGCCCGACAGGCCGAGCGCGTTCTGCTTGAGCTTGTCCTTGACCTCGTCCCAGAGCGCCGCCTGCGACAAGGCCTCTTCCACGCGCTCGTCCATGCGCGCGCGCGGCAGCTTCTCGTAGTGGCCGATGCCGTAGGCGACGTTGTCGTAGATCGACATGGGGAAGGGCACCGGCTTCTGGAACACCATGCCGACCTTGCTGCGCAGGCGGTTGAGCGAATACGACGGCGCGAGGATGTTCTCGCCGTCCAGCAGGACCTCGCCCTCGGCGCGCATCTTCGGGTAGATCGAGTAGATCCGGTTGAACACGCGCAGCAAAGTCGACTTGCCGCAGCCGGAAGGGCCGATCAGCGCGGTGACCCGCTTCTCCGGCACGTCCAGGTCGATGTCCTTCAGTGCCTGGAAGTCACCGTAGTGGAAGCCGAGTTTGCGCGCGGACAGCTTGGCCTGCCCGGCGGAGGGCGCGAGGGGGAGTTCGACCGAGCGCGTCGGCACGGCGGTATTGAAGTTGATCTGCATGTCAGTCATTGCTCATCTTGTTGCGCAGGAGCACGGCGCGGGCGACCAGGCTGATAAGGAGGACGAAGGCGGTGACGATGAAGGCGCCGGCCCAGGCCAGCGCGTTCCAGTACTCGTACGGACTCATCGCGAACTGGAAGATCACCACCGGCATGCTGGCCATCGGTTCGGTCAGGTCGGCGCTCCAGTACTGGTTGTTGAGCGCGGTGAACAGCAGCGGTGCGGTTTCGCCGCTGATCCGCGCCAGCGCCAGCAGCACGCCGGTGACGATGCCGGGCAGCGAGGCGCGGTACAGCACCTGCACGTTGACCTTCCATTGCGGGATGCCGAGCGAGAGCGCCGCCTCGCGCATGGTGCCTGGCACCAGCCGCAGCATCTCGTCGGTGGTGCGCACGACCACCGGCAGCACGATGAAGCCCAGCGCGATCGCGCCCGCCCAGCCCGAGAAGCCGCCCAGTGGCTCGACGACGAGCGTGTACACGAACAGGCCCAGCACGATCGAGGGCGCCGACAACAGGATGTCGTTGATGAAGCGGATGGTCTCGCCGAGCTTGCGGTGGTTGGCGTACTCGGCCAGGTAGGTGCCGGCGGCGATGCCGATCGGCGTGGCCATCGCGATGGCCAGCAGGCACATCATCAGGCTGCCGAACAGCGCGTTCGCCAGGCCGCCCGTGACCTCGCCCGGAGGCGGCGTCATCTGCGTGAACAGGTGCGGGCCGAAGGCGGCGATGCCCTTGCTGATGGTCGTCCACAGGATCCACACCAGCCAGAACAGGCCGAAGACGGTAGCGGCGGCGGAAAGCACGAGCGACATGCCGTTGACGATCCGGCGGCGCAGGAAGATGCGGTCGGCGGCGACGGACATCACTTGCCCTCCCGGCGCTTGAGGCCCATCAGCATGAGCTTGGCGATGCTCAGCACGATGAAGGTGACCACGAACAGCAGGAAGCCCAGCGCGATCAGCGAGGACAGGTAGAGCGGCGAGTCGGCCTCGGTGAACTCGTTGGCGATGGTGGCGGCGATCGAGTTGCCCGGCTCCAGGAGCGAGGCGGTCAGGAAGTGCGCGTTGCCGAGCACGAAGGTGACGGCCATGGTCTCGCCGAGCGCACGACCCAGGCCGAGGAAGATGCCGCCGATCACCGCCGAGCGGGTGTAGGGAAGCACGATGTGCCAGGCCACCTCGGTGGTGGTCGAGCCCAGCGCGTAGGCCGATTCCTTCAGGCGGTTGGGCACGGTCAGGAAGACCTCGCGCATCACCGAGCTGATGAAGGGGATGACCATGATCGCCAGCACCAGTCCGGCGGTCAGCATGCCGATACCGAGCGGCGGGCCGCGGAACAGGGCACCGATGACGGGCAGGGGCCCGACGTTCTCGTCGAGCCAGGGGAAGACGTGCTCGCCGAGATAAGGCACGAGCACGAACAATCCCCACATGCCGTAGATGATCGAGGGAATGCCCGCGAGCAGTTCGATCGCCGCGCCGACCGGCGTGCGCAGCCACTGCGGCGACACCTCGGTCAGGAACAGCGCGATGCCGAAGCTGATCGGCACCGCGATGAGCAGGGCGATCGCCGCGGTGACCAGGGTGCCGTAGATCGGCACCAGGGCGCCGAACTTCTGCTGCACCGGATCCCAGTCGGTCGAGGTAAGGAAGCCGAAGCCGAAAGTCTGGAACGACTCGCGGCCACCCCAGAACATGGACAGGCCCGCGGCCAGCAAGGTCACCAGCACGAACAATCCGGCCGCGGTCACCGCGGCGCGGAACAGCTTGTCGTTGCGCGCGTCGCCAGCGGCGCGCGCGTCGATTCGAGTGGCGATCATGCTGGCCGGGACGGACATCGCTCAGGACTCAGAACTTGAAGTTCGCGGCCCAGTAGGCCTCGATCTGCTTGACCAGCGCCGGCGGCAGCGGCACGTAGCCGAGCGAGGTCGCGGCGGCGTCGCCGTTCGCATACACCCACTTGAAGAATTCGCGGGCCTGGCGGGCGCGCGACACGTCCTTGGGCTTCTTGTACATGATGATGAAGTTGGTGGCGGCGATCGGGTAGGCATCGGCGCCCGGCGCATCGGTCATCACCAGGTGGAAGTCCTTCGAGTTCGCCCAGTCGGCGCTGGCCGCCGCGGCCTGGAAGCTGGCGATGCTGGGGGTGATGAACTTGCCGCTCTTGTTCTTCACCGCGCCGTACACGAGCTTGTTCACCAGTGCGTACGAGAGCTCGACGTAGCCGATCGCGCCCGGGATCTGCTTGGTGTAGGCGGCAACACCTTCGTTGCCCTTGCCGCCGACGCCGGCCGGCCACTTCACCGAGGTGCCTTCGCCGACCTTGGCCTTCCACTCCGGGCTGACCTTGGACAGGTAGTTGACCCAGTTGAAGGTGGTGCCGGAACCGTCGGAGCGATGCACGACGGTGATGCGGCGGTCGGGCAGCGGCACGCCCGGGTTGATCGCGGCGATCGCCGGATCGTTCCAGTTGTTGACCTTGCCGAGGAAGATGTCGGCCAGCAGCGGACCGGTGAAGCGGATCGCGCCCGGCGCGATTCCCTTGAGGTTGACGATCGGCACCACGCCGCCGATGACCGACGGGAACTGGCCGAGGCCGAACTGCGCCAATTCGGCCGGCTTCATCGGCGCATCGGACGAACCGAAGTCCACCGTCTTGGCCTTGATCTGCGCGATGCCGCCGCCGGATCCGATGGACTGGTAGTTGACCTGGTTGCCGGTCGCCTTGTTGTAGTCGGCCGACCACTTGGAGATCGCCGGGTAGACGAAGGTGGCGCCCGCGCCGGTGATGTCCCCGGCCTGGGCGGAACTGGCGAGGCCGGCGGCCAGGGCCAGCGCGGCGAGACGGAACTTGAACGACTTGGTCACGTGGGGGACTCCTGGTGAAGGGGCCGCGACCCGTGGGCGCGGTCCGGGCATTCCACCCGGGGCAGGTGACAAGCGTGCGGCGGCGGCATGACAGTTGCATGACAGGCAACCGCGTTGTCGTCGTCGCATGGCTGTCACGCCGCGGTCACATGGCCAACAAGCGGCTGTCACAATCGCAGGGCAGGCTGGGCGAGCTTCCAGAACGCCCTTGCGGCCGTGTGCCGCTTCCGACCCCACCGAGGAGATCCACCCATGCGTCTTTCCCCGCTCGCGGCCGCCCTGGCCCTTGCCCTGTCCGGCTTCAGCACGGATGCCCTGGCCACGCCCGACCAGGCGCGGGAGATCGCCGAACTGCGCGCGCAGGTCGAGGCCCTGATGGCCCGGCTCGAGGAAGTCGAGCAGCGCACCGAAGCGCAGTCCGACGTCAACATCGACACCGCGCAAGCCATCGAACGCCTCGACACCACGGTTGCCAAGGTCGAGACCAAGGGCGGCCTGAAAGCCAGTTCGCCCGACAAGGCCTTCGAGTTCACCCTCGGCGGCCGCATCCATTACGACGCCTACTTCTTCAACGAGGACGTCGCCTCGGTCACCAACACCAGCGAGTTCCGCCGCGCGCGCCTCACCCTCGCGGGCAAGGCTTATGGCTGGGAATACAAGATGGAGCAGGACTTCGGCGCCGGCAGCAACCTCGACGGCCTGCGCGACCTGTACATCGCCAAGGCCTTCTCGAACGGCGGCAAGCTCTTCATCGGCCACTTCAAGCCGTACCGCTCGATGGAGGAACTCACCAGCTCTAACGACATCCTGATGCTCGAGCGCCCGTTCTCATCCGCCACCGGGCTGTTCGGCGGCCGGCAGTTCCAGCAGGGCGTGGGTTACATGAAGACCGGCGATGGCTACACCGCGGGGCTGTCGGTGTTCAACCTGCGCGGTGCGGCGACGGCGCGCACCTCGGGTCGCGGCATGGCGGGACGCGTGACCTGGGCTCCCATCAACACGGAATCGAGCACGCTGCACTTCGGCGCCTGGGGCAGCCTGGAAGACACCGACGAGGGCAGCCCGAACCTGGTGGCGGGCGCCAACTACGCCGGTCGCCGCGGGCCCTCGCTGACGGTCGCGAGCACCGCGGGCGCCAGTGGCGAAACGGTGACCGCGATGGGCCTGGAGGCCGCCGGCTCCTTCGATTCGCTGTTCTTCCAGTCCGAGTACGCGCGCGCGCGCTTCGGCCAGGCCATTGGCGCCGACCAGGACGTGGAGACCTTCTACGTGCAGGGCAGCTGGCTGCTCAACGGTGGGCACAAGGCCTACAAGGCGAGCAACGGCGTGTTCACCAGCCCGAAGGTGGAAGGAGAGCGCCTGTGGGAACTCACCGCGCGCTACGACCGCATCGAGAACGAGGACCTGCCCGGCCGCGTCGCCACCACCTGGATGCTGGGCGTGAACTACTACATCAACCCGAGCCTGCGGATCATGGCCAACTTCGCCCAGGGCGACAACGACCTGAGCGGCGACGAGACCAGCCAGTTCGGCCTGCGCACGCAGTTCGCCTTCTGACGATGTTTGCGGGCGCGCGCCGGCAGGGACGCCGGCGCGCGCTCAGGGCGGCGGCGTCTTGAATGGATAGCGGCACAGGTCGCGGATGACGCATTGCCAGCATTCGGGCCGGCGCGCCTTGCACACGTAACGTCCGTGCAGGATCAACCAGTGGTGCGCGTCCTGGCGGAATTCCGGCGGCACCGCCTTCATCAGCTTGTCCTCGACCTCGCGCACGGTCGCGCCCGGTGCCAGCCCGGTACGGTTGGCGACGCGGAAGATGTGCGTATCCACCGCGATGGTGGGCTGGCCGAAAGCGGTGTTGAGCACCACGTTGGCAGTCTTGCGTCCGACGCCCGGCAGGCGCTCGAGCGACAGGCGATCTGCCGGCACTTCGCCGCCGTGCTGTTCGATCAGGGCGCGGCAGGTGGCGATCACGTTCGCCGCCTTGGTGTTGAACAGGCCGATGCTGGAGATGTAGCGGCGCAGGCCGTCCTCGCCGAGCGCGAGCATCGCCTGCGGCGAGTCGGCCACCGCGAACAGACCGCGCGTGGCCTTGTTGACGGACACATCGGTCGCCTGCGCGGACAGGATCACCGCCACCAGCAGTTCGAACGGCGTGCGGTACACCAGTTCCGTCGTCGGATGCGGGTTCAGTTCGGCCAGCCGGGCGAACAGCTCGCGACGCGCCGCCGGCCTCATGCCCTGGCCCTGGGCGGCAAGGCCCGCTCGACCATCGGGACGAACAGGTTCGCCAGGAGGATCGCGCAGGGCAGGGCGGCGTTGCCCGGGAGGGTCGCGGCCAGCAGGCCGGCGATGAGGCCGCACACGCCGCGCGATGCGCCGCGCACGCCGCTGCTGCCGCCATCGGCGAACACGAAGCCGCCAACCAGCAGGTGAGCGGGCGCCAGTCCGTCCAGCACCGTCGCAGACCCGCCTGCGAGCAAGCACCCGATTCCAAGGCCGACGAACCATCCCGCTACGCTGGAGATCGGCGACAGGCGCCGTGCCAGCATCACCAGCCCGCCCGCGGCGAACGCGAGACTGGTCGCCGTTCCACCCGTCCACGCACCGGTGGCCGGAGCGATCAGGAGCACGAGGGCCACCGCCGCGGCCGCCGGGTGGAATGGCGACTGGCCGGTACCGCCAAACGCCTGGTGCACGGCGACGGCGATGAGCGCGGCGAACACTGACGCAACCTGCAGCGACGGATCGACGCAGGAGACCCAGCCCCAGGCGAGCAGGCCCGCGAACAGCGCGCCGGGGTCCCTGCGCCACGCCCGCCAGTCACGGCCTTGCAACGCCGGCGCGAGGGCCGCGAGCACGATCGTCGCCGCCACCGCCGCGCCCAGCGCGGCCCATCCTGCCGCCGCCAGCGCCAGCGCCACGAGCCCGGGCGAGAGGCCGAATACGGACCACGCGACCCTGCGCGCGACGGACGCGCCGCTCATCGTTCGTCCCGGTGCTGCTTTCGCGCAAGGGCGCGCGCTATCGCCGCTTCCAAGCCATCCTCGCTGGCGGCCTGCTGCAGCAGGCGCGCCTCGCGTTCGCGCAACTCCTCGGCGTCGCGCGCAAGGCGGCGCTGCCGCGCGTCGAAGCGCTGGCGCGCGGCAGTGGCCTGCTCGACCAGACGTTGGCGCACGCGAAGCTGGTCACGCCGGTCCGCAAGCGTGGCCGCCAACGGCAATCGGCTTGGGCAGGCGGCATCGCAGGCGCCGCAGGCCCGGCAGTCGTCGAGGCCGAGCGTGAGCGCGCGGTCGTCTTCGCCCATGCGCACGGCGAACCACAGCGCCTGGGGTTGCAGCCCGGCTGGGCACGCCGGGATGCAATCGCCGCAACGAATGCAAGGCAGGGGATCGGATTCGTTGCGTGCGGCCATGCGGCTCAGTCGCCGCGGAACTGCGGCTTGCGCCGTTCCAGGAAGGCGCCGGTGCCTTCCTTCATGTCCGCGGTGGAGAAGGCGAGGGCGAAGCACTGCGTTTCATAGTCGAGGGCGACATCCAGGGGCGCTTCCGCACCGAGCAGCACCGTGTCCAGCACGCCGCGCACGGCCTGCGGCGCCGCCGCCGAGAGTTGCCGCGCCAGCGCCATGGTCTCGGCCTCGAGCTCGGCCGCGGGCACGACCCGGTTCACCAGGTTGAGCGCGAGCGCGCGCGCCGCGTCCACCGGCGCGCCGAGCAGGCACAGTTCCAGCGCCGTCGAGCGACCGCCCAACCTCAGCAGGCGCTGGGTGCCGCCGAAGCCGGGAATCAGCCCGAGGTTGACCTCGGGCTGGCCCAGGCGGGCGCTGTCCGCGGCGATGCGCAGGTGGCAGGCCATCGCCAGTTCCATGCCACCACCCAGCGCGAAGCCGTTGACCATCGCGATGACCGGCTTGCCCAGTGCTTCGATGCTGCGCATCAGCGCCTGGCCGCGTCGCGAGAAATCGCGGCCCTGCACCGGGGTGAGCCCGTTCATCTGCGCGATGTCGGCGCCCGCCACGAACGCCTTTGGCCCTGCGCCGGTGAGCACGACCACCCGGACGGACGGTGCGTCGCGCGCTTCGTCGAAGGCGACCTGCAGCTCCGAGATCGTTTTTTCGTTAAGGGCGTTTAACTTGTCGGGTCGGTTGACCGTCACCACGCGGATCGCCTCGCGATCCTCCACCAGCAGATTCTCGTAGGACATGCGGCTCCTGGGAACTTCGCGGGGCAGCCGGGGTCCGACGATGGGCCCGCCGCCGTGCATGGAAGGGCGCGCGCGGTATGCCGTCAGTGGCGATTAAGCGCGCGGGCCAGTATCCTAGCGCGTCCTGCGATCCCTGAACCGCCCCCGATTCCCCTCCTGGAGAGTTCGTAATGAAGTTGCGTTTGCTGGCCGCCTCCATGGCCGCCCTTGCCCTGGCCTCGGGTGCTGCCCTGGCCCAGTCCGCCCCGGCCGCGCCGGCCGCCTCCGCGGCGCCCGCCGCGAACGACAAGACCACCCTCAGCTACGCGATCGGCTACGACATGGCCCGTGATCTCGCCGAGCGCAAGGTCGAACTCGACATCAACACGCTCATCCGCGGCATCCAGGAAGGCTACGCGAAGAAGCAGCCGACCATGCCCAGCGACAAGCTCGCCGCTTCGCTGAGCGCCTTCCAGAAGCGCATGGCCGAGCAGGAGCGCGCCGAGTTCGAGCGCGTCGCCGGCGAGAACAAGCGGCGCTCCGACGCGTTCCTCGCGTCCAACCGTTCCAAGCCGGGCGTGACCGCCCTGCCGAGCGGGCTGCAGTACAAGGTCATCGATCCCGGTTCGGGCGCCAAGCCCACCAACGCCAGCACCGTCTCGGTGCACCTGCGCGGCTCGATCTCGACCGGCCAGGAATTCGCCAACACCTACTCGACCAACAGCGCCAAGCCGGCCGAGTTCAAGGTCAGCGAGTTCCCGATCGCCGGCGTGCGCGAAGCGCTGCTGATGATGCCGGTGGGTTCGCGCTGGGAAGTCTACGTGCCGGCCGAGAAGGCCTACGGCAACGAGCCGCGCTCGCCGATCGGCCCCGGCCAGGCCGTGGTGTTCGACATCAAGCTGCTCAGCGTCAAGTAAGCCGTTCGCCGCGCCGGGACTCTCCCGGCGCGGCCTCCACCGCTCCGCATGTCCAATCCCTACCGCGCGGTCCTCAGTCCCTGCACCGGGGTCTGCCACCTCGACGCAAGCGGGCTCTGCGAGGGCTGCCACCGCAGCGCCGCCGAAATCGCCAGTTGGCTGCATTTCGACGACGAGCGACGCCTGTACCTGATCGAGGTTGAACTGCCGCGCCGCGAGGCCGAACGGGCATGAGCCCGCCCGCGGGCAGCCACGACGCCCTCGCCCGCGCGCTGCATCCGCTTCCCGATCCGCCCCGCGGACCGGCCTGGAACCTGCCCGAACTCGCCGACCTGCTTCCGGACGTACGCCTGCTACGACCGGCCGCCGTGCTCGTCGGCATCGTCGAACGCCGGGAAGGGCCGCAGGTGCTGCTGACGCGACGCACGCAGGCCTTGCGCCATCACGCCGGCCAGATCGCCTTCCCGGGCGGTCGAATCGAGCCGGGCGATGCGGACCCGGTCGCCGCCGCGCTGCGCGAGGCGCAGGAGGAAGTCGGCCTCGCCAGCGAGCACGCGCGCGCCCTGGGCTACCTGGATCCCTTCGCCACCATCACCGGCTTCCACGTGTACCCGGTCGTCGCCGCGGTGCATGCCGACTTCGTGCCCCGGCCGGACCCGGGCGAGGTGGACGAGGTCTTCGAGTTGCCGCTCGCCTTCCTGCTCGATCCGGCCAACGTGCGCGAACTGCAGGTGGAGTTCCGCGGGCATCGCCGGACGGTGGTCGAGTTCGTTCATGCCTCGTATCGCGTCTGGGGCGCGACCGCGGCCATGCTGGTCAACCTCAGGCAACGACTGGAGGGTCAGCCATGAACTGGACGTCGCTGGTGGATGCGCGCTCTCTGGGCGAAGCCCTGGGCGCTCCCGACCTGCGCATCGTGGATGCGAGGTTCGTGCTGGCCGGAGCGGATGCCGACGCCGGCGAGCGCGCCTGGCGCAAGGCACACCTGCCGGGCGCGGGTTACGTGCATCTGGATCGCGACTTGTCCGACCTGGGCAAGCCCGCGTCGGAAGGCCGCCATCCGCTTCCCGACGCCACCGCGTTCCGCGCGGTGCTCGAACGGCTGGGCATTTCGCCTTCCGACCAGGTCGTGGTCTACGACGCCGCCGATGCCGCGATGGCGGCCGCGCGTTTCTGGTGGCTGATGAAGTTGCTCGGGCACGCACGCGTGGCGGTGCTCGACGGCGGATTCGCGGCCTGGCAGGCGCAGGGGCTTGCGCTGACGGCGGACGCGCCCGCGCCGGTGCGCAGCGTCTACCCCGGCCAGTTCGACCGCCGCATGATCGCCGGCACCGGGGAGGTCGAGTCGGCGCTCGCGCAGGGCGCCGCGCTGTTGCTGGACGCGCGTTCCCCCGAGCGTTTCCGCGGCGACGTCGAACCCCTCGATCGCGCCGCCGGCCACGTGCCCGGGGCGCGCAACCGGCCCTACGCAGCGAATGTCGCGGACGGTCGCTTTCGTCCCGCTTCGGAGTTGCGCGCGGACTTCGAGGCCTTGCTCGGTGCGCGTACGCCGGGCGAAGTGTTGCTGGGCTGCGGCTCCGGCGTCACCGCCTGCCACAACCTGCTGGCGATGGAACACGCGGGCCTGCGCGGCGCGCGGATCTACGCGCCTTCGTGGAGCGGGTGGGTCAGTGATCCCTCGAGGCCGGTGGCCACCGGCGACTGATCACTTGCCCAGGCGCGCCATCAGGTCGCGCAGCGCGCGCTGGCTGTCTTCGGAATTCCAGCCGGCAAGGAAGTCCTCGAGTTCCTCCTCGCGGAAGCCATCGAGCGCCGCCACGACATCCGCGCGCGCGAGGTGGCGGGTGGCCAGCATCGGACCCGACGGCAGGGCCAGCAGCTCGCGCAGCCAATGCGCCGCGCGCACCACGACCTCGCCGGCGTCGGCAAGCTCGTCCACCAGGCCGATGCGCAGCGCCTGCTCGGACTCGACCATCGCGCCGGCGACCACCAGGCGTTCGGCCCGATGCACGCCGACCACCCGTCGCAGCAGGTACTGGATCGCATCCGGCACCGCCAGGCCCACCTGGGTTTCGTTGAGCCCCATGCGGAAGGGACCACGCGCCATCACCCGATAGTCGCAGCACAGGGCGAGCACGCAACCGCCCGCGGGGTTGTGGCCGGCAATGGCGGCCACGACCGGGATCGGCGAACGCGCCAGGGCGCGCGCCGCCTCGAAGAACAGCGTCCAGCAGGCGCGCAGGCCCTCGCGATCCTGCTTCATCAGGTAGGGCACGTCGAGGCCGCCGGAGAACACCTTCTCGCCGCCCGCCAGCACCAGCCCGCGCGCGCCGTTGCGCGGCGCCGCCTCCACCGCGGCCACCAGCGCGCCGAGCAGGCCCGGGTCCAGTGCGTTGACCGGCGGCCGCTGCATGCGGATCTCGTGGATGGTGCCGTGCTCGACGATTTCGATCATTCGCGAATCCTTTGCTGTCGGTTGTCGTGCTCAGGGAATCCTGACGTCCGCCGCCCAGCGGTAGCGGACCGTGTAACGCAGCGTCGTCGCGCCGTTGGCCGGCACCGCGACGTCGAAGCTCGCCGACTGCGCATTGCGCTTCTCGAAACGCGCGCTGCTGTCCACGATCTCCCAATCCGTCCAGCGGCCCAGGCGCTCGTGCACGCGCACGGTCACTGCCGAGGCGCGGCCGTTGGTGATGCGCAGGGACACGGTCTCGGTCATGGTGCGGCCGGTGCGGTCGACCTGGAAGGACTCGCGCGTGCGTTCGGCGGCTAGGTCGAAGACGTTGCCGATCTCCAGCGCCACGTCCTTGCCGGCAGGCGTGTGCGGCAGGCTGGCCTCGCCGAGGAAGTCCGCACCGTCGAACATGCGCACGCGGCCCGCCGGCAGCGGCATTCCGAGGCCTACGGATTTGGCGTTGGTGAAGCGCAGGCTGGCCACGACCGGCTGCGGCTGGCCGTCGCCGGCGCCGAAGTTCTCGTCCAGCAAGGGATAGGGCGGTCGCCAGTCGCCCATCTCGTGGCGGGTCTCGTAGCGGCGCTCGCAGGCGATGCCGGAGACCGCGTCCACCAGCGGCAGGCGCTGCACGCTGCCTTGCGGCAGGTCGCCTGGATTGGGCAAGCGGTAGCTCTGGTATTCGCCGGAGGCCTGCGCCTGGGGTGCGGAGGCATCCGCGGCGGCAAAGCTCGCCATTTCCGCTTTCTGCATGCGCAGCACTGGCGTCGGGGTTGCCGGCGCGCGGCGCGGCTCGCCTGCCACCAGGGTCAGGTTCACGCCCGCGAAATCCGCGCCCGAGCGGTTGGCGACCATGGCCGCACCGTCCAGCGTCATCCGGCAGGCGTCGCCGAGGCCGCGCGCGTCGATGCGGTACTCGGCGCGCCAGGCGAGTCCGGCCGTGGCGTAGGACAAGGCGAAGTCCTGCCGTCCTGCACGCGAGGCGCCCAGTTGCCAGACGATCGTGGGCTCGGTGACCAGGCCCTCGGGCAGGCGCGGCAAGGTGAAGCTGGAGTACGCCGCCAGCACCTGTACCCGCCCATCCGGCAGGCGCAGGGTCAGGCCGTTGCCGGCGGCGACGAGCGTGCCGGTCACGCTGCGGGCCTGGTCGCCGACCGATTGTTCGACCACGACCTGCTCGCCGATCGCGCGGCGCAGCAGTTCGTCCTGGCCGGCGAGGGCGAAGTCGAAACGCTGGCCCAGCACCCTAGCGTCGCCAAGCGGTCGCAGGACGATCGAGCTGGCATCCAGCGCCCGGGGCAAGCCATCGAGGCCGACGCGATTCTCGCCGGCGCGCAGGTCGAAGCCGAGCCGGCGCTCGACCAGCGCGAATCCAGGCCCGCCAGGCTGGCCTTCCATTTGCGCGACCGCTTCGAAGTCGCCGCTGTAGACGGTGAGCGTCTCGCCGGCGGCCGCGGCGAACCCGGACGAAGCGGCGAGGATGGCGCCGAGGGCAAGGGAAAGGGGGCGTCGTGTCATCGGGAACTCTCCGGGGGGCAGGGGTATCATAGAGGCATGAACGTACGACTTGCCCTGTCGGGGTTGCTCCTGTTGCTCCTTGCCGGCACTTCGCATGCCGCGACGCCCTCGTGCCGGCCGATCCTGGAGGAAGGCTGGATCCGTGCGGCGCCGCCCGGGGCGACCGCGCTGGCCGGCTACGGGCGCTTGCGCAATGGCTGCAGCCGGGCCTTCGTCGTCACCGACGTGCGCGCCAAGGACTTCGCGATGGCGATGATCCACGAGACGAGCGTCGAGAACGGCGTCAGCCGCATGCGGCACGCGGGCCGCCTGGCGGTGCCTGCGGGCGGCGTCCTCGAATTCGCGCCCGGCGGCACCCACATGATGCTGATGCACCCGCGGCGGAACCTGAAGGAAGGCGATCGCGTGCGCGTTGAACTGGTGCTGGCGGACGGCCAGCGCATCCCCGCCGACCTGCCAGTGCGTCGCGCGCCCGCCGCGCGCTAGGCCGGGCCGCAGGCCGCGCGGACGGCGGCCGGCAGCGGCACCGACGCGCCGGCGGCATCCACCCACACGAGCACCGTGCTGCCGTCGCAGTAGACGCAAGCCGCGTCCGCGGCCGACACGATCCGATGCCCGAGGGTCAGGCTCTTGGTGCCGACGCGCTCGGCGAACAACTCGACGCGCAGCGACTCGGGCCATCGCGCCGGCCGCCGGTAGTTCATCGTCACCGCCGCCATGATCGGCGCCGCCTCTGCGCCCGACCAGTCCGCCGACAGCGACTGGAACCAGGACACCCGCGCTTCCTCGACGTAGCCGAGATAGCTGGCGTTGTTGACGTGCGCGAGCGCGTCCATGTCGCGCCAGCGCACGGGCATGTCCAGGGTGAAGGGTAGCGTGCTCATGCGGCGCTGCGCTTCTTCGCGGCCTTCGGCGCCGACAGCAGGCGGGCGAGGAATTCGCCGGTGTGCGAGGCCGGCGTGGCCGCCAGCGACTCCGGCGTGCCCTCTGCGATGATCAAGCCGCCGCGGTGGCCACCCTCCGGGCCCAGGTCCACCACCCAGTCCGCGGTCTTGATCACATCGAGGTTGTGCTCGATCACCACGATGGTGTTGCCCTCGTCGCGAAGCTTGTGCAGCACCGCCAGCAGGTGCTCGATGTCGTGGAAGTGCAGGCCGGTCGTCGGCTCGTCGAGGATGTAGAGCGTGCGGCCGGTGTCGCGCCGGCTGAGTTCGCGCGACAGCTTCACGCGTTGCGCCTCGCCACCGGACAGCGTGGTCGCGCTCTGGCCGAGCTTGATGTAGCTCAGGCCGACGTCCACCAGGGTTTCGAGCTTGCGCGACAGCGTCGGCACCGGCTCAAAGAGTTTCAGCGCGTCCTCGACCGTCATCTCCAGCACGTCGTGGATGCTGTAGCCCTTGTAGAGGATCTCCAGCGTCTCGCGGTTGTAGCGCTTGCCGTGGCAGACGTCGCAGGGCACGTACACGTCCGGCAGGAAGTGCATCTCCACCTTGATCAGCCCGTCGCCCTGGCAGGCCTCGCAGCGACCGCCGCGCACGTTGAAGCTGAAGCGACCGGGCGAGTAGCCGCGCGCGCGCGCCTCCGGCACCTGCGCATAGAGCTCGCGCAGTGGCGTGAACAGGCCGGTGTAGGTGGCCGGGTTCGATCGCGGCGTGCGCCCGATCGGCGACTGGTCGATGTCCACCACCTTGTCGAACAGGTCGATGCCCTCGACCTCCCGGTACGGCGCCACGGTATGCGAGGCGCCGTTGAGTTCGTTCGCCGCCAGGTGGTAGAGCGTGTCGTTGATCAGCGTGGACTTGCCGGAACCGGACACGCCGGTGATGCAGGTCATCAGCCCGGCGTGGATGGTCAGGTCCACGTCCTTGAGGTTGTTGCCGTGGGCGCCGCGCAGGTGCAAGGCCATGCCCGGGCTGGGCTTGTGGCGCTTTTTCGGCACCTCGATGCGCTTCTTGCCCGACAGGTAGGCGCCGGTGAGCGAGCGCGGCGCCTTCAGGATGTCCTTGAGCTGGCCTTCGGCCACCACCTCGCCGCCATGCACGCCGGCGCCGGGGCCGATGTCCACGACGTGGTCTGCGAGGCGGATGGCATCCTCGTCGTGCTCGACCACGATCACGGTGTTGCCCATGTCGCGCAGGCGGGTCAGGGTGCCGAGCAGGCGCTCGTTGTCACGCTGGTGCAGGCCGATGGAGGGCTCGTCGAGCACGTACATCACGCCGACCAGGCCGGCGCCGATCTGCGAGGCCAGGCGGATGCGCTGCGCTTCGCCGCCCGACAAGGTATCGGCCTTGCGCTCGAGCGTCAGGTAGTCCAGGCCGACGTCCACCAGGAAGCGCAGGCGCTCGCGGATCTCCTTGACGATCTTCACCGCCACCTCGCCACGCCAGCCCGACAGGCTCAGGTGCGAGAAGAACTGCAGCGCCTCGTCCACCGGCAGCCGGGTGATCGAGGGCAGCGGGCGATCGGCCACGAACACGTTGCGTGCCGCCTTGTTGAGGCGCGCGCCGGCGCACTCGGGGCAGGCGCGGGTGTTGATGAAGCGCGCCAGCTCTTCCTTCACCGCCTGCGACTCGGTCTCGCGGTAGCGGCGCTCGAGGTTGGGCACGATGCCCTCGAAGCGATGCTTGCGCTGGGTGCGCCCGCCGGACTCGGTGAGGTAGTTGAAGGTGATCACCGTCTCGCCGCTGCCGTACAGCACGGCCTGGCGATGCGCCTCGGCCAGCTCCGACCAGGGCATGTCCACCGCGAAGCCGTAGTGCTTGGCCAGCGAGGCGATCAGCTGGAAGTAGTAGGCGTTGCGGCGGTCCCAGCCGCGCACGGCGCCGGCGGCCAGGCTCAGTTCCGGGTGCACCACGATGCGCGACGGATCGAAGAATTCGGCCAGGCCCAGGCCATCGCAGGACGGGCAGGCGCCCACCGGCGA
Source organism: uncultured Gammaproteobacteria bacterium (assembly GCA_946885735.1). Next base: position 23,625 of record CAMPGW010000018.1, read on the forward strand.
GTTGAAGGAGAACAGCCGGGGCTCGAGTTCCGGCAGCGAGTAGTCGCAAACCGGGCAGCTGAACTTGGAGGAGAACAGCAGCGGTGCCGCCGCGGTGTCGTCCATGGACTGCACGGTGGCCATGCCGTCGCCGAGCTTGAGCGCGGTCTCGAAACTTTCGGCCAGGCGCTGGCGGTTCTCCGCGCGCGGCTTGAAGCGGTCGATCACCGCTTCGATGGTGTGCTTCTGGCGCAGGTTGAGCGCCGGTACGTCCGCGATGTCGTACACCACGCCGTCGACGCGAACGCGAACGTATCCCTGGGCGCGCAACTGCTCGAGCACCTGCACGTGTTCGCCCTTGCGCTCGCGCACGACCGGGGCCAGCAGCATCAGCCGGGTGTCCTCGGGCTGCGCCAGCACCAGGTCCACCATCTGGCTGACCGTCTGCGCCTCGAGGGGAAACTGGTGGTCCGGGCAGCGCGGGCTGCCGACCCGGGCGTAGAGCAGGCGCAGGTAGTCGTAGACCTCGGTGATGGTGCCGACGGTCGAGCGCGGGTTGTGGGACGTGGACTTCTGCTCGATCGAGATGGCCGGGGACAGGCCCTCGATGTGGTCCACGTCGGGCTTTTCCATCACCGATAGGAACTGCCGGGCGTAGGCCGAGAGGGACTCGACGTAGCGGCGCTGGCCCTCGGCGTAGATGGTGTCGAAGGCCAGCGAGCTCTTGCCCGAGCCCGACAACCCGGTGATCACGATCAGCCGGTTGCGCGGCAGGTCGAGGTCGATGTTCTTCAGGTTGTGGGTGCGGGCACCGCGGATTCGGATCTGGTCCATGCGCCTGGGAGGGGCTCGGAGGGGGGAACCGGGCAGTTTACCAGTCCCGGGCTGGCCGACCGTGGTCGCGCGCCACGCGGACCGGGGCGGACGCGGGTTCCGTGACGTGGGCCCGTGCCGCTTGGCGCGGCCCCGGGCCTGGTGACGGCCCGCCGGGAGAAAATGCGGAAGGGTTTGACCGGCCAAGGGTTTTTTGGCAGAATTCCGCTTCTGTCCGCTGACCTGCGGGCGGGTTTGGCCAAAATAACGGCCCTCAAAATAACTACAGAGGAATCCAGGTCATGTATGCAGTCATCGTCACCGGCGGCAAGCAGTACCGCGTCATGACGGGCGAAACCCTCCGCGTCGAGAAGCTCGACGTCGAGGCGGGCAGCGCCGTCGAGCTGGACAATGTGTTGATGCTGGGCGACGGTGACAAGATCACCATCGGCACTCCCAACATCGCGGGCGCGCTGGTCAAGGCCACGGTCAAGTCGCACGGTCGCCTGGAGAAGATCCGGATCGTGAAGTTCCGTCGCCGCAAGCACCACCGCAAGCAGATGGGCCATCGCCAGCACTACAGCGAAATCGAAATCACCGGCATCACCGGCTAAGCAGAGGAGATCACGTCATGGCAAGTAAAAAGGGCGTAGGCTCGTCCCGCAACGGCCGCGATTCCAACCCCAAGTACCTGGGCGTCAAGGTTTACGGCGGCCAGAGCATCGAGGCCGGCAACATCATCATCCGCCAGCGCGGGACCGAGTTCCATCGCGGTCCGGGCGTGGGCATGGGCCGCGACCACACGCTGTTCGCCCTGGTGGACGGCAAGGTGGATTTCTCGGTGAAGGGTCCGGCCAGGCGCCGTACCGTCAGCGTGGTTCCCGCCGAGTAACCCACGGCGACCGCGACCTGGAAAGCCCCGCTTCGGCGGGGCTTTTCGTTTGCGCCGCCGGCCATTGGATAGAATGCCCCCATGAAGTTCGTGGACGAAGCGGTCATCTCCCTGTTCGCCGGCAACGGCGGCAACGGCGCCGTGAGCTTCCGGCGCGAGAAGTTCATCCCGCTGGGCGGGCCGGACGGCGGCGACGGCGGTGACGGCGGCAGCATCTGGCTTCAGGCCGACGAGAACCTCAACACGCTGATCGACTTCCGCCACCAGCGCCAGTTCCGCGCCCAGCGCGGCGAGAACGGCATGGGCCGGCAGATGTTCGGCAAGGCCGGCGAGGACGTGGTCATCCGGGTGCCGGTCGGCACCGAGGTGGTGAACGTGGCCACCGACGAGATCATCGGCGACCTCACCCAGGACGGACAGCGCCTGCTGGTCGCCCGCGGCGGCCACGGCGGCAAGGGCAACGTCCACTTCAAGAGCTCGCTCAACCGCGCGCCGCGCAAGGCGACGCAGGGCTCGGAGGGCGAGTCGCGCGAGATCCGCCTAGAGCTCAAGCTGCTGGCCGACGTCGGCCTGCTCGGCTTCCCCAATGCGGGCAAGTCCACCTTCATCCGTGCGGTCTCGGCCGCCACGCCGAAGGTCGCCGACTACCCCTTCACCACGCTGTACCCGAACCTGGGCGTGGTCAGCGTCGAGACGGACCGCAGCTTCGTGATCGCCGACATCCCCGGCATCATCGAAGGCGCGGCCGAAGGGGCGGGGCTGGGCAGCCTGTTCCTGCGCCACGTGCAGCGCACCCGCCTGCTGCTGCACCTGGTGGACATGGCGCCCTTCGACGAGGCCATCGACCCCGCCACGCAGGTGCGCGCCATCGAGGACGAGTTGCGCCGCTACGACCCCGGCATGCTCGCCAAGCCACGCTGGCTGGTGATGAACAAGGGCGACCTGCTCGATCCGGAGGAACGCGAGCGTCGCGCCCAGGCGATCGTCGCGCAGCTGGACTGGAAGGAGCCCTGGTTCGTGGTCTCGGCCATCGGCCGCGAGGGCACCTGGCCGGTGGTGCTGCAGGTGCAGCGCTTCTTCGACGACAACAAGCGCGACGCCGCCGAGGCCGCCGAGGACGCCGAGGACGCAGCGGAACGGGCGCGGATGCAGGGCGGTGGCTGAGGCCTGCGCGCACGCCGACCGGGCCCGGATCGCGGGCATGAAAAAGCCGGCTTTCGCCGGCTTTTCCGTGTCGCCTCGGCGCCGTGGATCAGGCGGCCTTGAGCGCCTTGATGCGGGCGTTGATGCGGCTCTTGTGGCGGGCCGCCTTGTTCTTGTGGATCAGGCCGCGCGAGGAGTAGCGATCGAGGATCGGCACGGCGGTCTTGTAGGCGGCTTCGGCAGCGGTGGCGTCCTGGGCTTCAAGGGCCTTGAGCACGCGCTTGACGGCGGTGCGCAGCATGGAACGCTGGCTGGTGTTGCGGGCGTTGCGGACCAGGGTCTGCTTGGCGCGCTTCTTGGCGGACTTGATGTTGGCCACGTGGAGCTCCGGGTGAAAGTTGGTAATGCGGCAGGAAAGACCCGAAAGTATGGCGGTATCAGGGGCTTGAGTCAATCGGCCCGGCCTGCGCCAGGCCTGGGGGCGGACCGGTGAGCCGCCCCGGCCTGCTGCGCTCGACGGCGGTATTCAGCGCCATGACCCTGCTTTCCCGGGTGGCTGGCCTGGCCCGGGACCTCCTGCAGGCCACCCTGTTCGGCGCCGGGCCGGCGGTGAGCGCCTTCGTGGTCGCCTACCGCATCCCCAACTACCTGCGGCGGGTGTTCGCGGAAGGCTCGTTCTCGTCGGCCTTCGTGCCGGTGCTTTCCGAGTTGCGGCAGAAGGGCGACGAGGCCGCCCTCAAGGACTTCGTGGACCACGTGGCCGGGGCACTGCTGGCCGCGGTACTGCTGGTGACGGCCCTGGGCGTGGCCTGCGCGCCGTGGATCGCGCGCCTGTTCCTGCTGTTCGCCGGCAAGGATTCCGAGCAGGTCGAACTGACCGCGCAGATGCTGCGCATCACCTTCCCCTACCTGGCCTTCATCTCGATGGTCGCGCTGGCCGGCTCGGTGCTCAACAGCTTCCGCCAGTTCGGGCTGGCTGCGTTCACGCCGGTGCTGCACAACGTGGCGGTGATCTTCGCCATGCTGGTGCTGGCGCAGTATTTCGAGGTTCCCGAGTTCGCGCTGGCCTGGGGCGTGTTCCTCGCCGGGCTGGCGCAGTTCCTGCTGTTGTGGCCGGGCCTGGGCCGACTGGGGCTGCGCCCGCGGATGAAGTTCAACCTGCGCCACGAAGGCGTGCGCCGGGTATCGACGCTGATGCTGCCGACGATCTTCTCGTCCTCGGTGTCGCAGCTGAACCTGCTGGTCGGCACCATGGTCGCGTCCGCGCTGGCGGTGGAGGCGCAAGGCTGGCTGTATTACACCGACCGCCTGGTGGAATTCCCGCTCGGCATGTTCGGGGTGGCGATCGGCACCGTGATCCTGCCGCACCTGTCCCGTCGCCACGCCGATACCGATCGCGACGGGTATTCGCAGGCGCTGGACTGGGGCCTGAGGCTGGCGACGCTGGTTGGCGTGCCCGCCGCGCTCGGACTGGCCCTGCTCGCCGGCCCGCTGGTCGCGACCCTGTATTTCCACGGCGAATTCACGCTGCTCGACACCCGCATGGTCAGCCTGAGCGTCATCGCGATGAGCGCCGGCGTCGCGCCCTTCATGATCAGCAAGGTGCTGTTGCCGGCCTTCTATTCCCGGCAGGACACGCGTACGCCGATGCGGGCCGCGATCCAGACCGTGGTGCTGAACATCGTGCTGACCTTCCTGCTGGTCGCGCCGCTCTGGCACGCGGGCTATCTCGGCGCGCACGCGGGCATCGCCGCGGCGACTGCGCTGGCCGGCCTGGCGAACACCGTGCTGCTGTGGCGGGCGCTGCGCCGGCAGGGGCTCTATCACCCGTTGCCGGGCTGGCGTCGCCTGCTCCTGCAGATCGCCCTGGGCTGCCTGTTGATGAGCCTGGCGGTGCTGGGCCTGCGGCAGTGGGTCGGAGACTGGACGGTCCTGGCCTGGCCGTGGCGGCTGGCCTGGCTGCTGGCCGCGGTCGCGGTCGGCGCTGCCGCCTATGCCGCCGGCCTGTTCGCCAGCGGCCTGCGGCCGCGCCACCTGCGCGAGGCCTGAAGCCCGCTGGCGCTATACTTTCACCAATGAGCAAGCTGTTCCGGGACGTCGGGGGCGAGGCGATCTGCCCCCAGGGCAGCGTGGTGTGCATCGGAGCTTTCGACGGCCTGCATCGTGGGCATCAGGCGCTGGTCGGCCACGCGCTTGCGCGCGCGCGCTCCCTCGGTCTGCCGGCCGTGGCACTCAGCTTCGAGCCGCTGCCGCGGGAATACTTCGCGCGTGGAGAACGGCCGGCCCGGCTGCTGCTGCCGCGGGCCAAGTTCGAAGGTTTGTGCGAGCTCGGCATGGACCTCGTCGGCCTGCTGCGTTTTGGCGCCGAGCTAAGCGCCATGCCGGCCGGCGAGTTCGTGCGTCGCGTGCTGGTCGAACGCCTGCGCGCCCGGGAAGTCTGGGTCGGCCCCGATTTTCGCTTCGGCAAGGGCCGCCAGGGCGATGTCGCGCTGCTCGAGGAACTCGGGCCGGAGCTCGGCTTCGTCGCCGGGCAGATCACGCCGGTCGAGGTGGATGGCGAGCGCGTGTCGAGTTCGCGCTTGCGCGAGCAACTCGCCGTTGGCGACCTCGACGGGGCCGCCCGTGGCCTCGGCCGGCGCTACGCGATCGACGGCAAGGTCGTGCGCGGACGCCAGCTCGGCCGTCGCCTCGGCTATCCGACTGCGAACCTGAGGCTGATGGGCAAACGCACCGCGCTCACCGGCATTTATGCGACCTGGGTGCACGGCGTGGGCGACCATCCGCGCGCGAGCGTCTCCAGCCTGGGCACGCGGCCGACCGTCTACGGAACCGAGCCCTTGCTCGAGGCGCATCTGTTCGACTTCGACGGCGACCTGTACGGGTGCCGCATCGGCGTGGAGTTCGTCGCCAAGCTGCGCGACGAAGTGAAATTCGACGACCTGCCGGCGCTGGTGCGGCAGATGGACATGGATGCAGCGCAGGCGCGGCGAATCCTCGCGCGCGACACCGAGACCGCAGGAGCGGAGCAGTGAGCAAGGACTACAAGGCCACCATCAGCCTGCCCGAGACGGCGTTCCCGATGCGCGGGGACCTGCCCAAGCGCGAACCCGGCATCCTCGCCGGCTGGCAGCAGCAGGGCCTGTACGCGCGCATCCGCGAGAAGGCCGCGGGGCGGCCACGCTTCGTGCTGCACGACGGTCCGCCTTACGCCAACGGCGCGATCCATATCGGCCATGCGGTGAACAAGGTGCTCAAGGACATCGTGGTGAAGTCGCGCCTGCTGGCCGGCTTCGACGCGCCCTACGTGCCGGGCTGGGACTGCCATGGGCTGCCGATCGAGCTGGCGGTGGAGAAGAAGGCCGGCAAGGTCGGCGACAAGCTCGATGCCCCCGCCTTCCGGCAGAAGTGCCGCGAGTATGCCGCCGCGCAGATCGAAGGCCAGAGCCGTGACTTCCAGCGCCTGGGCGTGATCGGCGACTGGGAGCGGCCGTACCGCACGATGGATTTCGCCTTCGAGGCCGACATGCTGCGGTCGCTCGCCAAGATCGTCGAACGCGGGCACCTCTCGCGCGGCGTGAAGCCCGTGCACTGGTGCTTCGACTGCGGTTCGGCGCTGGCCGAGGCGGAAATCGAGTACGCCGACAAGAACTCGCCGGCGGTGGACGTCGCCTACGACGCGGTGGATCCGGGGAAGCTGGCATCGGCCTTTGGCGTCGACGCGGGCGATGCGGTCGTCGGCATTCCGATCTGGACGACGACGCCCTGGACCTTGCCGGCCTCGCTGGCGGTGACGCTGGGCCCGGAGCTCGACTACGTGCTGGTGGAAGGCCCGATGCGCGGCGAGCGCCGCCAGTGGCTGGTGCTGGCCGAAGCGCTGGCCGACGCCGCCCTGCGCCGCTACGGCGTGGACGAGACGCGGGTGATCGGTCGCGCCAAGGGCGCAGCCCTGGAAGGCCTGTCGCTGCAGCATCCGTTCTACGCGCGCGTGGTGCCGGTGATCCTCGGCGACCACGTCACCACCGACGCCGGCACTGGCGCCGTGCATACCGCACCGGGCCACGGCCAGGAGGACTTCCAGGTCGGGCAGAAATACGGCCTCGAGGTGCTGAACCCGATCGACGGCCGGGGCGTGTTCCTGCCCAGCACCGAACTCTTCGCCGGCCAGTACATCTGGAAAGCCAACGACAGCATCGTCGCGCTGCTGGGCGAACGCGGCGTGCTGCTGGCCTCGAGCACGCTGAGCCACAGCTACCCGCACTGCTGGCGGCACAAGACGCCGGTCGCCTTCCGGGCCACACCGCAATGGTTCATCTCCATGGAGCAGGCGGGCCTGCGGCGCGATGCGCTCGACGCCATCCGCGGCGTGCAGTGGGTTCCCGACTGGGGGCAGGCGCGCATCGCCGGCATGATCGAAGGCCGGCCCGACTGGTGCATCAGCCGCCAGCGCACCTGGGGCGTGCCGATCGCCCTGTTCATCCATCGCGAAACCGGTGAACCGCACCCGCGCAGCGTCGAGCTGATGCGCCAGGTCGCCGATCGCGTGCAGCAGGCCGGCGCCGATGCCTGGTACGCGCTGGACGCCGCCGACTTGCTGGGCGCCGATGCGGCGCACTACGAGAAGGTCACCGACATCCTCGACGTCTGGTTCGATTCCGGCGTGACCCACGAGGGCGTGCTCGCCGCGCGTCCGCAGGACGGGCTGGCCAAGCCCGCCGATCTCTATCTCGAAGGCTCGGACCAGCACCGCGGCTGGTTCCAGAGTTCGCTGCTCACCGGCGTGGCCATGGACGGCGTGGCGCCGTACAAGGCCGTGCTGACCCATGGCTTCACCGTGGACGCGAGCGGTCGCAAGATGTCCAAGTCCATTGGCAACGTGGTCGAGCCGCAGAAGGTCAACGATTCGCTGGGCGCGGACGTGCTCCGCCTCTGGATCGCCTCGGCGGATTATCGCAACGAGATGTCGGTGTCCGACGACATCCTCAAGCGCAGCGCCGACGCGTATCGCCGCATCCGCAACACCGCGCGCTTCCTGCTCGGCAACCTCGACGGTTTCGATCCGGCGCTGCATCTTGTCGCGCCCGACGAATGCCTGTTGCTGGACCGATGGGCAATGGCGCGCGCCCGGTCGCTGCACGAGCGCATCCAGGAAGCGTACCGGGACTACGACTTCGCACGCGTGGTCGCGCTGGTGCAGAACTTCTGCACCAACGACCTCGGCGCGCTCTACCTCGATGTCACCAAGGACCGCCTGTACACGATGCCGCGCGAGAGCGCCGGCAGGCGCTCGGCGCAGAGCGCGATGTTCCGCATCCTCGACGCCTTCGTGCGCTGGATCGCGCCGGTGCTGGCCTACACCGCGGACGAGCTCTGGGGCTACCTGCCCGGTGCCCGCGAGTCGAACGTGCTGTTCTCCACCATCGCCGACGTGGACGCGCTGTTGCCCGCGCAGGGCGGCTACCGCGCGGCGGATGGCGCGCCGATGGATCGCCTGCTGGCGCTGCGCGAAGCGGTCGGCAAGGTGCTCGAGCCGATGCGCGCGGACGGCCGCATCGGCGCCTCGCTCGCGGCGGACGTATCGGTGTGGACCGACCTGTCTTTCCTTCCCCTGGACCAGCCGGGGCTGGCGGACGAAGCGCGTTTCCTGTTCATCACCTCGACGCTGGACTTGCACGTCGCCGCGGAGCGGCCCGCCGACGCCGTGGAGGCGGAAGGCGGCGGGGCGTGGATACTGGCCAGGCCATCGGAGCACGCCAAGTGCATCCGCTGCTGGCATTACCGGCCCGAGGTGGGATCGTTCGCGGACGATCCGGAGCTGTGCGGCCGCTGTGTCGAAAACGTCAATGGCAAGGGCGAGACCCGGAGGTACTTCTGATGGCGCGGCAACTGCCTTCCCCGAACGCATTGGGCTGGCTCGGCCTGTCCGCGGTGCTGGTCCTGCTCGACCAGGCCACCAAGTGGCTGGCGGTCGAACACCTGGAGTTCCAGGTGCCGGTGCCCTTCGTGCCGGGGTTCTGGAACTGGACGCTCACCCACAACACCGGCGCGGCCTTCAGCTTCCTGGCGGACGCCGGCGGCTGGCAGCATGGCTTCTTCATCACCCTGGCGCTGGTCGTCAGCGTGGTGCTGGCCGTGGCCCTGCGCGGCGTCGCGCGGGCCGACTGGCGCTCCGCGCTGCCCTTCGCCCTGGTGATCGCCGGCGCGATCGGCAACGTCATCGACCGGCTGCGCTTCGGTTACGTGGTGGATTTCGTGCAGTGGTACGTCGGCCGCTTCCAGTGGCCGGTGTTCAACGTCGCCGACAGCTGCATCGTGGTCGGCGCTGTGCTGATGGTGCTGTTCACCTTGCGTCACCCCCACGGCGCTAAGGTGGCCTGATGGACATCGTGCTGGCCAATCCGCGGGGATTCTGCGCCGGCGTGGACCGGGCCATCGAGATCGTCAAGCGTGCGATCGAAACCCTCGGCGCACCGATCTACGTCCGCCATGAAGTCGTGCACAACCGCTTCGTGGTCGAGGACCTCAAGGCACGCGGCGCCGTGTTCGTCGAGGAACTCGACGAGGTGCCCGCCGGCGGCACTGTGATCTTCAGCGCGCACGGCGTCTCGCAGGCCGTGCGGGCCGACGCCGCCGCCCGCGGCCTGCGCGTGTTCGACGCCACCTGCCCGCTGGTGACCAAGGTGCACATCGAGGTCGCGCGCCATTGCCGCGCCGGTCGCGACGTCATCCTGATCGGCCACGAGGGCCATCCGGAGGTCGAAGGAACGATGGGCCAGTGGCTCGCCGAGGGCGGGGAAGGGCGCATCTACCTGGTGGAGGACGTGGCCGACGCGCTCGCGCTCCAGGTCGCCCAGCCGGGCAACCTGGCCTTCACCACCCAGACCACGCTGTCGGTGGACGAGACCCGCGACGTGATCGGCGTGCTGCAGCAGCGTTTCCCCGCGCTGCAGGGGCCGCGCCACGACGACATCTGCTACGCCACCCAGAACCGGCAGGACGCGGTGCGCGAACTCGCGGTCGACTGCGACCTGGTGCTGGTGGTGGGTTCGACCAACAGTTCCAATTCCAACCGGCTGCGCGAGCTGGCCGAGAAGCAGGGCGCGACCGCCTACCTGGTGGATGGCGCCGAGTTCATCGACCCGGCCTGGCTGGCGGGCAAACAGCGGATAGGCGTGACCGCGGGGGCCTCCGCGCCCGAGGTGCTGGTGCAGGGCGTGATCGCGCGCCTGCAGGCGCTCGGCGGCGGCCAGGTGCGCGAGTTGCACGGCGAGCCCGAGGACATGGTGTTCGCGCTGCCGAAGGAATTGCGGGTCGTCCTGGTCGAGTGAGGGCCCGCGCCGGGTAACGGCACGCGCGGGGTGACGGCTTTGGGAGGGTGGCGGATAATGAGGGGCTAGTTTCCAAGGGCCGCCCATGAACTCCCTGCACCGCAAGCCCCTGCCCGGCACCGCGCTGGATTACTTCGATGCCCGCGAAGCGGTGGAGGCGCTGCAGGCCGGCGCCTGGGACAAGCTTCCGTACACCTCGCGCGTGCTCGCCGAGAACCTGGTGCGGCGCTGCGAACCTGCGGCATTGGCGCCTTCGCTGCGGCAGCTGGTCGAGCGCAAGCGCGACCTCGACTTCCCCTGGTTCCCGGCGCGCGTGGTCTGCCACGACATCCTCGGCCAGACCGCGCTGGTGGACCTGGCGGGTTTGCGCGACGCCATTGCCGAGCGCGGCGGGGATCCGGCGCAGGTCAATCCGGTCGTGCCGGTGCAGCTGATCGTCGACCATTCGCTGGCGGTGGAATGTGGCGGATTCATGCCCGACGCCTTCGCGCGCAACCGCGCCATCGAGGAGCGGCGCAACGAGGACCGCTTCCACTTCATCGAATGGACCAAGCGCGCCTTCCGCAACGTGGACGTGATCCCGCCGGGCAACGGGATCATGCACCAGATCAACCTGGAGCGGATGTCGCCGGTGATCGGCGTGCAGGACGGCGTGGCTTACCCCGACACCTGCGTGGGCACCGACAGCCATACGCCGCACGTGGACGCGCTCGGCGTGATCGCCATCGGCGTCGGCGGACTGGAAGCGGAGAACGTGATGCTCGGCCGCGCGTCGTGGATGCGCCTGCCCGAGATCGTGGGCGTCGAACTGTCGGGCCGCCCGCAGCCGGGCATCACCGCCACCGACATCGTGCTCGCGCTGACCGAATTCCTGCGCAAGCAGAAGGTCGTCGGCGCCTGGCTGGAGTTCCGCGGCGAGGGTGCGGCGTCGTTGACGCTGGGCGATCGCGCCACCATCTCGAACATGGCGCCCGAATACGGCGCGACCGCGGCGATGTTCTTCATCGACGGCAACACGCTCGACTACCTGCGCCTGACCGGCCGCAGCGACGAGCAGGTGCGTCTGGTCGAGGCGTATGCGAAGCAGGCGGGACTGTGGGCGGATGCGCTCGCCGGCGCCCAGTACGAGCGCGTGCTGCACTTCGACCTGTCCTCGGTCGGCCGCAACATGGCGGGCCCGTCGAACCCGCATGCGCGGCTGGCGACCGCCGACCTGGCCAGCCGCGGCATCGCCGGCAATCTCGACGCCGCGCGCGCCGAGGAGGCGCAGGGCCTGCTGCCGGACGGCGCGGTGATCATCGCCGCCATCACCAGTTGCACCAACACCAGCAACCCGCGCAACGTCATCGCCGCCGGGCTCCTGGCGCGCAACGCGAACCGCGCGGGCCTGCTGCGCAAACCGTGGGTGAAGACCTCGCTGGCGCCGGGATCGAAGGCGGTCGCGCTGTACCTGGAAGAAGCCGGCCTCAAGGCGGAACTCGAGCAACTCGGATTCGGCATCGTCGGCTTCGCCTGCACCACCTGCAACGGCATGTCCGGCGCGCTCGATCCGGCGATCCAGCAGGAGATCGTCGCGCGGGATCTTTACGCGACGGCGGTGCTGTCCGGCAACCGCAATTTCGACGGACGCATCCATCCGTATGCGAAGCAGGCCTTCCTGGCCTCGCCGCCGCTGGTGGTGGCCTATGCCATCGCCGGCACCATCCGCTTCGACATCGAGAAGGACGCGCTCGGGCACGACGCCGCCGGCCGGCCGATCACGCTCAGGGACCTGTGGCCCAGCGATGCCGAGATCGATGCGATCGTGAAGTCGGCGGTGAAGCCCGAGCAGTTCCGCGCCGTGTACGAGCCGATGTTCCGCATCGCGGTCGAGTCAGGGTCCTCGGTCAGCCCGCTCTACGACTGGCGGCCGCAGAGCACCTACATCCGCCGTCCGCCGTATTGGGAAGGCGCGTTGGCGAAGCCGCGTACGCTCACCGGCCTGCGGCCGCTGGCGCTGCTCGGCGACAACATCACCACCGACCACCTCTCGCCCTCCAACGCCATCCTGCCGACCAGCGCGGCCGGCGAATACCTGGCGAAGATGGGCGTGCCGGAGGAAGACTTCAACTCCTACGCCACCCACCGCGGCGACCACCTGACGGCCCTGCGCGCGACCTTCGCCAACCCGACCCTGGTCAACGAGATGGCGGTCGTGGACGGCGGCGTGAGGAAGGGATCGCTGGCGCGCGTCGAACCCGAGGGCCAGGTGATGCGGATGTGGGAGGCGATCGAGACCTACCTGGATCGTGGCCAGCCATTGATCATCATCGCCGGCGCCGACTACGGGCAGGGCAGCTCGCGCGACTGGGCCGCCAAGGGCGTTCGCCTGGCCGGCGTGGAGGCGATCGTCGCCGAGGGCTTCGAGCGCATCCACCGCACCAACCTGATCGGCATGGGTGTTTTGCCGCTCGAGTTCCCTGTAGGCACCACGCGCAAGACGCTGGGGCTGGATGGCAGCGAAACCTTCGACGTCGTCGGTGCACGCACGCCGGGCGCGCGGCTGACGCTGGTCGCGCACCGCCGCGACGGCGAGCGCGTGGAGGTGCCGGTGACCTGCCGCATCGACACCGCCGAGGAGATGTCCATCTACGAGGCCGGCGGCGTGCTGCAGCGCTTCGCCGAGGATTTCCTGCAGACCGCACGGGCCGCCTGACATGAGCCACTCGCCGCAGCTTCGCATTCCGGCCACCTACATGCGCGGCGGCACGAGCAAGGGCGTTTTCTTCCGCCTGCAGGACCTGCCCGAGGCCGCGCGTGAACCGGGCGCGGCGCGCGACGCGCTGCTGATGCGCGTGATCGGCTCGCCCGATCCCTACGGCAAGCACACCGACGGCATGGGCGGCGCCACCTCGAGCACCAGCAAGTGCGTGATCGTGTCGCCGTCCACGCGGCCCGGCCACGACGTGGACTACCTGTACGGACAAGTCGCGATCGACACCGCCTTCGTGGACTGGAGCGGCAACTGCGGGAACCTGAGCACCGCGGTGGGGCCGTTCGCGATCGCCAGCGGCATCATCGACGCCGCGCGACTGCCGCGCGATGGCGTCGTCGCGGTGCGCGTATGGCAGGCGAACATCGGCAAGACCATCGTCGTGCACGTGCCCGTGCGGGACGGCGAGGTGCAGGAGACGGGCGACTTCGAACTCGACGGCGTGACCTTTCCCGCCGCCGAGATCGTGCTGGAATTCCTCGACCCCGCCGATGAAGGCGAAGGCGAGGGCGGTGCGACGCTGCCCACCGGCAACGTCGTCGATCGCCTGGACGTGCCGGGCGTCGGCGAACTCGAGGTCAGCCTGGTCAACGCGGGCATTCCGACCGTATTCGTCAACGCCGCCGACCTGGGCTATCGCGGCACCGAATTGCAGGGCGCCATCAACGGCGATCCGCTGGCGCTGGCGCGACTCGAGTCCATCCGCGCGCACGCCGCCGTGCGCATGGGCCTGATCGCCGACACCAGCCTGGCTTCCGGCCGCCAGCACACGCCCAAGCTCGCCTTCGTCGCACCGCCGGCGGACTATCTCGCCAGCAGTGGCCGCACGGTCGCCGCCGCCGAGATCGATCTGCTGGTGCGCGCCATGTCCATGGGCAAGCTGCACCACGCGATGATGGGCACGGCGGCGGTCGCGATCGCCACCGCCGCCGCCATCCCCGGCACCCTGGTCAATCGCGCGGCCGGCGGCGGCCAGCGCGAGTCCATCCGTTTCGGTCACCCGAGCGGCACCCTTCAGGTCGGCGCGCAGGCCGAACAGGTTAGCGGGCAATGGGTGGTGCGCAAGGCCGTGATGAGCCGCAGCGCCCGCGTGCTGATGGAAGGCTGGGTGCGCGTCCCGGGTTGATCGTCCCCCGAAGGATGGCCTAGCCGCAGATGCCCTTGGCCCGCCACTCCGTGCACTTCATGTCGTACTTCTGCGGCATGGCGAACTCGTCCTGGTAGGAATCCTTGCCGATGCGTGTCGAGGCGCACTTCTGGTCGCCGTTGATGCGGCCGTCGAAGGACACCATCACCCGATCCGTGTTCGGGCGCATGTGGCAGCACACCGTGGCGGCGGCGCGGGCGGTGAAGCGCTGCTGTTCCTTGATGATCAGGATGCCGTCGTATTCCAGCTTCGCGCCCGCGCGGCTACTGCCGCTGACGAGCGAATTGCAGGAGTCCGGGATCCGGTTCTCGTTGCGGCCGGTCCACAGGTCGGCGATGCAGCGGTCGATCTGCCCGCGTGCGAGTCGCCGGCAATCGTCGGCGTGGATCTTGTTCTTGCATCCTGCCCGGGCCTGGATCGTGCCCAGGATCGTGTACGGGTCGGCCTTCTTGTCCATCACGTAGACGCCCACCGAGGCGCTGCAACCGCGGGTGATGTCGGCGAGGGCGGGAAAGCTGCAGGCGAGCAGTGAAATGCACAGCAGTCGTTTGGCGATCCGGTCGGCAGTCATGGAGGGTCCCCTGGGTCTGTCTCTTATACACATCTACGCTGCCGACGATATGCAGTGTGTAGATCTCG
>CAMPGW010000019.1 GCA_946885735.1 uncultured Gammaproteobacteria bacterium
AGTTGATCGCCGGCTCCATCAGCAGGTTCGGCAACGCGGCGCTGTCGTAGTGCGAGCCCGAGGAGCCCGGCTCCACCGGGTTGGGCATGTACAGGCGCGGGCGACCCGCGTCATCCGCGCCCTGCAGCCTGGCCGGATCCACCACCAGGCCGAGCTGCACGCCCGGCAGCTGCGCCTTGATGGCATCGCCCAGCGCCAGCGTGATGCGCAGCGCCGGGATGGTCACCGAGGGATCGACGCCGGACATGCCCGCCGGGGAGGCGGCGACGTTGTCGGCGACCAGCATCGCCTTGCCGCCGGCATCCTGCACGTTCTTCGCCTTGATGGTGAAGGCGCAGCTGCCGCGATCGACCAGCACGATCTTGCCGGCCACGGCCGCCGCGTTCTCCAGCGGGCTGCAGCCGTCGGTGGCGGTGGCGGAGGTGGTCGGGATGACCGCATCCAGGCCCACCACGACTTCGCCGCTGTAGTTCGCCGGCGTGGCCGTTGCGCCGAAGCTGGCGGTGCCGAAGTCGTTGTCGCCGGCGATCGCCGCCGGGGCGCTGATGCGCAGCGCGGTGCGCGGGCCGAGCACCAGTTGCGCGCCGGCGGTGGCGCTGGTGCCGGTGAAGACCACCTTGCCGTAGTTCAGCGCCGAGGCGCGGCGCTCTTCGGCCGTCATCTGGGTCCAGAACTTGCCGGTGGTGTTGTCGTAGGTGTAGGTCGAGTACACGTCCGCCAGGTTGCCGAGGAAGGCGCCGGTGGCTTCGTTCTCGAAGTTCTGGAAGCCCAGGCCGTGGCCGTACTCGTGCATCACCACGTCCAGGAAGTTCACCTGGCCGGCCGGCGTGTTGCCGTCGAGGCCGTAGTAGAAGGTGAAGTTCGAGCTGAACTGCGAGCTGATGTCCACCACGCCCGGGTTGAGGTCGCTGTTGGAGATCGCCTCGGCCAGGGCCACGCTGTAGAGCGTGTTCGGGTAGGCCGCGCCCGGGAAGTTGTACCAGGCCGAGGTCGCGCCGGCGGAGCCGAGCACGTTCGGCGCCAGCGGGTTGAACTGCGCGGCGATGTAGATCGGCTGCGGGCTGGCGAGCACCGAGCCCCAGAGTTCGGCGGCGAACTGGGCGACGATCTGGCGCTGCTCGCCGATCGTGGTGCCCGGGTTGCCGCCCACCGGCGCGGCAGGCGTGGGATCGTTGTAACCCTCGTCGGCGCCGTCGAAGTTGATCGGGATGATGTCGGCGGCCGAGGCGTAGGTCGTGCCGAGTGCGAGGCTCATGGCGGCGGCGAGCAGGAACGGCTTGAGCTTATTCATGGGTCGAGGCCTCCGCGGGAGCGGCGGCGTGGCCGTGGGTGGACTCGATCACCTTCTGATCGCCGGCGGCGGTCTTCTGCACCGCGAGTTCGTTCCAGAGCTCGGTCGGCACCAGGTAGCCCTCGCTGCCATTGGCGAGCCGGACCTTGGTGGCGGCCGCTTCGTCCATGCTGCGCGGCTGCTGCAGGAAGCGTGTGTTCTCGGCGACCTTCTGCGTACGTGCGTCGCGCTTGGCCATGGACTTGCCGTCGCCCGTCGCGGCGGCGGCGATGCTGGCGGCGAGCATGCCCACCGACAGCACCAAAAGCTGTGACTTCAACTTCATCGATCAACCCCTCCCGAATGTGGACCACCGCGCAGTGCGGTGGGCGGGTCCAATGGAACCCGTCGCCGAGTCTAGGAGGTGTGAACGATCACAAAACGCGGCCCCTGCGGGTGATTCACGTTCGGTCCATTTACCTTAATGGGTCGCGCGGGAAACCTTAACGAGCGCGCAAATAAAAACCCCGCAAGCCAGGGGAAGCTTGCGGGGCCGGGGTTTGGAAACGGGAGTGGGGAGACTCGTCGTTTCCATCGGATCACTCAGGGGAGGGAGTGTCCACGACGGACGTTGCATCCGTCGCAGCTAGTTGACCACTGCCCGCATTATTAGTTCGTGAATGGGGACCGTTCCGGCCAGGGGCATTCAGGAGCCGTTTAGGAAGCGCGGAAACGGTGAGGAAACCGTGACGAAGCGCCGTAAATCAGGGGCTCAGTGCGCCTGTTCCCAGGTGTCGCCCACCCCGCTATCGACCACCAGCGGCACCCGCAGTTCCGCGGCGCCCTCCATCCGCTGCTTCACCGCCGGCAGCAGGGTGTCTACGAAGCCGGCGTCCACCTCGAACACCAGTTCGTCGTGCACCTGCATGATCATCGCCGCCCGGCCCGCGCCCTCGGCCTGCAGCCAGCGGTCCACCTCGATCATCGCCCGCTTGATGATGTCGGCGGCGGTGCCCTGCATCGGCGCATTGATCGCCGCGCGCTCGGCGCCGGCGCGCTGGGCCTGGTTGCGCGAGCGGATCTCCGGCAGCACCAGCCGGCGGCCGAACACGGTCTCCACGTAGCCGTCCTCGCGCGCCTGCGCCCGCACCCGGTCCATGAAGTCGCGCACGCCGGAGAAGCGCGAGAAGTACAGCGCGATGTAGTCCTGCGCCTCGCCGCGGCCGATGCCCAGCTGCCGCGCCAGGCCGAAGGCGCTCATGCCGTACATCAGGCCGAAGTTGATCGCCTTGGCGGCGCTGCGTTGCTCGCGCGTCACCGTCTCCGGCGTGGCGCCGAACACTTCCGCGGCGGTCGCCGCATGCACGTCCACGCCGCGGGCGAAGGCCGACACCAGGCCCGGGTCCTCGGACAGGTGGGCCATGATCCGCAGCTCGATCTGCGAATAGTCGCAAGCCACGATCTTGCGCCGGGGCGGGGCGATGAAGGCCTCGCGGATACGGCGGCCGTCCACGCTGCGGATCGGGATGTTCTGCAGGTTGGGATCGTTCGAGGACAGGCGACCGGTGGCGGCGCCTGCCTGGTGGTAGCTGGTGTGCACGCGGCCGGTGTCGGGATTCAACATCAACGGCAACTTGTCGGTGTAGGTCGAGCGCAGCTTGCCCAGGCCGCGGTGCTCGAGCACCAGCCGCGGCAGCTCGTGCAGATCGGCGATCGCCTCCAGCGCTTCCTCGTTGGTGGAGGGCGCGCCGCCTGGCGTCTTCACCCGCGCGGGCAGCTTGAGTTCCTCGAACAGCAATTGCCCGAGCTGGCGCGTCGAATCGAGGTTGAAGGCGCGGCCGGCGAGTTCGTGCGCCCGCTGCTGCAGCTTCAGCATCCGCTGCGACAGGTCGGCACCCTGGCGGCGCAGCTCGTCCATGTCGATCGCCACGCCGGTGGCTTCCATGCGCTCGAGCACCGGCACCAGCGGCATCTCGATGTCGCGGTATACGGACTCCAGGCGCGGCTCGGCGGCGAGCTTCGGGCGCAGCACCGTGTGCAGGCGCAGGGTGATGTCGGCGTCCTCGGCGGCATACGCCGCGGCGCGCTCGAGCTCGACTTCCGCGAAGCTGATCTGCTTGGCGCCTTTGCCGGCCACGTCCTCGTAGCGGATCGTGTCGTAGCCGAGAAAGCGCGCCGCCAGCGAGTCCATGTCGTGGCGCTGGCCGCCGGCGTTGAGCACGAAGCTCTGCAGCATCGTGTCCTCGCAATAGCCTTTAACCGCCAGGCTGTGCCGGCGCAGCACGTGCAGGTCGTACTTTCCGTGCTGGGCGACCTTGGGCTTGGCGGCGTCGGTGAAGGCCGGGCGCAGCGCATCGAGCACCTCGTCCCTTGGCAGTTGCGCCGGCACCCCGGCGTAGCGATGCGCCAGCGGGATGTAGCAGGCATGCCCCGTTTGCACCGACAGGCTCAGGCCCACCAGCTCGGCGCGCATCGGGTCGAGCGAATCGGTCTCGGTGTCGAAGGCGATGAGCGCGGCTTGCTGCAGGCGTTCGGCCCAGGCCTGCAACTGCTCGCGGGTGAGCACGAGTTCGAATTCGCCCTTCACCGACAGCGTCGGGTCGGGCGGCTCGACCGGCGTCGGCGTCACCGCATGCAGGTTCACCGTCGGCCGGCCGGCCTCGAGCGCGCGTGGCGTGCCGCCGCCGGCCGGTTCGCCACCGGTCAGTTCGCGCAGCGCGGCGTGGAAGCCATAACGTGCATACAGCTCGCCCAGCACCGGCACGTCCCGCGGCTTCAGCTTGAGCGCCTGCGGCGCGCAGTCCAGCGCCACGTCCTGCTTGATGGTCACCAGCACGCGGTTGAGCGGCAGCCGCTCGAGCACCGCGCGCAGGTTCTCGCCGATCTTGCCGCCGACCTTGTCGGCGTTGGCGATCACCGCCTCCAGCGTGCCGTACTCGCCCAGCCACTTGGCGGCCGTCTTGGGGCCGCACTTGTCCACGCCCTTGATGTTGTCGATCGCATCGCCCATCAGCGCCAGGTAGTCGACGATCTGGTCAGGCCGCACGCCGAACTTGGCCTGCACGCCGGCCTCGTCGAGCACGCTGCCGGTCATGGTGTTGGTCAGGGTGATGCCGGGTCGCACCAGCTGGGCGAAATCCTTGTCGCCGGTGGAGATCATCACCGGGATGCCGGCGGCCTGCGCCTGCACGGCGAGCGTGCCGATCACGTCGTCGGCCTCCACGCCCGGCACGCACAGGATCGGGAAGCCCAGCGCCTCGACGATTTGCTTCATCGGCTCGACCTGCGCGCGCAGGTCGTCGGGCATGGCGCTGCGGGTGGCCTTGTACTCGGGGTAGAGCTCGTCGCGGAAGGTCGGGCCGGAGGCGTCCATCACGAAGGCGACGTAGTCCGGGTTCTCCTTCATCGTCGCCCGCAGCATGTTGACGATGCCGAACAGCGCCCCGGTGGGGCTGCCATCGGGCGCGGTCAGCGGCGGCAGCGCGTGGAAGGCGCGGTAGAGGTAGGACGATCCGTCGATCAGGACCAGGCGAGACATGGCGGCACTCGGAACGGCAAGGCCGCCATTGTAGGACGGCCGAGCTTGAGGCCGGCCCGGGCCGGTGCCATGCTTGGTCCATGGACATCCGCCACGCCCGCGTCGCCCTGCTCGCCCTGCTGGCCGCCAGCGCCACGGTGGCTGCCCAGGACGTGCCGATCCCGCCGAAGAAGCTGCCGCCGCCCGGCGAGGACGTCGGTCCGACCGTGACCATCCGCAGTTCCGACAACGGCGACCGCGTCGAGGAATACCGCGAGGGCGGCAAGGTCTATATGGTCCGCATCACCCCACTGCGCGGCAAGCCCTATTACCTGTACGACGACGACCGCAACGGCCGCCTCGATCGCAGCGACGCCGACCGCCACACCATCGCCCCGGTCTACTGGACGATCTACGAGTGGGATTGAAGGCCGCGCGCGCGTGTCGCGCCTGATCCGGGTCGCCGACGCACTCAACGAGGCCGCCGGCCGCCTCGCCGCCGGCCTGTCCGTGTTGCTCGTCGCGCTGGTCGCGGGGCTGGTGGCGGCGCGCTACCTGTTCGGGGTGGGTTCCATCGCCGCGCAGGAAGCCGTGCAGTGGCTGCATGGCGGCCTGTTCCTGCTCGCGCTCGGCTATGCGCTCAAGCATGACGCGCACGTGCGGGTGGACGTGCTCTCGCAGCGCTTCACGCCGCGCACCGCGGCGGCCTTCGAACTCGGCGGCCTGGTGTTGCTGCTGGCGCCGCTGTGCGTGTTCATGCTGTGGATCAGCCACGACTACGTCGCCGCCAGCTGGGCGCAGCGCGAGGGCTCCAACTCCACCGGCCTGCCCGGCTGGTACCTGGTGAAGTCGCTGATCCCGCTGTCGGCCGCGCTGCTCTTGCTGCAGGCGCTCGCGCAGGCCGTGCGCGCCTGGACGCGGCTGCGCGGCGACCCCGCACGATGAGCCTGGAGGCCAGCCACGGGTTGATGCTGGCGCTGCTGTTGTGCGGCCTCCTGGCCGGCCTGCTGACCGGCTTCCCGGTGGCCTTCGTGCTCGGCGGCGTGGCCTTGCTGGTGGCCGGCCTGGGCATGCTGCTGGGCAATTTCGACCCGAGCTTCCTGGAGGCCTTTCCCAGCCGCGTGTTCGGCACGGTCACCAACGAGACGCTGGTGGCGGTGCCGCTGTTCGTCTTCATGGGGATCATGCTGGAGAAATCGCGCATCGCCGAGAACCTGCTGGAGGCAGTGGCGGCGATGTTCGGGCGGGTGCGCGGCGGGCTGGTGGTGGCGGTGCTGCTGGTCGGCGCGATCCTGGCCGCGTCCACCGGCATCGTCGGCGCCACGGTGGTGGCGATGGGCCTGATCTCGCTGCCGACCATGCTGCGCCACGGTTACGACCCGGCGCTGGCCTGCGGCGCGATCTGCGCCTCGGGCACGCTCGGCCAGGTCATCCCGCCGTCGCTGATCCTGGTGCTGCTCGGCGACCAGCTCGGCAACGCCTACCAGCAGGCGCAGCTCGAGCAGGGCATCTTCGCGCCGCAGACGGTATCGGTCGGCGACCTGTTCGCCGGTGCGCTGTTGCCGGGCCTGGGTCTGGTGGCGCTCTATCTGGGGTACGTCCTGTGGGTGGCCTGGCGCCAGCCCGAGCGCGCGCCGGCGCATCGGGAGGCGACGCCGCGCTCGTTCGCGCAACTGCTGCGCGCGGTGGTGCCGGCGCTGGCGCTGATCCTGGCGGTGCTCGGCTCGATCCTGTGGGGCATCGCCACGCCCACCGAGGCCGCGGCCGTGGGTGCGGTCGGGGCCACCGTGTTCGCGGTGCTCGCCGGGCAACTATCGTGGAAGCGCCTGGGCGAGGTGGCGCGCGACACGGCGCGGGTCAACGCGATGGTGTTTGCGATCCTGGTCGGCGCGGCGCTGTTCTCGCTGGTGTTTCGCGGCTACGGTGGCGACGAGCTCGTGCATTCCGCGCTGTCCGGCATGCCCGGCGGCAAGGTCGGCGCCTTGTTGCTGGTGATGCTGGCGATGTTCCTGCTCGGCTTCGTGCTCGACTTCATCGAGATCGTGTTCGTGGTGGTGCCGATCGTCGCGCCGGTGCTGCTGGCCATGGGCATCGATCCGGTCTGGCTGGGGGTGATGATGGCGGTGAACCTGCAGACCTCGTTCCTGACGCCGCCCTTCGGCTTCGCGCTGTTCTACCTGCGTGGCGTGGCGCCGCCGGGCGTGCGTACCGCCGACATCTACCGCGGCGTGCTGCCCTTCATCGGCCTGCAACTGCTGATGCTGGCGCTGCTGGCGGCCTTCCCCGCCCTGGCGACCTGGCTGCCGGAGCAGCTTTACCGCTAGCCGGGGCTGCGCTTGGGGGGCAGCGTGCGCAAGTAGGCCCAGAGCGCGTCGATCTCCTCGTCCTTCAGGCGCGCGTAGGTCTGCCAGGGCATGAAGGGATCGATCGCCGTGCCGTCCGGGCGCTTGCCCTCGCGCAGGGCGCGGCGGAAATCGCTTGCCGTCCACGATGCGAGCGCGCCGGGCGTGAGGTTGCGCGCATCGGGGAACGAGGCGGGCGTCCCCGGCACGTGCTGGCCGGCGAAGTTCGCGCCGTGGCAACCGGTGCAACCTACTGCCAGGTAACGGCCGTACTCGGCGGTCGCGGCGAGCACTGGTACCGCGCGGCTGCGCGGTGCATGGTCGATGTGCTCGGCCGGCAGCAACGGCAGCTGGCCCAGTGCATACAGCACCCGTCCGACCGGCCGCACCTCGGTGCGGCCCGGATCGTTCGACGACGCCGGTTGGGCCTGCAGCCAGGCGATCAGCGCGGCGACGTCGGCGTCGCCCATCTGCGCGAAGTCCTCGCTCGGCATGAACACCACCGGGCGCCCGTCGGGCTTGACGCCGTGGCGGATCGCCGCGGCGACGCGGTCCGGCGGCACATCCTTGAGTACGCCGCCCGGCGTGAGGTTGGGGCCGACGATCTTCATCACCGGGCCCGCCTCGAACACCAGCTTGCCGCGCGCATCGGCACCGTGGCAGTCGGCGCAGCCGCGGGTGGCGAACAGGTGCGCGCCGTGGGCGAGCGATGCATCGTCGCGGGCCATCGCCAAGGGCGGATCCGAGACCTCGTAGATGCGCGCGAGGCCGCGCTCGGTCTTGATCCAGGCGACGCCGAACAGCACCGCGCCCACGGCGACGAGGCCGACCAGGACCCGCAGGGTCCAGCGGATGAAACTGCGCATTGGCTTGCCCCTGTGAAATCCCCGACTGGTTCGCGTCAATACGCAAACCAGGGCCGGCCGCGGCCATGCGTGGGTCCGGGTGTCAGGCCGGTGTGTCGCGCGGCCCGCGCCGCAGGTCGTAGAAGGCCTCCTCGGAGATGCGGTGCCAGGCCTGCGCCTGCGCCTGGAAGGCACGCACCGAGGCGAGCACTTTCGCCGAGAACGGATCGGCGGCCGCGGCGGCATCGAGCACTTCGGTCGCCGCCTGCTTCAGCGCCGCCTGCACGTCGGCCGGCAGGGGCAGGAACTGCACGCCGTGCTCGCGGCTCAGCGTTTCGTACGCTTGTTGGTTGCGCGCGGTGAACTCGGCCAGCATCTGCGCGTTCACCGCCTGGCAGCAGGCCGCGACGATGTCCTGCAGGTCCTGCGGCAGCGCCTCGTACGCCTGCTTGTTGACCATGCATTCCAGCGTCGAGCCCGGCTCCTGCCAGCCCGGGTAGTAGCAGTACTTGGCCACGCGATGCAGGCCGAAGGCGAGGTCGTTGTACGGGCCGACCCACTCGGCGGCATCGATCGCGCCGGACTGCAGCGAGGAAAACACCTCGCCGCCGGGCAGGTTCACCGGCGTGGCGCCGACGCGCTCCATCACCTCGCCGCCGAGGCCGGGAATGCGCATTTTCAGGCCCCGCAGGTCGGCTACCGAGGCGAGCGGCTTGCGGAACCAGCCCGCCATCTGCACGCCGGTGTTGCCGGCCGGGAACGGCACCAGGTTGGAGGGCGCATACAACTCGCGCCACAACTCCAGGCCGCCGCCGGCGTACAGCCAGCCATTCATTTCCTGCGCGTTGAGGCCGAAGGGCACCGCGCTGAAGAAAGGCGCCGCGGCCAGCTTGCCCTTCCAGTAGTAGCTGGCGCTGTGGCCCATCTGCACGGTGCCGCGGCTGACCAGGTCGAAGACCTCGAAGGCCGAGGCGAGCTCGCCCGCGCCGAACACCTTCACGCTGATGCGGCCCCCGCTGGCCTGGGTGATCATCTCCGCCAACCGCGCCGCGCCGGTGCCCAGGCCGGGGAAATTGGTCGGCCAGGCGGTGGCCATCTTCCATTTGAGATTGAGCGCCGGGCCCGCCGGACCGCTCGCGCCGGGCTTGGCCGCGCAGGCCGCCAGGCCCGCGGCCACCGTGGCGAGGCCCGCGCCACGCAGGATTTCACGTCGTTTCATGCCAGTTCCCCCGGTTTGGCCCAGTCTAGCAATGGGCGCTTCCGAATGGCGTCCGGCGCGGTTACCATGCCCCGACAAGGGGTTGCGCGCGCATGATCAACACTCGCCTCGGGCACTACGACATCGTCGAGGAACTCGGCCGCGGCGGCATGGGCGTGGTCTACAAGGGTTACGAGAGTTCCCTCGGGCGCTATGTCGCGATCAAGGTGCTGTCGGCGTCGATGGCGCACGACAAGGTCTTCGTCGAACGTTTCCTGCGCGAGGCGCGGGCGATGGCGACGCTCAACGACGCCCACATCATCCAGATCTACTTCATCGGGCAGGACGAGGAACAGACCTTCTTCGTGATGGAGTACATCGACGGCGAGTCGCTGTCGACCTGCCTCAAGCGCGAGATCCGCCTGACGCCCGGCGATGCGCTGAAGGTCCTGCTGCACGCCTCCCAGGGCCTCGCCTCCGCGCATGCGCAAGGCGTGATCCATCGCGACATCAAGCCCGGCAACATCATGATCACCTCGCGCGGGCAGGTGAAGGTCGCCGACTTCGGCATCGCGCTGGCCAATCACGACGCCTCCGCCAAGCTGACCAACACCGGCGCCTTCGTCGGCACGCCGGGTTACCTGTCGCCGGAAGTGTGCCTGGGCAAGTCGGTGGACCAGCGCTCGGACATCTTCGCGCTCGGCATCTGCCTGTTCGAGATGCTCAGCGGGCGCATGCCCTTCCAGGACGACAGCCCGCTCAAGCTGATGCTCGACGTGGTGCAGTCGGAAACGCCGGACATCCGCGAGCTCAATCCCGAGGTGGACGAGGAGATCGCGCGCATCCTCAACAAGATGCTCGCCAAGGATCCGGCCGACCGCTACCAGAGCTGCGACGAGCTCAACAATGACCTCAAGAAGCACCCGCTGGTGATGCAGGACGGGCAGCTGAAGCTGCGCCCGGCGCCGTGGGCGGGGGCGAACGCCTCCAACCCGACGGTGGTGGGCATGCCGACCCCGGCCACGCCGGGCAACGTGCGCGCCTCCACGCCGCCGCCGATGGTGACCTCCTCGCGTCCGCCGCAGGTGGGCCAGGGCCGCGGCACGCCGGTGCCGGTGGGACGCGTCACCGCCGAGATCGCCGGGCAGGACACCGTCATCGCTGCCGCGCCCAAGCGGCGCAACCTCGCCCTCGTGATCGGCCCGGGCGTGCTGATGTTGGCGATCGCCGGTTGGGCGCTCTGGCAACGGTTCGGGGCACCGGCGGCGCCCGCCGCGGCCGCACCGCCGGCCGTCGCCGTGGCGGCGCCAGCCGCGCCAGCCGCTCCCGCCGTCCCTGCGGTTACGCCGCCGCCTCCGGGTCCCGTCCCCACCGCCGTCGATGCCGCCACCGGCTTGCCCGCCCCCGGCCCGCAGGGCGCCGTCGCGGGCGTGCTCGGCACGGCTGAAGGCGCCGGTCCCCTGGCCACCGTGCGCTACGGCCACGGCGGCCCCAATGGCCAGGTCAACCGGGTGCGCGTGCGCGCGGTTCGCGAGCCTTCGGCTGCCGAGTTGCTGATCCGCGAGCAGGCACGCCAGCAGAACGAAGCCGCGGTCGCCGCCGCGCTCGAAGCCCAGGCCGCAGCGGCCGCCGCGCCGGCCGCCGTCGAAGCCGCCGAAACACCCGACCAGAAGAAGCGCAAGGGCTTCCTCTGCCGCGTGTTCAAGAAGTGCGATCCGCCCAAGCGTGCCCGCGTTCGCGCGCCCGCGCCGACCGAACAGGCCCCGCCGGCGGAAGACGCCGTTCCCGCGGCCAGTAACTGAGTCGCGCCAGGCTGCGCTAGAGCGGCGAAAGGTTCGCGTAGGCGAGCACCAGCCACTTGGACCCGGCCGACTCGAAGTTCACCTGCACGCGCGCGTGCGCGCCGCTGCCCTCGCAATCCACCACGATGCCTTCGCCGAAACTGGCATGCGCCACGCGTTGGCCGAGCCGCAATCCCGCCGCGGGCGCGTCGCTGGCCCAGCCCGGCGCGCTGGCCGGCGAGGGCGACCAGGCCGGGCGGCTGAGTCCCGCGCGCGGGCGCACCTCGCGTAACAGCGCGGACGGAATCTCGCGCAGGAAGCGCGAGGGCGTGCCCATCATCTCCATGCCGTGCAGGCGTCGCTGCTCGGCGTAGCTCAGGGTCAGGCGCTGGCGCGCGCGGGTCAGGCCGACGTAGGCCAGGCGGCGTTCCTCTTCCAGCCGGCCGTTCTCCTCCAGCGAGCGCCCGCTCGGGAACAGGCCTTCCTCCAGCCCGACCAGGAACACCTGCGGGAATTCCAGGCCCTTGGCGCTGTGCAGGGTCATCAACTGCACGCCGTCCTCGCCGGCCTCGGCCTGGCCCTCGCCGGCCTCGAGCGCGGCGTAGGACAGGAAGGCGACCAGGTCGCTCATCGGCGGCGCCTCGTCGTCGGCCTCGGGGCGGCGTTCGAAGCGGCTCGCCACCGACACCAGCTCGTCGAGGTTGTCCACCCGCGAGTCGAGCTGGCCGCGCGATTCGTTGGCGTAGTGCGTGCGCAGGCCGGAGCGCTCGAGCACTTCGTCGAACTGTTCGTGCAGCGGCAACTCGGCCAGTTGCGCGGCGAGGCCCTCGATCAGCGTCTCGAAGCCACGCAAGGCGTTGCGCGCGCGCCCGGCCAGCGCACCCGCATCCTCGGCGGCGGCGCAGGCGGCCGACCATAGCGACACGCCGTCGGCGCGCGCACGCCGGCGCACCTCGTCGAGCGTGCGTTCGCCGATGCCGCGCGGCGGCGTGTTGACGGCGCGCTCGAAGGCGGCGTCGTCGTCGCGATGCGCGACCAGGCGCAGGTAGGCCAGCGCGTCCTTGATCTCCATGCGTTCGAAGAAGCGCAGTCCGCCGTAGACGCGGTAGGGGAGGCCGGCCTGGCCGAGCTGTTCCTCGAAGGCGCGTGATTGCGCGTTGCTGCGATAGAGCAGCGCGCATTCGCCGGCGCTGCCGCCGTGGTCGATGTGCGCACGGATGCGCTCGACCACGAAGCGCGCTTCGTCGACCTCGTTGTAGGCGCAGTAGAGTTCGATCGGGTCGCCGTCGGCGCCGCTGGTCCACAGCTGCTTGCCCAGGCGCTCCGGGTTGTGCGCGATCACTGCATTGGCGGCCGCCAATATCGTGCCGGTGGAGCGGTAGTTCTGCTCGAGCTTGAAGGTGGTCGCGCCCGGGTAGTCGCGCAGGAAGCGCTGCACGTTCTCGACCTTGGCGCCGCGCCAGCCGTAGATGGCCTGGTCGTCGTCGCCGACCACGAAGACCTGGCCGCTGTCGCCGGCGAGCACGCGGATGAAGGCGTACTGGATCGCGTTGGTGTCCTGGAATTCGTCCACCAGGATCTGCCGGAAGCGCTGCTGGTAGTGCGCCAGCAGCGCCGGCTGCTGCAGCCAGAGTTCGTGCGCGCGCAGCAGGATCTCGGCGAAGTCCACCAGGCCCGCGCGCTGGCAGCGCAGCTCGTACTCCTCGTAGGCGCGCAACAGCGTGCGCGTGTAGAAGTCGCCGCCGGGCGGCTGGATCGCCGACGGGCGCCGCCCCTCGTCCTTCTGCGCATTGATCCACCAGGCGATCTGGCGCGGCGGGAAACGGCCTTCGTCCAGTTCCAGCGCGGTGGCGATGCGCTTGAGCAAGCGCACCTGGTCGTCGGAGTCGAGTACCTGGAAGCCTTCCGGCAACCCGGCCTCGCGCCAGTGCAGGCGCAGCAGGCGGTGCGCGAGGCCGTGGAAGGTGCCGATCCACATGCCGCGGGTACCGCCGCCGAGCAGGGATTCGACGCGGCCGCGCATTTCCGCGGCCGCCTTGTTGGTGAAGGTCACCGCCAGGATGCCGTGCGGCGGCACCCCGACGACTTCGTTCAGCCAGCCGATCCGATGGGTGAGCACGCGGGTCTTGCCGGAGCCGGCGCCGGCCAGTACCAGGTAGTGGCCGGGCGGGGCGGAAACGACGTCACGTTGGGCAGGGTTGAGCTCATCAAGCAGGTGCGAGACGTCCATGCGCCATTGTAAGCGTCGCCACCACGTCCGCGAACGGCAGCGGCCGCGCCAGCAGGTAACCCTGCACCTCGTCGCACTGCCGGCCGCACAGCCAGTCGAACTGCGCCTGCGTCTCCACGCCCTCGGCGATCACCTTCAGGTCGAAGCTGCGCGCCAGCGCCAGGATCGAGTCGCAGATCGCCGCGTTGTGCGGGTCCACTTCCACGCCATTGACGAAGCTGCGGTCGATCTTGAGCTTGTCCACCGGCAGCCGGTGCAGGTAGGACATCGAGGAGTAGCCGGTGCCGAAGTCGTCGATGGACAGCTGCACGCCATGCCGGCGCAGGCTGCGCATGACCTCGATCACCGACTCGGGGTTCTCCATCACCAGGCTTTCGGTCAGCTCCAGCTCGAGCACGCCATGTGGCACGCCGAACTCGGCCAGCAGCGCCGGCACGTCGTGCTGCAGCTCGCCGCTGAGGAACTGCAGCGCCGACACGTTCACCGCGATGCTCAGGTGGCCGAGTCCGGCCTCGGCCAGCAGCCGGTGGTGGCGGCAGGCCTCGCGCAGCACCCAGCGACCGAGCGGCACGATCAGCCCGCTGTCCTCGGCCGCCGGGATGAACTCCGCCGGCGACACCAGCCCGCGCTCGGGATGGCGCCAGCGCACCAGCGCCTCCAGCCCGACCGGCTTGCGACTGGTGGCGAACAGGGGCTGGAAGTGCAGTTCGAACTGCTCGCGCTCGATCGCTTCGTGCAGCTGCGAGACCAGCGCCTGGCGGTCGGTGACGGCGCGGTCGAAGTCGGCGGTGTATTCCACGCACTGGTTGTGGCCGCGGCGGCGTGCCTCGTGCGTCGCCAGGCCGGCATTGCGCAGCAACTGGTCCGGCGCCAGGCCATGCGCGGGGTAGCGCGCGACGCCCGCGTTCACCCCGAGGTGGTGGAGCGTGGAAAGCACCTCGATCGGCTGGGCCAACACGTCCAGCAGGCGGCGCACGGCCACCTCGTCCTGGCCGCCGTCGAACACCGCCATGAACTCGTTGCCGCCCATCCGACCGAGCCGGTCGGCGCCGACCTGCTCGCGCAGGCGCTGCGCGACCACCTGCAGCACCGCGTCGCCGACTTCGTGGCCGAGGCTGTCGTTGATCAGCTTGAAGTTGTTGATGTCCAGGTACAGCACGGCGAGCGGCGCGTCGGCGTGCGCCGCGATCATCCGTTCCAGGCCGGCCAGCAGCGCGCTGCGGGTGAGCAGGCCGGTCAGCTCGTCGTGGCTGGCCTGGAAGGCGAGCTCGGCCTCGTGGCGCTGGCGCTCGCTCACGTCCTCCAGCACGCCCACGAAATGCGTCAGCGCGCCGTTGTCGTCGCGCACCGGCGAGAGCGAGAGCTGGTTGTAGAACATCTCGCCGTCGCGGCGGTAGTTGCGCAGCAGCACGCTGGCCTCGCGGCCGGCGGCCAGCGCCTGCTGCAACTCCGAGAGGTCCGCCTGGACGCGATCGGCGCCCTGCAGGAAGCGGCAGTTGCGACCCAGCGCTTCCGCGGCGGGGTAGCCGGTGATGCGCTCGAAGGCAGCGTTGATGTAGACCAGCGGCATGTCCGGTGCGCGGGCGTCCACCACGGCGATGCCGTTCTCGGCCGACTCGATCGCGCGGCGCAGCAGGCGCAGCTCGGCCTCATCCTGCTGCTGGCGGCTGACGTCCATCATGCCGCCGACCATGCGCAAGGGCTTGCCGCGGGCGTCGCGCTCGAGCAATCCGCGGTCGTGCACCCAGGCGTAGCTGCCGTCGCCGCGGCGGAAGCGGTAGAGGGCGCCCCATTCGGTTTCGCGGGTCTGGTAGAAGACCCGATGCAGTTCGGCGTCCACGCGCGCGATGTCGTCCGGATGCACGCGTTCGTGCCAGGCGTCGATGGTCTCGGGCATCTCGTCCTCGCCATAGCCGAACAGCGAGGCGAAGCTGCGGCTGCGCCAGCTGCTGCCGGTGACGATGTTCCAGTCGAAGACCGCGTCCGAGGTCGCGCGCGCCACCAGCTGGAAGCGGCGCTCGCTGTCTTCCAGGCGCTGCTGGGCCTGCAGGCGTTCGGTCACGTCCAGGGCCAGCACCAGCCGCGCGGGGTCGCCGCGGAAGACGATGTCGGCGGCATGCACGGCGGCGTGCAGCAGGCTGCCGTCGCGGCGCAGGTGGCGCCAGATGCGGCCGCGGCGCTTGTCCGGGTTGTCCTCCGCGGCGACCCGCTCGGCCTCTTCCACGTCCTCGCTCGGGCGCAGGTCGCGCAGGCTCATCGCCAGGAATTCCTCGCGGCTGTAGCCGTACTGCGCCAGCGCCGCCTGGTTGGCCTCCAGGATGCGGAAATCCTCGCGATGGAACACCCAGAACGGCAGCGGGTTGCGCTCGAACAGCAGGCGGTACTGCGCCTCCGCGTCATGCAGGCGCTGGTGCGCCTCGGCCAGGTCGGTGATGTCCTGCAGCGTGCCCACCATGCAGTCCTCGCCGTCGACGCGGGCGAAGCGGCCGCGGGCGACGACGGTGCGCACGCTGCCGTCGGGGCGGCGCAAACGGTAGCGGGTGTCGGGGAAGTCGCGCTCGCGAACGTGCCGGGCATGGTCGCTGGCGACGCGCGCCGCGTCGGCGGGATGCGTGCGCAGCAGGCAGGCCGGCACGTCCACCGCTTCGTCGGCGTCGAAGCCGTAGATCGCGCGTGCCTCGGGCGAGAACTCGAGGCGGTCGCTGGCCAGGTGGATGCGGAACGAGCCCAGCCCGGCCAGGCGCTGCGACTCCAGCAGCGAGGCGCGGCTCGCCGCCAGCCGCGCCAGCAGCTGCGACTGGCGCCGGTTCGCCCGCAGCAGCGTGCGTGCCAGCAGCATCCAGCCCAGCAGGTAGGCCAGGCAGGCCAGCGCCGCGGCCCCGGCGAAGCCGTACCAGGTGGCCAGCGCCTGCGCGCGTGACACGCCGACTGAAACCACCAGCGGGTAGTCCTGCAACGCGTTCCATCCCACCAGCCGGCGGACCCCGTCGACTTCGCTGACCAGGTCGGTTCGCCCGACCGCTTGCTGCCAGACGCCACGCATCAGCGGCGAGTGCGAGAAGTCGGCGCCGATGGCCCTGGCCGACGGTTGCGAGCGCGCCAGCATGCTGCCGCGTCGATGGAAGACGTTGGCGATGCCGTCTTCACCCGTGTCGAGGTCGGCCACGACGTCGGCCAGCGCCCCGACTTCCAACTGCGCCACCGCCCAGCCAGGCCGCGCCTGGCCCGGCAGCGGCGCCGGCACGGCCAATGGCAGCACCCAGCTGCCGTCGTCACCGCGCATCGGCAAGCCGATGCGCAGGCGACCGGCGCCCTGTCGGTGCGCGGGGTGGTTGGCCCAATCGGCAATCGAGGCATCTCCGCCCGCGGCGCCGTCGACCGGCGTGCCGTCGGCATCCACCAGCATGACGCCGGTCAGTTCCTCATGGCGCAGGTCCACGCCGGCCGCCAGCGCTCGGCGCAGCGCAGCCTTGCGGCCCGGCGCATCGGCCTGCAGGAACGCGGCGTCCTCCGCCACGCCGGCCAGCGCGCGTTCGAGGTTGCGCAGTTGCAGCGCCAGCGCATGCTCGCTGCCGCGGGCCATGGCTTCCACCCGCGCCTGCGCAGAGTCGATCTTCTGTCGGTAGTCGAGCCAGAGCGCGACGAAGAGGCCGGCGAGCAGCACCGCGCTCAGGCCCAGGCCCAGCAGGGCCGGCCGCGCCTGGTCGGCTACGCTCGGGGCGGCGGCCAGGTCTTCGTCGGAGAAAGGCATGGCGGGGCCGGTGGCATCCGGCTCACGCCGGAAGGGTGCCGAGTCCGCGCAGCATGTCCTCGAAGGGCGCCGGACGCGCGAACAGGTAGCCCTGCACGCCGTCGCAACCGTTGGCCAGCAGCCAGGCCCGCTCCTCGCTCACCTCGACGCCCTCGGCGATCACCGTCAGGCCCTTGCCGTGCGCGAGCGAGATGATCGAGCGGCAGATCGCCGCGTTGTCGGCGTTCTCGTGCACGCCGCGCACCACGCTGCGGTCGATCTTGATCTTGTCGGCCGGCACGCGATGGATCGCCGACATGCTCGAGTAACCGGTGCCGAACTCGCCCAGCGCCACGCCGACGCCGAGCGCGCGCACCGCGCTCAGGCGCTCGATCGAGCGCTCCGGGTGCTGCATCACCGTGGCCTCGGCCAGTTCCAGCTCCAGCGCCCCCGGCGGAATCTGGAATTCCTTCACCAGCTTGCGCAGGTAGTCCACCATGCCGGCGTCCTCGAACTGCGCCGGCGACATGTTCACCGACACCGCCACCTCCGGCCAGCCGGCCTCGGCCAGGCGGAAGTGGTAGGCGCAGGCCTCGCCGAGGATCCAGCGCCCCAGTGGAAGGATCAGGCCGCTGTCTTCGCAGATCGCCAGGAACACCACCGGCGGGATCAGCCCGCGCTCGGGGTGGCGCCAGCGGATCAGGCTTTCCACGGCCACCGGCCGTCCGTCCGCCGCGTACTCGGGCTGGAAGAACATCTGGAACTCGCCGTTGTCCATCGCCTCGCCGAGGCGGGCGACGAGGTCGTCGCGTTCAGTCATCGCGCATGCATCCCCAGGCCCATCGAACGGTGGGCAACAGGTTCCCATTACAAAGCATTCGACCCCGCCGCCGGTGTGACTTGGTTGACAGAAACCGGGCGCATGCACGCGACGGGACGTGACGGCGCCCGCGTTGTCGCTACAGGCGCTCCACGCCGGGCAGGGAAAGCACGTAGTCGGCGCCCATCAGTTGCGAGGGCGTGTGGAAGCCCGGCGCCGCGGCCGGGCCGTCCAGCAGGCGCGACACGATGCCGAGCGCGGCCGTCACCGTGAGGGCATAGCCGTTGGGTGTCCGCAGCTGCGCGCTCGCCTCGCGGCCATCGGCGCTGCGCACCTCGCCCCAGACCCGTCCGTCGCTGGCCTCGCGCGCGGCGGCGTCGGGCCCGCGCACGCGCCGAAGCACCTGCCGCTTGAGCCAGGCCTGCACCGGCGCGCTGCCCAGCAGCGGCCCGAGCCAGCGGATGCGCCGCAGCCGCGCGGCCGTCGCCGGCGGCACGCCCATGTAGACCTCGATGTCGGGGATGCCGGTGGATACGAAGGCGGTGTAGACGTCGCCCCAGGGAATGGTCATCGCGAAGCGCGGCTGGCCGTCACGGTCGAAGCGCCGCGTCTTCCAGGCCAGCGGCACCCGCACCAGCTTGCCGCCGATGCGCGCGCGGCCGCCCTGGCCCAGGCCTTCCACGCCGGTGAGCGCCGTGCCGGGGCTGGGTCCGCCGGCGGCCTCGAAGGCCAGCACCAACGACGTCGCCTCGGGCAATTCGCGCTTGAGCAGCGCCGCCAGGCAATCGGTGGGGACCACGTCGAAGCCGGCGCCGGGCAGGACCACGATGCCGCGCTCGCGGGCGCGCGCGTCCTGCGCGTGGCAGTGCGCGAACACCTCGATCTCGCCGGTGATGTCGAGGTAGTGGGCGCGCTGCGCCAGGCAAGCCTCGAGCATCGGCGCGCAGGTCCTGGAGAACGGGCCCGCGCAATGCAGCACCAGGCCGACGTCCTGCAGCCCGGCGCGCACCGCGGTCGGCGCGTCGAGCCCGAACACGCGCACTGGCAGGTGCAGGCGCTGGCCGAGCGCCTCGAGTTCGTCGGCGTTGCGGCCGGCGAGGATGGGTTGCAGTCCGCGCCGGACCGCTTCCTCGGCCACCAACCGGCCCGTGTAGCCGTTGGCGCCGTACAACAACCACTTGCCCCGCGTCGCCATCGCCTCAGCCCTTCGCCGCGGCGGTGCGCAGGGCGCCGGTGCGCTTGAGCATGGCGCGGAAGTAGAACTCCGGGAACCAGCGCTTGAGCCGCCAGCGCATCGGCTCGCGCAGCGTCGGCAGGATCAGGAAGCGCCCCGCCTCGGCCTGCGCGAAGACCTTGTCGGCGACGCTGTCGAGGGTGTCGGGCGCGGTGTCCATCAGCCGCTCCACCACCGGCCGCGCGGCCTCGCTGCCGATCAGGCTCTCGCACAGGTTGGTGCGGAAGAAGCTCGGGCAGACCACGCTGACGACGAGGCCGCGGTGGATCACCTCGGCGCGCAGCTGTTCCGACAACGCCAGCACGCCGGCCTTGGCGACGCCGTAGCTCATCGCGCCGGGCGCCCCGGCGATCGCCGCGAAGCTGGCGGTGTTGATCACCTGGCCATGGTGTCGCGCCAGCATGCCCGGAACGAACAAGCGGCAGCCGCGCACGACGCCGAGCAGGTTGATATCCAGCACCTGTCGCCATTCGGCCATGCTGGTTTCCACCATCGGCCCGCCGGAGGCGATGCCGGCGTTGTTGACCAGCACGTCGATGCCGCCCCACGCACGCTGCACTTCGTCGTGCAGTTCCTGCATCGCCGCGTCGTCGGACACGTCCGCCGTCAGCGCGAGATGTCCCTCGCCGGGCAGCTGCGCGCAACTGGACTGGCTGCGCATGGCATCGCGATCCACGCAGGCCACGCGCGCGCCGGAAGCCGCGTAGCGCAGTGCCAGCGCCTGGCCCAGGCCCGAGCCGGCGCCGGTGATCAACACGCGTCGTTGCGGCGCGGCCACGGCATTCTCCTGCATGCTAGTGTCCCGAGCATAGCAAGCGGCGGTCGCGCCGCAACCGGAGTGCATGCATGAGCGAGGCCTTGTTCGACCTGTCCGGCAAGACTGCGCTGGTGAGCGGCGCCTCGCGCGGCATCGGCGAAGCCATCGCCCGCCTGCTGGCCGCGCATGGCGCCCGCGTGGTCTGCACCAGCCGCAGGCGCGAGGGCTGCGAGGCCGTCGCCGAGTCGATCCGCGCCGACGGCGGGCAGGCGAGCGCGCTGGCCATGCACGTCGGCGACACCGCGGCGATCGAGTCAGCCTTCGCCGCGCTCGACGCCGACGGCCTGGCGCCCGACATCCTGGTCAACAACGCCGCCGCCAATCCCTACTTCGGGCCGATGCTCGACCAGGACCTGGCCAGCTTCGAGAAGACCGTCGAGGTCAACCTGCGCGGCTACTTCTGGAGCAGCGTGCAGGCGGCGCGGCGCATGCGTACACGCGGCGGCGGCTGCATCGTCAACATCGCCTCGGTGAACGCGCGCCGCTCGGCGCCCGGCCAGGGCGTGTACTCGATGACCAAGGCCGGCATCGTCAACCTCACCGAGGGCTTCGCCAAGGAACTGGCCGCCGACGGCATCCGCGTCAACGCGGTGCTGCCGGGCCTGACCGACACCAAGTTCGCCTCGGCGCTGACCTCGAACCCGAAGATCCTCGGCATGATGATGCAGCTCACGCCGCTCAACCGGGTGGCGCAGCCGGCCGAGATCGCCCCGGCCGTGCTGTTCCTGTGCAGCGCCGCCAGCAGCTACGTCACCGGCAGCGTGATCACCGCCGACGGCGGCTACCTGGCCTGACTACCGCGCTCGCCACAGGCCAGGCCCCATCCCGCGGCGCGGGCGCCGCGGCGCAAGCCGCGCCGCGGCCGGAGGCCGCGAAAGTCCCGCTCTACTTCAAAGCCTCTTCAAACAACTCGTAGATGCGCCGGTACTCGTCGTACCAGGCTTCCGGATGCACGAACGAGTGTCGCTCGAGCGGATACGAGGCCAGCTCCCACTTGTCCTTCTTCAGCTCGATCAGGCGCTGCGCCAGACGCACAGAGTCCTGGTAGAAGACGTTGTCGTCGATCATGCCGTGGGCGATCAGCAGGTGCCCGCGCAGGTTCTCGGCGTACTCGATCGGCGAGCTGATCCGGTAGGACTCCGGGTCCACTTCCGGCGAGTTGAGGATGTTGGAGGTGTACTCGTGGTTGTAGCTGGTCCAGTCGGACACCGGCCGCAGCGCCGCGCCGGCCTTGAAGCGATCCGGCTCGCGCATCAACGCCATGAAGGTCATGAAGCCGCCGTAGCTGCCGCCGTAGATGCCGACGTTGGCGCGATCGCCCTGGTGCTCGGCGACCATCCATTCCAGGCCGTCCACGTAATCCTCCAGCTCGGGATGGCCCATGCGCCGGTAGATCGCCGTGCGCCAGTCGCGGCCGTAACCTTCCGAGCCGCGGAAGTCCATGTCCAGCACCACGTAACCTTGCTGCACCAGCAGGTTGTGGAACATCTGCTCGCGGAAATAGTTCGGGTAGCGGTCGCTGACGTTCTGCAGGTAGCCGGCGCCATGCACGAACATCACCACCGGGTACTTGCGGCCGGGCTCGAGCGTCGCCGGGCGATAGAGCTTGGCCCAGACCGGCGCCGCGCCGTGCGAGGACGGCACCTGCACCATCTGCGGCTCGATCCACTGCCGCGCCTTGAACTCGGCGCTGCGGGTGTCGGTCAGTTTCAGCGCCTCGCCACCGGTGGCCGCCACCACCGCCAGCTGCGGCGGCAGGTAGCTGTCCGAATGCCGGACCGCGAGCCGCGCGCCATCCGGCGAGGGCAGGAAGTCCTCGACGCCGTCGAGCGCGGTCAGCTCGCGCACGTCGCCGCCCGCGGCGGGCACCGCGCAGACCTCGTAATCGCCCGGCCGCGCGCGGTTGCAGACGAAGTAGGCGGTGCCGCCGTCCGGCGACCACGCCACCGCGGACGCTTCCCACGTGCCCTGCGTCAGCGCGCGGCTCTTGCCGCCGGGCACCAGCGTGTACAGGTGCGAATGGCCGCTCTCCTCGGACAGGTACCAGAGCGTGCGCGAATCCCGCAGCCAGCCGAAGTCGTTGAAGGCCCAGTTGATCCAGGCCGGATCGGTCAGGCGGTGCAGCGGACGCAGCGCGCCCTGCTCGAAGTCCACGCCGGCGATCCAGCGGTCCTTGTTGTCGATCGCACGCACCTGCAGCGCCAGCCGGCTGCCGTCGGGCGACCAGCGGATCGTCGCCGCGCCGCTGTTGTCGCCTTCGTTCACCACGCGCACGGCGCGGTTGCCCTTCAGCGGATCGAGCTTTTGCGCGGCGCGCATCGCCGCCAGCGGATCGGTGGCGATGCCGGGCAGGCTGTCGAAGGACAGGTCGCGCACCGTGCCGCTGGCCAGGTCCACCAGCTTGAGGCTCTGGGCGATCGGCCAGTTGCGGCCCACGCGCGTGCGCTGGTCCTCGAACTCCTCGTAGCCGGATTCGGTGACGTACTTGGGCAGCTTGCCGATGCGGCCGAGGTCGGCGTCCTTGGGCGAGGTGACCACCAGCAGCCAGCGGCCGTTCGGCGAGAGCGAGCTGCCGTCGATCTTCAGGCCGTCGCCGAGGTAGACCGGCGCCGCGGCGCGGGTCGGGTCGGTCTTGCGCGCGAGCTCGTCCTGGGCGCGTTGCGCCTTGCGGTCCTCGTCCTGGCGCTTGAGCGTGGCCATCAGCCGCAGCTGCATGTCGCGCAGCGAATCCGGCGGCGGCGGCGCGGCGGGATCCTTGCCCGCGACGATCAGCGCGACCGGGCTGACCAGGCGCTCGCGCGGGTCCCAGCGGAACCAGTCGGCGCCGACGCGGAACTGCAGGCTGGCGCCATCGGCGGCGTACTGCGGATCGGCTTCGTCCTCGGCGCTGCGGGTGACCTGGGTGAGCGCGCCGCTGCGCAGGTCGCGTTCGAAGATGTCGCCGTTGCGCGCGAAGGCCATGCGCGTGCGGGCGCGGTCGAACACCGGGGAGGGCGCGTCGAGCGTGGGCTGGCCGGCTTCGTCGATGCGAACGGGCGCGCCGCCGGCGACGGGCTGGGAGTAAATGTCGCGCAAGGGCGAGCCCGCGCGCTTGAGCTTGTAGTGGATGCTGCGACCGTCCCAGGACCACCACGGAGACTCGACCGGCGGGCCGATCCAGTCCGGATGCGCCATCGCCTGGTCGAGCGTGATGGGCGTTTGCGCGCCTGCGGCGGGCAGGCCGCCCAGAGATAGGGCGAGGACGAGGAAAGGCAATCGGGTGTTCAGGCGCATGCGTGCTCCGGCGTGGATCGGTCCGGCGAAAAAACCGGCGCGCTAGCGTAACAAAGCCGCCGCCGCTTTCCCCGCCCGGGGTTTGCGGCGACAATCCGGGGATTCCCGAGCGGCGCGCCATGCAGGCACACGTCTACAAATCGCTGCGCAAGCCCGACACCTATCTGTACCTGCGCGAGAAGGATGCGTTCATGCTCGTGCCGGAGAGCGTGCGCGTGCCGCTGGGACCCCTGGCCTTCGTGCTGAGCGTGGATCTCGTTCCGGGCCGGCGGCTGGCCCGCGTCGAGGCGGACACGGTACGCGCCAACCTCGCGTCCATGGGCTTCTACCTGCAGGGGCCGCAGTCGGTCGACGATCCCCTGGTCGCAGGCGGCGTCGGTGATGGCTGAACCCCGCGCGCGCCGCCTGGCGGGCGTTCTGCTGGCGCTCGGCGCCGCGCTGGCCACGCTGCCGGCCTGGTGGTCGGGCGGCGCGGCCCTGGCCGGGCCCTTCCTGGCGCAGCCCGCGCTGGTGCTCGGCTGGAGCCTGTGGCGGGGCTCGCGCAAGCTGCGAAATCCCGCGGCCCCCCTGGCCGCCGACGCGCTTGCCGTGGCGGCGCTGTGGGGTTTGGCCTTCGGACTCGAGGCCTTGATCATCGGCTGGCCCTTGCGCGCGCTGCTCGACAACGGCGCGCTGGTGCCCGCACTGGTGCTGAGCCTGTGCGTGGGCTGCGTCCTGCTCGGCCTGTGGCGCCTGTGGCCCGCGTTCGCGCAGGCGTCGCGCCATGGCCAGCGCGTCGGTTCGTTGCTGTCGGCGGCGGCACGCCCCGGCACGCGCGAACCGCTGCGTGGCTGCGTCATCACGGCGCTGGTGTTCGCCGTGCTCAGCCTGGGGCTGGTGCTGGCCTGGCCGGACCTCGTGCCGGGCGAGTGGCGCTTGCCGGCGCTGCTGGCGTATCCGCTGTTCAGCCTGCTGGCGCACCTGGAGATCCACCGTCGCGCCGACCGCAAGGCCTTGCCCGCCGGCCTGCCGATAGAGAGCATGCCCGAACCGGCCGCCAGCGAGCCCGAGCTGGAGTTGCCGGAAGCTTCGCCCGGCGAACGTCTCTACGCCGCGGCGCGCTCGGGCCGGGTCGAGGCCGCCTTGCAGGCGCTCGAAGCCGGCGCCGATCCGAAGGCCTTGCCGGGCGAGGACGAGCGCGACCAGCGCACGCTGCCGATGCTCGCCGCCGTGCAGGGCGATCTGCGCCTGCTGCGCCAGCTGATCGCGCGCGGCGCCGACCTCAACCTGCGGCACGGTGGGCATACGCCCCTGCTCGCCGCCACCCGCGACAGCTGGCACGGCCGCCCGGAAGCGGTGATGACCCTGCTCGCCAACGGCGCCGACGCGCGCGCCGCCGACCCCGAGGGCAACACGCCGTTGCACCACGCCGCGCGCAGCACCGATCCGGCCGTCGCCGCCTTGCTGCTCGACGCCGGCGCGCAGGTGGATGCGCTGAACCTGGAAGGCTTCAGCGCCCTGGCGATCGCCTGCGCCTCCGGCAACTGGCGGCTGGCGCGCTTCCTGATCGAACACGGCGCGCGACCCGAGCCGTCCGGCGGCCAGCCCGCCTTGCTGGCGGCGGTGTCGGGCGACGACGACCCCGGCGGCGCGCAGTTGCTGCTGCGCCACAAGGCCCGCGTGGACGCGCGCGGCCAGGGCCAGCGCACCGCGCTGATGCAGGCCTGCGCCGCCGGCAACGTGGACGTGGTCGGCCTGTTGCTGGACGCCGGCGCGGACCGCAATGCCCATGACGCGCACGGCATGACGCCGCTGCTGGAAGCGGCCGCCAATGGCCACACCGCGGTGGTGCAACGCCTCGCGACGGCCAAGGCCGATCCGCAGGCGGTGGACGAGCGCGGTCGCAACGCCATCGTCCTGGCCAGCGTGGCGGGCGCCGAGCCCGAGCTGTTGCGCGCCTTGCTCGCGCTCGGGGTGGATACGGCGCGAGCGGGCGAGGACGGTCGACGCGCCATCGACATCGCCATCGAACAAGGCCGCTGGCCGCAGGTGTCGGTGCTCGATCCCGGTTATGCCTTGCCGGCGAACGTCGCCGAGGACCTGGCCGAGGGCGAGCCCGGGCGCACGCCGCGGCAATTGCTGCGCGATGCGCTGGCCGCCGGCGACCGCGCGGGCGCCGAGGCGGTGCTGGGACTGGGCGCGTTGGGTGCCGACTCGCTCGCCGAACTGCTGCACGAGTCCTCGCAGTGGGACGACCTGGCCGGTTTCGATTTCCTGCTCGCCCATGGGGCCAGCGCCGAACGCGCGGTCGCCGGTGGCGGCAGCGTGCTCGAGCGCCTGCTCGACGGCGCCGGCGCCCGCCCCGCGCCCGTGCAGCGCCTGCTCGATCGTGGCCAGGCCGTTGGCGGGCATGGGCTGCTCTCGCGCCTGCTCGAGGCCTGCCTGCAAGGCGAGCACGTCAGTCGCGGCGCCGAACAGCTCGCGCTGGCCCTGCTCGAGCGCGGCGCGGATGCCTTCGGCGCGGCGCCGACGCGCGATCCCCCGCTGCCCACGGCCATCCGCCTGGGCTGGCAGCGCCTGGTGGATGCGCTGCTGGCCCTGGGCGCGGATCCGAACGGCCGCGACCGCCGCGGGCTCGGCCCGATCCATATCGCCGCCACCCTCGGCCGGGAAGCCGCCTTGCGTAGCTTGGTGCGCGCTGGCGCGCAGCCGCAATCGCGATCGCCGGATGGGCAGACCGCACTCGGCATGGCCCTGGCCGCAGGCCGCAGCGACCTCAGCCACTGGCTGGAATGGCGCAGCTGGACCCTGCCCGGTCGCCCGCTGTTGCCGCCGGACCTGCCGGCGGCGGCGATCGCCGGCGACCTGGAAGCCGTGCAGCGCCTGCTCGAGCTCGGCCTGCCCGTGGATGGCGAGGATGCGCAAGGCTGCACCGCCCTGCTGCGCGCGGCCGGTGGCGGCCACGACGGGATCGTGCGCGGCCTGCTCGAGCGCGGCGCCGCGCCCAATGCACGCGCGCGCACCGGCGCCACGCCCCTGTCCGCGGCGATCAGCATGCGCCACGCGGCGGTCGTCGACGTCCTGCTGCAGGCCGGCGCCGATGCCGACCAGGCGCTGCCCGGCGGCGTCACGCCACTGATGCTCGCCGCGGCCCTGGGCCTGCCGGAGATCGCCGGACGCCTGCTCAGCCAGGGTGCGCGCGCCGACGCGGTGGACGGGCAGGGACTGAGCGCGCTGCATTGCGCGGCACTGCATGCCTTCACCGCGCGCGACCGCGCGCGGGTGCTCGCCCTGTTCGACCTGTTGCTGATGGCCGACCTGCCCGCCGATGCGGCGAACGCGCAGGGCCACACGCCCCTGCTGCTCGTGCTCGGTGCGCGCGCCGAGGCCGGCGCCGCGGTGGACGAGGATGTGGTGCTGGCGGTGCTCGAGCGCCTGCTCAACGAGGGCGTCTCGCTGTCCACGCAGGACCAGCGCGGCCTCGGCCCGCTGCACCTGGCGGCGATGCACGGGCTGCTGGGCGTCGTGCGGCGCCTGCTGCGCGAGGGCGCCGAGCGCCAGCTGCGCGACGTACTCGGCCGCAGCGCCTACGACCTGGCGCTGCTGCGTGGCTACGTGGACATCGCCGCGGAGTTCGAGCCGGCGCGGCCGCCGCCGTCGCTGGCGCGCTTCCTGCGCGAGCCGCGCTGAGGCGCGCCTACTGCGGCTTCTGCTGGTCGGCCTCGAACAGCTTTTCCAGGTCCTTGAGCGCCTGCTGCGAGGACGCCACCAGCGCCGCCTCGTCGTCATAGACCAGGTACTGCTCGCGCAGCATGCGTTCGTCGTGCTGGCGGAAGCGCTCGCGACGCTCGGCGGCGACGTCCGCCGGCACGCCCAGCGCGCCCAGCACCTGCTCGCCCATCTCCAGGCTGGAGTGGAAGGTCTCGCGGATCACCTCCACGCCCAGGTCCATCAACTTGAAGGCGTGCTGGCGGTTACGCGCCCGCGCGAACACCTTCAGGTGCGGGTACAGGCGCCGCAGCAGGCGCGCGGTGCGCACGGTCGATTCCGGGTCGTCGGTGGTGAGCACGAACACCTCGGCGCGGTCCGCGTGCGCGGCGCGCAGCAGGTCGGCGCGCGAGGGATCGCCGAAGTAGATCAGGTTGCCGAAGCGGCGCGACAGCTCCACCTGTTCCACCGAATGCTCGAGCGCGGTGAAGGGCACGCCCTGCGCGCGCAGCATGCGGCCGACGATCTGCCCCATGCGGCCGAAGCCGGCGATGATCACCCGCGGGTTCTCGTGGTCGATCGGATCGGCGGGACGCTCGGGCTCGCGATGCGGGTGGCCGACCAGCCAGCGCGAGACCGCGATCACCAGCAGCGGCGTCGCCGCCATGCTCAGGCCGACCACCGCCACCAGGCGATCGCGCAGCACGGCATCGATCAGCCCGGCGCGCAGCGCCTCGGCGAACACCACGAAGGCGAACTCGCCGCCCAATGCCAGCACCGCGCCCAGCATCAGCGCCTCGCGCGGCGGCAAGCGTCCCGGCCGCAGCCCGAGGCCAACCAACACCAGTCCCTTCACCAGCAACAGCGCGAGCACGCCCTGGCCGATCAGCCACGGCTCGGCGGCGACGCGCTGCACGTCGATGCTCATGCCGACGGCGATGAAGAACAGCCCCAGCAGCAGGCCCTTGAAGGGCTCGATCTGCGCCTCGAGTTCATGCCGGAATTCCGAATCGGCCAGCAGCACGCCGGCCAGGAAGGCGCCCAGTCCCATCGACAGCCCACCCCACTGCATCAGCCAGGCGGTGCCGACCACCACCAGCAGCGACATGGCGGTGAAGACTTCGGGCATCTTCGTCCACGCCACCACGCGGAACAGTTGCCGCAGCAGCAGGCGCCCGCCGAGCACGACCAGCGCGATCATGCCGAGCGCGCGCAGCACGGCTTCGGCCGGGGGCGCCGACTGCGCCGCCGCCTTGGCCTCGCCGAGCAGGGGAATGAGCGCGAGCAAGGGAATGGCCGCGAGATCCTGGAACAGCAGGATGGCGAAGGCCAGGCGACCGAAGCCGGTGGTCAGTTCCTTGCGCTCGGCCAGCAGTTGCAGGCCCACCGCGGTGGACGAAAGCGCCAGCCCCAGGCCGATCACCAGGTTGGACTTCCAGCCCAGTCCGAGCATCGCGGTCGCCGCGCCCAGCAGCAGCGCGCTCACCAGCACCTGCAGGCCGCCGACGCCGAACACCGGGCGCCGCATCACCCACAGCCGCGAAGGCGAGAGCTCCAGGCCGATCACGAACAGCAGCATCACCACGCCGAGTTCGGAAAAGGCCAGCACGCTGGCCGGATCATTGACCACGCGCAGGCCGAACGGCCCCACCGCCACGCCCGCCACCAGGTAGCCGAGCACCGCGCCCAGCCCGAAGCGCCGGAACAGCGGCACCGCCACCACCGCGGCGATCAGGAACACCAGGAAGAGCTCGAGGTTGCCTTGGCCGTGCATGGGGCGCCTGTGCGATGGGGATGGCGATTGCGACGATTATGCCGGCCCCGGACCACGACCGGGGGCGAGCAGTAAGCACGTACCCGGCCGGCCAACAAAAAAGCCCCGCCGAAGCGGGGCTTTTCGTTTGCCGCGA
Organism: uncultured Gammaproteobacteria bacterium; assembly: GCA_946885735.1. The sequence goes on from CAMPGW010000019.1 coordinate 28,655, forward strand.
TGACCGACCTCAGCCGCGTTTCATCGACGAGAAGAACTCGTCGTTGGACTTGGTGGTCTTCATCTTGTCGAGCAGGAATTCCATCGCGCTCAGCTCGTCCATCGGGTGCAGCAACTTGCGCAGGATCCAGATCTTCTGCAGCAGGTCCGGCTCGATCAGCAGCTCCTCGCGGCGGGTGCCGGAGCGGTTGATGTTGATGGCCGGGTAGACGCGCTTCTCGGCGATGCGACGGTCCAGGTGCACCTCGGAGTTGCCGGTGCCCTTGAACTCCTCGTAGATCACCTCGTCCATCTTGCTGCCGGTATCAATGAGGGCCGTGGCAATGATGGTCAGCGAGCCGCCTTCCTCGACGTTGCGGGCCGCGCCGAAGAAACGCTTCGGCCGATGCAGCGCGTTGGCGTCCACGCCGCCGGACAGCACCTTGCCGGAAGACGGCACGACGTTGTTGTAGGCGCGGGCAAGACGGGTGATCGAGTCGAGCAGGATCACCACGTCGCGCTTGTGTTCGACCAGGCGCTTGGCGCGCTCGATCACCATCTCGGCGACCTGCACGTGGCGCGCGGCCGGCTCGTCGAAGGTGGAGGAGATCACCTCGCCGCGCACGGTGCGCTGCATGTCGGTGACTTCCTCGGGGCGCTCGTCGATCAGCAGCACGATCAGATGCACGTCCGGGTGGTTGTGCATGATCGCCTGGGCGACGTTCTGCATCAGCATGGTCTTGCCGGCCTTGGGCGGCGAGACGATCAGCGCGCGCTGGCCTTTGCCCTGCGGCGCCATCAGATCCATGATGCGGCCGGTGATGTCCTCGCTCGAGCCGTTGCCGCGCTCGAGGTTGAAGCGCCGGCGCGGGAACAGCGGGGTGAGGTTCTCGAACATCACCTTGCCGCGCGAGGCTTCGAGCGAATCGCCGTTGAGCGTGTCGAGCGTGTTCAGCGCGACGTAGCGTTCGCCATCCTTGGGGCTGCGGATGCGACCGGTGACCTCGTCGCCGGTGCGCAGGTTGAAGCGGCGGATCTGGCTGGGCGAGATGTAGACGTCGTCGGGGCCGGCCAGGTAGCTGGCGTCGGAGCTGCGCAGGAAGCCGTAGCCGTCGGGCAGGATCTCCAGCACGCCGTCGGCGGCGACGCCGTTGGGGTGGCGCGAGAGCACCTTGAGCAGCGCGAAGGTCACGTCCTGCTTGCGCATGCGCGCCACGCCCTCGTGCAGGCCGAGGGTCTCGGCCATCTCGAGCAGCTTGTGCGCCGGCATTTTCTTCAGCTCGGCCAGCGTGTAGGAGGGGAAGTCGGGCGGCAGGGCCGGGCCGCTGTAGCCGCGGTCGCTGTTGCCGTCCTCGTCCTGGCGGAAGGAGCCGCGATCGTCCTCGGGCTGCTCGCCGCCGCCACGCCCACCGCGGTTGCGGTCGCGGAAGCGGTCGCGGCGGTGGCGGTTACGGCCCTGGAACTCGCCCTGGCCCTGGTTCTGTCCCTGGCCCTGGTTCTGTCCCTGGCCCTGGCCCTGGCCTTGGTGCTTGCCCTGGTTCTGGCCTTGGCCCTCCCCGGGGTTCTGGTTCTGGCCCTGCCCCTGGTTCGGGGCGGGCTGTCCCTGGCGCGACTCGTTGTCGCCGCGGGGCGCGCCGGCATTGCCGGGTTCGGCGCGGGGCGGCTCGGGGCGGCGTTCAGGCGCGGGCTCGGCGGCGCGCTCGGGGGCCGGAGCACGCTCGGCGGCCGGTGTGGCGGCGGCTGCGGCGGATTCGGGACGGGGTGTACGCGGCTTGCGCGTGCGCTTCTCGGCAACGCTGCCGGTTTCTGATTCGTTTTCGGACACGGGGTTCCTCGCGAATGCGAGTGAGAGGGGAGGGGGTCTTGCAGAATGCCGGCGCGAGGCGCGCGGCTGGGTCTTACGCTAGCAAGGCGGCGGCCGATGCACAAGCCGCCGACGGATCGCCTGTTCAGATTCCGGGCGGCACCCGCCGCCGTGGCACGCCCTCGGGCGAAGGCAGAGGCGGCCCGGGGCCGCCTTCGGTCATACCGCCTTGTCGACGAATGCCGCCAACTGCGACTTGCCGACCGCGCCGACCTGGGTCGAATGCACCGCGCCGTTCTTGAACAGCATCAGCGTCGGGATGCCGCGCACGGCGTACTGGCGCGGGATCTTCGGGTTGTGGTCGATGTTGACCTTCACGACCTTCACCTTGCCGGCGTACGTTCCTGCCAGTTCATCAACAAGCGGGCCGATCATCTTGCAAGGCCCGCACCACTCGGCCCAGAAATCCACGAGCACCGGCGTGTCGGACTTCAGGACCTGGGCCTCGAAATCGTCGTCGCCCACATGCAGCACCTGCTCTCCCACGGCCAAACTCCTGATTTGAATGACGAAGCACGGGGTCGGATGCGACCCCGGATACGGTAAACTGGGGGTTGAACATGCCGAAGACAAGTCGGCGACCCGACCCCGAGCACGCCGCAGTGTGCGACCCCGGGGCGACACGCGCAAGCGCGGCCAGGCCGTGCGAATGAGACCCCATGACCGACCAGACCGACACCAAGCACACCGACAAGCCGCTGACGGATATACCTTTTTCCAGTTTCGACCTGCACCCGCAGATGCTTGCCGGACTGGAAGCGGCCGGCTTCAGCCGCTGCACCCCGATCCAGGCGCTGACCCTGCCGATCTCGCTCACCGGCCGTGATGTCGCCGGCCAGGCCCAGACCGGCACCGGCAAGACCCTCGCCTTCCTGATCACCCTGGTCCAGCGGCTGATGACCCGCCCGGCCCTGGCCAACCGCGGCCCCGCCGACCCCCGCGCGATGATCCTGGCGCCGACCCGCGAGCTCGCCATCCAGATCCACAAGGATGCCGAGAAGTTCTGTGCCGGCCTCGGCCTCAAGTTCGCCCTGATCTACGGCGGCGTGGACTACGACAAGCAGCGCGCCCAGCTGACCTCGGGCTGCGACGTGATCATCGCCACCCCCGGCCGGCTGATCGACTACGTGCGCCAGGGCGTGGTGCACCTGCATGCCTGCGAGGTCTGCATCCTCGACGAGGCCGACCGCATGTTCGACCTCGGCTTCATCAAGGACCTGCGCTTCCTGCTGCGCAAGCTGCCGAACCGGGAAGAACGCCAGACCCTGATGTTCTCCGCCACCCTGAGCCACCGCGTGCTCGAGCTGGCCTACGAGCACATGAACGAGCCGGAGAAGGTCATCGTCGAGGCCGAGTTCATCACCGCGGCGCGCGTGCGCCAGGTGGTGTACTTCCCCTCCAACGACGAGAAGTTGCCGTTGCTGATCGGCCTGCTCTCGCGGACGGAGGCGAACAGGACAATGGTCTTCGTCAACACCAAGGCCTGGGTGGAACGGGTCGGCCGCGCGCTCGAGCGCGCCGGCTACCGGGTCGGCGTGCTGTCGGGCGACGTGCCGCAGAAGAAGCGCCAGTCGCTGCTCAGCCGCTTCCAGAAGGGCGAGCTCGAGATCCTGGTCGCCACCGACGTCGCCGCCCGCGGCCTGCACATCGACGCGGTCAGCCACGTCTACAACTTCGACCTGCCCTTCGACGCCGAGGACTACGTGCATCGCATCGGTCGTACCGCGCGCCTGGGCATGGAAGGCGACGCGGTCAGCTTCGCCTGCGAGATCTATGCGCAGTCGCTGCCGGAGATCGAGGCCTACATCGAACAGAAGATCCCGGTGGAAGCGGTGACCGCCGAGCTGCTGCAGGCGCGCCCGCGCCCGAAGCGCGAGCCGGCCCTGGACGAGAACGGGCAGCCGGTGGAGAGCATCGCCGACATCTTCCGCGAGGCGCGCGCCGAGGCCGAGGCCAGCGGCCGCGGCCGTGGCGCCCCCGGCGGCGGTCGCGGTGGTCCGCGTTCGGGTTCCCGCGAGGGTGGCTCGCGCAGCGGCGCGCCCTCGCGCGGTCCGCGTCGCGAGGGCGAGCGGCGACCGCCGCGCAGCGACGAAGCCGCTGCGTCCGGCGAGTCGCGCCCGCCGCGTGCCGAAGGCGAGCGCGCCCCGCGTCCGGAGGGTGAACGCGCCGCGCGCGCGCCGCGCCCGGAAGGCGAGCGCGCCCCGCGCCCGCCGCGCGACCCGAACGCGCCACCGCGCCCCGAGGGCGAGCGTCCGCGCCGCCGTCGCGGTCCGCGCAACCCGGACGGCGCGCCTTCGGTGAACATCGCCGCGCGCCAGCCGGCCGCGCCGGCGCCGGCGCCGCAGACGGTGTCCAAGGAAAGCTTCCTCAAGCGCTTCGCCCGCCAGGTGAAGTCGCTGGTGGCGCCCAAGCCCTGAGTCCCCGCGGCCGCGCGGGCGTGAAATCCGCGCCCGCGGCCGGCACACTGCACGCATCGCCTTTGCAGGAGCGGGCATGAGCCTGTTGCGTTTCGACGGCGTCGGCAAGACCTACCCGGGCAAGCACGTCGCGCTGGCGGACGTGAGCTTCGCGGTCGAGCCCGGCGAGATGGTCTTCATCACCGGGCATTCCGGCGCCGGCAAGAGCACGCTGCTGCGCCTGATCCATCTTTCCGAGCGGCCCAGCCGCGGCACCGTGCTGGTCGCCGACCGCAACCTGGCCAAGGTGCGCGGCCGCCAGGTCGCCCTGCATCGCCGCCAGGTCGGCGTGGTCCACCAGGACCACCGCCTGCTGATGGAGCGCAGCGTGTTCGACAACGTGGCCCTGCCGCTGCGCATCGCCGGCGTGCCGTCGGCGGAGCTGGGCAAGCGCGTGCGGGTGATGCTCGACAAGGTCGGCCTCGGCGCGCGCGAGAAGGCCCGGCCCACGGAACTGTCCAGCGGCGAGCAGCAACGCGTCGGCATCGCCCGCGCGCTGGTCGCGCAGCCGCTGATCCTGCTGGCCGACGAACCCACCGGCAACCTCGATCCGACCCTGGCCACCGAGATCATGGAACTGTTCGCCGCGTTGCAGGCGCAGGGCACCGCGGTGCTCGTCGCCAGCCACGACCTCGGCCTGGTGCGACGACTGCGCAAGCGTGTGCTGGTGCTCGACCACGGGCGGCTGATGGACGACATCGCGCCGGAGGACCTGGCCGCATGAGCACGCCGAAACCGGACACGCGCGCGCGCGCGTCGGCACAGCGTGTCAGCGAGGGCAGCCTTGGCCGCCGCGCCCGCGCCTGGCGCGAGCAGCACGCCTGGTCGCTGGTCTCGAGCCTGGGCCGGTTCTTCCAGCGGCCCTTCGCGACCTTGCTGACGGTCGGGGTAATGGCGGTCGCCATGGCCCTGCCGCTCGGCCTCGGGCTGGTGCTGGCCAACCTGGAGCGACTGTCGGGCAGCGTGCAGGCCTCGCGCGAGATCGGCGTGTTCCTGCGCACCGACGCCGATGCCGCGACCGCGGAAGCGCTGGCAGGCGAACTGCGCAAACGCGCCGACGTGGCCGCGGTGGCGATCGAAACACCCGAGCAAGGCTTGGCGCAGTTCCGCGACATGAGCGAGCTGGCCGGCGCGCTCTCGCTGCTGGAAGGCAATCCGTTGCCCTACGTGCTGCGGGTGCAGCCGCGCGCCGACGACCTCGCGCTGGTGCGTGCGCTGGAAGCGCGGCCGGGCGTGGAATGGGTGCAGCACGACGCGCGCTGGCGACAGCGCCTGCAGGCCTGGCTCGAGTTCGGCCGCCAGCTGACCTGGGTGCTCGGCGCGCTGTTCGCGCTCGGCGTGTTGCTGGTGGTCGGCAACACCGTGCGGCTGGAAATCGGCTCGCGCCGCGAGGAGATCGCCGTGCTGCAACAGCTCGGCGCGACCGACGGATTCGTTCGCCGGCCGTTCATCTATCTCGGGGCATGGTACGGACTCGCCGCCGGCTTGCTCGCACTGGGGCTGCTTGGACTGGCGGGGCTGCTGCTCGAACCGAGCCTTGCGTCACTGATCGGAAGCTATGGCAGTCGCCTGCGATTCCAGGGCCCGGATGTTTTGGCGGTACTTGTGATCGTGTTCACGGCGGCCTCGCTCGGATGGCTGGGTGCGTGGCTCGCCAGCGGACACCATCTGAGGCAGACTCGCCCGACCGACCTCTGATCCCCCGCGCAGGCGGCCACGTCCCCGAGAACACGAGTCCCCAGTGAGCACCCCCGGCTTCCGACTTTCCGAGACCGCAACGCCGCGCATCATGGTCGTGGACGGCTCGAAGGTCGTGCGCAAGATGATCGAGGGCGTGCTGCGGCAGCAGTTGCCGACGATGGAGTTCATCGGCGTGGAAAATGGCGAAGAGGCCAAGGCCGCGCTGCAGACCGGCGCCTTCAGCCTGGTGACCACCGCCCTGCGGCTGCCGGACATGGACGGCCTGGCGCTGGCGCGCTACCTGCGCGAGCACACCCCGCAGGCCTACATCCCGATCATCGTGGTGTCCGGCGACGTGCAGGAGCGCCTGGAGAGCCGCAGCTTCAACGACAACGTCACCGACTACTTCGACAAGTCGCTGGGCTTCAACGCACTGGCCGCCTTCATCAAGGGCTACGTATCGCCGGAATCCGAGCCCGGGGGCGAGGTGCTGTACGTCGAGGACAGCCGCGTGGTCGCGCTGGCCACCCGCCGCATGCTGGAGAAGCACGGCCTGCAGGTGATCCACTGCACCTGCGTGGAGGACGCCGTCGCCCACCTGGAGACGATGAAGGCGCAGGACCGCGTGCCGGGCCCGGACGTGGTGCTGACCGACGTCTACCTGAAGGGCGACCTGACCGGAAAGGACCTGGTGCAGGCGATCCGCAAGGACTTCAACTATCCCAAGGGCCTGTTGCCGGTGCTGGTGATGACAGGGGACGCCAATCCCGCCAACCAGACCGAGCTGCTGCGCGCCGGCGCCAACGACCTGGTGCAGAAACCCATTGAGGAACGGCTGCTGGTGACCAAGCTGCTGTTCCAGCTGCGCGTCGGCCGGCTGATGCGCGAGAAGCGCGGCGCGCCCGCGCAGGCGCGCGGCGCGGCCTGAGCCGTGCCCGGTAATGCCGCGCCCCCGGCTGCGCCGGGGGAGGCATCCCTCAGGCTGGAAGCGTCCTGGCGCGCACGCGTCGGTGACTACCTGCTAAGGCCGGAGATGCAGCAGCTCGCCGCCTTCCTGCGGCAGGAGAAGGCCGCAGGCAAGCGCATCTATCCCGCCGGCGCGCAGATCTTCGCCGCGCTCGAGGCCACGCCCTTCGACGCGGTGAAGGTGGTCATCCTCGGCCAGGATCCCTACCACGGCGCCGGCCAGGCGCACGGGCTGTGCTTCTCGGTGCCGCCGGGAGTGGACGTGCCGCCCTCGCTGGTGAACGTCTTCAAGGAGATCGAGCGCGACCTCGGTTACCCGCGGCCGCGCCACGGCAACCTCGGCCACTGGGCCAAGCAGGGCGTGCTGCTGCTCAACGCGGTGCTCACGGTCGAGGACGGCCGCGCCGGCGCCCACCAGGGCAAGGGTTGGGAAGGCTTCACCGACCACATCGTGGAAACCCTGGACCGCGAGCGCGAGGGCCTGGTCTTCATGCTCTGGGGCAGCTACGCGCAGGCCAAGGGCCGGATCATCGACACCCGCCGGCACTGCGTGCTGCGGGCGCCGCATCCCTCGCCACTGTCGGCGCACCGCGGCTTCATCGGCTGCGGGCATTTTTCCGCCGCCAACCGCTGGCTGGCGGGGCGCGGGCTGGCGCCGATCGACTGGCGCTTGCCTGCCTGATCGGACCGGCCTCCTCCAGGCGCTCCCCGCAGGGCCTTGAAAGCGGCGGCAGGCGGCCCTACCAAGGAGTCAGGGGCCGCCACGGCGGCCAGGGGCGGGCTCGTTCCATGAATGGAACGCTTCGGAACTCCCACGGGGGTCCGGGGTCCAAGGAGCCGGGTGTTAAACTGAGGCCATGAGCAAGAATCCAATGACGACTGCCCTGATCGCCAACAACCTGCCGATCCCGAGCGCGCTCGGCTCGCTCGACGCCTATATCGGCGCCGTCAACAGCGTGCCGGTGCTCACCGTCGAGGAGGAGCAGGCGCTCGCCCGCG
>CAMPGW010000020.1 GCA_946885735.1 uncultured Gammaproteobacteria bacterium
GAAATCCGCGATGGCGACCGAGATCGGGTTTCCGGCCACGGCGTGATTCACGGCAGCTGCAAACGCTCCGCCCCCTGTTCCGAGCAATACGGAAGCGCTGTTCGACGAATTCGCCACGACCAGGTCGCGTTTGCCGTCGCTATTGAGATCCGCAACGGCCAGGCTCCGTGGCCCGCTGCCCACCGCCAACGTGCTGGGGGAGCCGAAGGTTCCGGTCCCCGTCCCGAACCGAATCGTGAGCGTGCCGTCGCCCGAGTTCGCTACCGCCAGGTCCAACTTGCCGTCGCCACTGACATCGGCGATGACCACGCTCCGCGGGGCGGCGCCGACCGCAAATTCGGTTGCAGCGGCGAAGTTACCCGCACCGGTCGCCAGCAGGATCGAAACGTTGTTGCTGCCCTCGTTGGCGACGGCAATGTCCGCCCTACCGTCGCCATTGAGGTCTCCAGCTGCCACCGAGAATGGATGGCTTCCCGCGGCGAACTGCGTGTCGGGTGCGAATATGCAGTTGGAGTTGCCGTAGGCCGACTGCAATTCCGTCGAATGCCCGGAGGTCGAGGCCAAGGCCGCGGAAAGCAGCGCCAGCCCATATAACGCAAATTTCTTCGCACTCAAGCGGATGGAAATAGCCGTGGTCATGTGCGGGCACTCTGACAGGCAAGGTGAACTGCGCGGAAGGAGTATAGCCACCATTCCCACGAGGCACGGCCCCCTTTGCCGGGCATTTCAGGAGCATAGGAAGCGCAAACCCCTTTCCAGGCAATCCCGGCCGCGCCGCGTCGCAGGTTCTGAGACCGCCCTGGGACCGAATGCCCCTACTTCCGGAGGAGAGCATTCGCATGGATTCGCAATCGGCCCTGGCCCTGATCGACGAGTCGGCCGATCGGCCGCCGATGAAGGGGGACAGCCAGAGGCTGAGTCAGGGTTTGCAGGCCAAATACCGGGACCGGATCACTGGGACGCTGCATCTGCCGGGCAAGGAAGCGGTCTGGGCGCCGTTGCCCGCCGACCTGCCGTCCGCCCTCGCCGCGGCGCTGAAGGCCCGCGGCATCGACAAGCTCTACAGCCACCAGGCCGAGGCCTGGTCGGCCGTACGCGAGGGAAAGCACGTCGTCGTGGTCACGCCCACCGCCTCGGGCAAGAGCCTGTGCTACACCCTGCCCGTGGTCGCGGCGGCGATGGCGCGGCAGTCGAAGGCCCTGTACCTGTTCCCGACCAAGGCGCTGGCGCAGGACCAGGTCGCGGACCTGCTGGAGCTCAACAAGGCCGGCAACCTGGGGCTGCGCGCCTTCACCTTCGACGGCGATACGCCCGGCGATGCGCGGCAGGCGATCCGCCTGCACGGCGACATCGTGGTGAGCAATCCGGACATGCTGCACCAGGCGATCCTGCCGCACCACACCAAGTGGGCGCAATTCTTCGAGAACCTCAAGTACGTGGTCATCGACGAGGTGCACACCTACCGCGGCGTGTTCGGCTCGCACGTGGCCAACGTGCTGCGGCGGCTCAAGCGCGTGTGCGCGTTCTACGGGGCGGACCCGCAGTTCATCCTGTGCTCGGCGACCATCGGCAACCCGAAGGCACATGCCGAGGCGTTGATCGAACGCGAGGTGCATGCCATCACCGAGAGCGGCGCACCGACCGGCGACAAGCACGTGCTGCTGTGGAACCCGCCTGTAGTCAATCCTGATCTCGGGTTGCGTGCCTCGGCGCGATCGCAGTCCAACCGTATCGCGCGCCTGGCGATCCGCGCCGGGCTCAAGACCTTGGTATTCGCGCAGTCGCGCACGATGGTCGAGGTGCTGACCAAGTACCTGAAGGACGTCTTCGACCACGACCCGCGCAAGCCCGCGCGCATCCGCGCCTACCGCGGCGGCTACCTGCCCAACGAGCGCCGCGAGGCCGAGAAGGCCATGCGTGAGGGCCGCGTGGACGGCATCGTCAGCACCTCGGCGCTGGAGCTGGGCGTGGACATCGGCAGCCTCGACGTGGTCGTGCTCAACGGCTATCCCGGATCGGTGGCGGCGACCTGGCAGCGCTTCGGCCGCGCGGGCCGCCGGCAGAAGCCTTCGCTAGGCGTGCTGGTGGCCAGCAGCCAGCCGCTCGACCAGTACCTGGTGCGGCACCCGGAGTTCTTCACCGCGGCCACGCCGGAGCAGGCGCGGATCGCGCCCGACCAGCCGCTGATCCTGCTCGACCACATCCGCTGCGCCGCCTTCGAACTGCCCTTCCTGCGCGGCGAAGCCTTCGGTCCGGCCGATGCCGAGCCCTTCCTGGAGGTGCTCGGCGAAACCGGCGTACTGCATGAAGAGAACGGTCGCTGGGAATGGATCGCCGACAGCTATCCCGCCAACGCGGTGTCGCTGCGTTCCGTCGCGGACGGCAACTTCGTCGTGGTGGACCGCACCGACGGACGCCAGTCCATCATCGCCGAGGTCGACTATTCAGCCGCGGCGCTCACGCTGTACGAAGGCGCCATCCACATGATCCAGGCCACGCCCTACCAGGTCGAGCGCCTGGACTGGGAAGGCCGCAAGGCCTACGTCACCCGCACCCACGTGGACTACTACACCGACGCGATCGATTACACGAAGCTGAAGGTGCTCGAGCGCTTCGACGGCGTCGTCGCCGGCGGCGGCAGCGCGCAGCACGGCGAAGTGCACGTGGTGCGGCGCGTGCCGGGCTACAAGAAGATCCGCTACTACACGCACGAGAACATCGGCTACGGCCCGATCACCCTGCCCGACCACGAACTGCACACCACCGCAGCCTGGTGGCAGTTGCCGCAGCTTGAGCTCGACCGCGCCTTCGATTCGCGCCAGGACGCGCTGGACGGTTTCCTCGGCGCGGCCTATGCACTGCATGTCGTCGCGACCGTCGCGGTGATGGCCGAGGCGCACGACCTGCAGAAGGCCGTGGGCAGTGGCGACGGCGCATGGTTCGCCACCGCCGACGGGCGCGGGCGTGGCCAGCTGCGCGCCGCGGACGGCGCGATCGCTCCGCTCGACCAGGCCGTGTTCACGCCGACCGTTTACCTCTACGACAACTACCCCGGCGGCATTGGACTGAGCGAGCCGCTGTGGCGACGGCAGGCGGAACTGGTGCGGCGCGCGCGCGAGTTGGTGGCGGCCTGCGATTGCCGGCTCGGCTGCCCGGCCTGCGTCGGCCCCGTGCTCGGTTCCGACGAGGAGCGTGGGCATTCGCCGCGCGAGCTGGCTGCGCGCGTGCTGGCGATGCTGGAGTCCGCATGAGCGCGCTGGCCGACAAGCTGCGGTCGCTTCGCGCGCAGGCCGGCGTGGCGACGCCCGCTGCGGAAGCGGCACCCCCGCGCTCGCCCGACGCCCACGCTCCTCCGCGCTCGGGCGTGCCCGAGGAACTGCGCCGCCTGCTCGGCATCCGTGCGCGCGCGACGGTCGCACCCCGACCCAGGGCAGCGCTGGCGCTGGATCGCGACCTGCCCGGTGTCGAACTTTCCCCCGGCCTGCACTTGGCCGAACGCCACCTGCCTTTCGAAGGCGTGCCGGATGAAGTCGACCTGGGTTTCGCGAAGGACCACGGTCCGACCGCACGCGAGCGCCTGTTGCACTTCGACACCGAGACCACCGGCCTCGCCGGCGGCACCGGCACCCGCGCCTTCATGATCGGCGCCGCCGACTGGCACGCCGGCGGACTGCGCCTGAGGCAACTGATGATCAGCTCGATGGCCGCAGAGGCCGCGATGCTGGAGGCCTTTGCTGCCTGGCTGCAGCCCGACTCCGTGTTGGTGAGCTATAACGGGCGCTGCTACGACGCGCCGCTGCTGTCCACGCGTTACCGGCTAGCGCGGCAGCGCAACCCATTGGCCGGGCTCGCGCATGCGGACTTGCTGTTCCCGGTGCGCCGGCGGTTCCGCGGCATCTGGGAAAACTGCCGCCTGGCCACGGTGGAAAAGAACTGGCTGCGCGTGCTGCGCGAGGACGACCTGCCCGGCGCCGAAGCGCCACGTGCCTGGCTCGACTACCTGCGCGGCGGCAGCGCCCGCGACCTGCGCCGGGTGCTGCAACACAACGACCGCGACCTGGTCAGCCTCGGCGAGCTTTGCCTCAAGCTCGCCGAGCCCGACGCCGCGGCTGCGTGATCAGACGCGTTCGCGAGTGCCCGTGCGATACAGCAGCCAGGCAACGACCGCCAGCACGGCCAGGCCGACGATCTCGCCCTGCTGGAACGCCGCCGGCAGCGCCAGCACCTCGCGGTCCTCGCTCGCGTAGATCGCCACGCCCACCGCGATGCCCATCAGAGCTTCGCCGGTGATCAGGCCTGCGGAGAACAGCACACCAGGACGGTGCACCCGGTCGCGCAGCGACTCGTCCTTCGTGCCCACCATGCCCTGGCGCTTCTCCACCAGGTAGGCGAGCAGGCCGCCGAGGAAGATCGGCACCATCAGCTCCAACGGCAGGTAGATGCCGATGGCCGCGGCCAGCACCGGAACACGGAAGCTGCTGCCGCGCGCCTTCAGCCATTCGTCCACGGCGATGATCGCCGCGCCGACCACCGCGCCGATGGCGATGATGTTCCAGGGCAATTCGCCGCCGAACATGCCCTTGGCGACCGACGCCATGAGCGTGGCCTGTGGGGCCGACAGGGGATTGGGATGTTCGGCGGTGGGCGCGCCGATGCCATAGGCCTGCGCCAGGATGCTCAGCACCGGCGCCATGATCAGTGCGCACGAGAACGCGCCGATGCCCAGCATCAGCTGCTGCTTCCATGGCGTGGCCCCGACCAGGTAGCCAGCCTTGAGGTCCTGCAGGTTGTCGCCACCGACCGCGGCGGCGCAGCAGACGACCGCGCCGATCATGATCGCCGCGACCGCGCCCAGCGGCGCGCCGCCAACGCCGACGGCCATCTTGCCGCCCTCGCCCAGCAGCACCAGCAGGACTGCCGAGGCGAACAGGATGGTGGCGATCGTGATGCCGGATACCGGGTTGTTGGAGGAGCCGACCAGGCCGGCGAGGTAAGCCGACACCGAGACGAACAGGAAGCCGGCCACGATCATGATGATCGCCATCGGGATGCTGACATGCCACATGCCGACGATGGCCTGGTAGAGCAGCAAGAGCGGGATCACGAACAACACCAGCGCGATCAGCATCCACTTCATCGGCAGGTCGCGCTCGGTGTCGGCGATAACTTCACCCGAACCCTTGCGGGCGGCGGCGATGCCGCTCCTGACGCCGTTGAGCAACGACTTGCGCAGGGAGAACAGCGTCCACACGCCGCCGATGAGCATGGCGCCGACGCCGAGGTAACGGATCTTCGCCGACCAGATCGCGCCCGCAATGTCCTCGGCGCTGGCGCCCGCGACGCTTTGCGCCAGGACAGGATCGCTGCCCATGAAGAACGAGTGGTAGATCGGGATCGCGATGTGCCAGGACAGGATCGAGCCGGACAGCACCACGATGCCGATGTTCAAGCCGACGATGTACCCCACGCCGAGCAGCGCCGGGGAGAGGTTCGTGCCGAGATATCCGAGGTACTTGCCGAAGAAGCCGGCGCCGGCGGCAGTGTCCGGGATCAGCTTCATGCCGGCGGCGGCGGCCACCTTGAGCACGGCGCCGATGGTCGCCGAGAACGCCAGGATCCGCAGGCCGGGACCGGGGTTGTCGCCTGCCTTGAGAACTTCCGCGGCCGCCTTGCCTTCCGGGAACGGCAACGGCTCCTCGACGATCATCGAACGCCGCAGCGGCACCGAGAAAAGCACGCCGAGCAGTCCGCCGAGGCCGGCGATGGCGAGCACCCACAGGTATTTGAAGTCCTGCCAGTAGCCGAGGATGATGAGCGCGGGAATGGTGAAGATCACGCCCGCGGCGATCGACGAGCCTGCCGAGGCGCCGGTCTGGACGATGTTGTTCTCCAGGATGGTGCCGCCGCCCAGCAGGCGCAGTACGCCCATGGACACCACCGCCGCGGGGATGGCGGTGGCGACGGTCAGCCCGGCGAACAGGCCGAGGTAGGCATTCGCCGCAGCCAGGATCACGGCAAGCACGACGGACAGCGCGATGGCGCGGAACGACAGCTCGTTGGGCGCGACGGCGCCCGGGTTCGGTTGGCTCATGGTCCCCTCCCAGGTATCCAGACAGGGAGCATAAGCGAAACCGGTCAGTCCACGTAAACCGTCTTGATGTTCATGAACTCGTGGATGCCGTGCCCGGCCAGCTCGCGGCCGAAGCCGGAGGCCTTGGTACCGCCAAAGGGCAGGCGCACGTCGCTGCGCACGATGGCGTTGACGAAGCAGGCGCCGGCCTGCAGGCGCCGCACGAGGGCTTCGCCACGGGCCGCATCGCGCGTCCAGACGCTGGCGCCGAGGCCGAAACGGGTGTCGTTGGCGACGCGGACGGCTTCATCGTCGTCGGCCACGCGCAGGATGCTGGCCACCGGCCCGAACAGCTCCTGGTCGTAGGCCGGCATGCCGGGGGCGACGTGGTCGAGGATGGAGGCCGGGTACTCACAGGGTCCCGGGCCCGGCACGCAACCCACGCGCGCGCGGGCGCCGGCCGCAATGCTTGCCACCACCTGCTCGTGCAGGTCGTCGCGCAGGTCGCGGCGCGCCATCGGCGCCAACGTGGTGGCCTCGTGCTCCGGATCGCCGACCCGCAAGGCCGCGGCCGCCTCGGTGAAGCGCCGCACGAACTCCTCGGCGATGCCGGCGGTGACGATGAAGCGCTTGGCGGCGATGCAGGTCTGACCGGCGTTGGCGAAGCGCGAGGTGACCGCCATCGGCACGGTGCGGTCCAGGTCGGCATCGTCGAGCACGATGAATGGGTCGCTGCCACCGAGTTCCATCACGCACTTCTTGATGTGCGCTCCTGCATTGCCGGCGATCGAGCGGCCGGCGCGCTCGCTGCCCGTCAGCGTGACCGCCTTCACCCGCGAATCGGCGATGACGCGCGCCGCCGCCTCGTTGTCCACGTGCAGCACGCCGAACACACCCTCGGGCAGGCCCGCGGCGCGCATCACCCCGGCGATGGCGTCGGCGCAACGCGGCACGTTGGTGGCGTGCTTGAGCAGGGCCACGTTGCCGGCCATCAGCGCCGGCGCCAGGAAGCGGAACACCTGCCAGATCGGGAAATTCCAGGGCATCACCGCGAACACGCAGCCGATCGGCTCGTAGCGCACATAGCTGCGCGCGGCCTCGGTGGCGACCGGGTCGTCGCGCAGGTAATCGGCGGCGTGGTCGGCGTAGTAGTCGCAGGCGCCGGCGCACTTGTCCACTTCCGCCAGGGCCTCGCGGCGCAGCTTGCCCATCTCGGCGGTCATGATGCCGGCGATCTCGCCGCGGCGCTCGCGCAGCGCGGCGCCCGCGGCGCGCAGGAAGCCCGAACGCTTCTCCAGCGGCAGCGCCGCCCAAGGGCCGAAGGCGGCGTCCGCCTTCGCCAGCGCGGCCTCGACGGCGGCATCGCCCTGGTAGTCGTAGCGGTACTGGACGGCGCCGGTCCAGGGGTGGGTCGATTCCACGGTCATGTCCGCCTCCTTGCGTCAGCCGTTCTGCAATGCCATCTGCAGGTCGCGCAACCTGCGCTTTTCCTCGCGATAGCTGATCCACCAGCCGATCATCGCCGCCACCGAGACGAACGCGACCAGCAGCGTCGCCAGGGCGTTGATCTTGGGATTCAGCCCCAGCCGTACCGAGGAGAAGATCTTCATCGGCAGCGTGGTCGAATCCGGCCCGGCGACGAAGCTCGATATCACCACGTCGTCCAGCGACAGCGTGAAGGCCAGCAGCCAGCCCGACATCAGCGCCGGCATGATGATCGGCAGGGTGATGACGAAGAAGACCTTCAGGCGGTTCGCCCCGAGGTCCATCGCCGCCTCTTCCAGCGACTTGTCGAGCTCGGCCAGGCGCGAGGACACCACCACCGCCACGAAGGCCATGGTGAAGGTGACGTGGGCGATCCAGATCGAACCCATGCCCTTGGGCGAGATGCCGAGCGGGCCGAACAGCGTCACGAACATCAGCAGCAGCGACAGGCCGGTCACCACCTCGGGCATGACCAGCGGCGCGGTGATCAGCGCGCCGAACACGGTCTTGCCGCGGAAGGGCTTGAAGCGCGTCATCACCATCGCCGCCAGCGTGCCGAGCACGACCGCCGCGGTCGCCGACAGGAAGGCGATCTTCAAACTGATCCACGCCGCGGACAGCATCGAATCGTCTTCCAGCAGCGCCGCGTACCACTTCAGCGAGAACCCGGTCCAGTGCGTGCCCAGTCGCGATTCGTTGAAGCTGAAGATCACCAGCAGCACGATCGGCAAATAGAGGAAGGCATAGCCCAGCCCCAGCACGGTGCGCCCGCCCCAGCCGATGGCGTGGTTCACGTCAGGCGGCCCTCGAGTTCACGCTGCTGGAAGCGGTGGAACACGAGGATCGGCACCAACAGCAGGCCCAGCATCACGATCGCCACGGCCGAGGCCATCGGCCAGTTGCCGGCGTTGAAGAACTGCGACCACAGCAGGCGGCCGATCATCAGCGTGTCGGGGCCGCCGAGCAGCTCCGGAATGACGAACTCGCCCACGGCGGGAATCATCACCAGCATGCAGCCGGCGATGATGCCGCTGCGCGAGAGCGGCAGCGTGATCCGCAGGAAGGCCTTCCACGGACGCGCGCCAAGGTCGTAGGCGGCCTCGAGCAGGCGCAGGTCCATCTTCACCAGGGTCGCGTACAGCGGCAGGATCATGAAGGGCAGGTAGGCGTAGACGATGCCGATGTAGGCGGCCAGCGGCGTATTCAACAGGCGCAGCGGCTCGTCAACGATGCCCATGCCGAGCAACGCGCGGTTGAGCAGGCCGTTGGTCTGCAGGATCCCCATCCAGGCGTAGATGCGGATCAGGAAGGATATCCAAGAAGGCAGGATCACCAGCATCAAGGCGACGTTTCGCGAGGTCGCCGGCAAGCGGGCGATGGCATAGGCCATCGGGTAGCCGATCAGCAGGCACAGGAAGGTCGAGATCGCGGCGATCTTCAGCGAGCTGGCGTAGGCCTGGAGGTAATGCGCGTCGCGCAGCAACTCGATGAAGTTGCTCAGGTTGAGCTTGAGGGTGACCGCCTCCCCCACCACGTCGAGGATGGGCGTGTAGGGCGGGATCGCGATCGCCTGCTGCGAGAAGGCGATCTTCAGCACGATCAGGAAAGGCACCGCGAAGAACAGCAGCATCCACATGTAGGGCACGCTGATGACGGCCCAGCGCGGATGCGGGGCCAGCCGTCGCCAGGGCGCCGGTCGCCGGCTCACGAGGTCAGCACCACGCCCGCGTTCTCGTCCCAGGACACCCAGACCGGGTCGTTCCAGGTGAAGCGTTCGCTCGCCCAGCGCTCGGCGTTGGCGAAGTTCGACATCACCCGGATGCCGCTGGGCAGGCGCACGTGGTAAACCGAATGGCTGCCGAAGTAGGCGATGTCGTCGATCAGGCCCTGGGCCTTGTTGTGCGGCTGGGCCGGCTCGTCCTTGCCGATGCGCACCTTCTCGGGGCGCACGGCGAAGGCCACCTGCTGGCCCTCGAAACCGCTGATGCCGTGGCCGATGTACACCGGGTCCGGCAGCAACGGCGAACGGATGGTCACGAAGTCGGCGTGGTCCTGCTCGATGCTGCCCTCGATGACGTTCACCGAACCGACGAACTCGGCGGCGAAACGACTGGTGGGCTGCTCGTAGATCTCGTCGGGGGTGCCGACCTGGCGGATGCGGCCGGCGTCCATCAGGGCGATGCGATTGGCCATCGCCATCGCTTCCTCCTGGTCGTGGGTCACCATCACGCAAGTGACACCGAGCTTCTCGATGATCGAGACGAGCTCGAGCTGCATCTGCGAGCGCAGCTTCTTGTCCAGTGCGCCCAGCGGCTCGTCGAGCAGGAGCAATTTCGGCCGGGTGGCCACCGAGCGCGCCAGCGCGACGCGCTGCTGCTGGCCACCGGACAGTTGGTGCGGCTTGCGTTTGGCGTACTGCGTCATCTGCACCAGTGCGAGCATTTCCTCGACTCGGCGCGCGACCTCGGCCTTGGGCATCTTCTTCTGGGTCGGGCCGAATGCCACGTTCTGTTCCACCGTCATGTGCGGGAACAGCGCGTAGCTCTGGAACATCATGTTGGCGGGCCGCTCATAGGCGGCGATGTCGTTGAGCACCTGCCCGTCCAGCACGATCTTGCCCGCGGTGGGTCGCTCGAAGCCGGCCAGGCAGCGCAGCAGCGTGGACTTGCCGCAGCCCGACCCACCCAGGAGGGCGAAGATCTCGCCCTTCCGGATGGACAGGCTGACGTCGTCCACCGCAACGAACCCGTCGAACTCCTTGCGCACCTCGATGATGCGCAGGTAGTCCTCGTCGGCGCGGCGATCCGTGGCCCGCGCCGCCGCCGTCGCGCTGCCCGTGGGTGGACTCCCCGCCACGGAACTCCCTGCCGCTGAACTCATTGCGTCTTGAGCTCGGTCCAGACGTCGTTGTACTTCTTCTTCACCTCGGCCGGCAGCACCGCCAGGCCGAACAGCTTGGTGTCGATGGTTTCGCGGGTGGGCGAGATCATCGGGTCATCGGTCACCGCCTTGTCCACCAGCGCGGTCGAGGCAGAGTTGGCGTTCGGGTAGGACACGTAGTTGGAAATCTCGGCGATGATGTCCGGGCGCATCAGGAAGTCGAGGAACTTGTGCGCGTTGCCCGGATGCTTGGCGGTCTTCGGGATCGCCATCATGTCGAACCACATCGCCGTGCCTTCCTTCGGGATGCTGTAGCCGATCTTCACGCCGTTGCCGGCTTCCTCGGCGCGCGCCTTGGCCTGGATGATGTCGCCCGACCAGCCGACCACCAGGCAGACGTTGCCGCTGGCCAGCGACTCGATGTATTCGGAGGAATGGAAGTTGGTGATGGACGGACGCAGTTCCTCGAGCCGGGCGGCGGCCTTGTCGATCACCGCCGGGTCGAAGCTGTTGGGATCCTCGCCCATTGCGTGCAGGGTGACCGGGATGATCTCCGAGGCCGCATCCAGGAAGGTCACGCCGCAGCCCTTGAGCTTGGCGAGGTTCTCCGGCTTGAACACCAGGTCCCAGCTGTTGACCACGTCGGTATTGCCGAATATCTCGGTGATCTTGTCGACGTTGTAACCGATGCCGGTCGTGCCCCACAGGTAGGGAATGGCGTGGGCGTTGCCCGGGTCCACGTCGGTCAGCTTGGCCATCAGGCCCGGGTCGAGGTTCTTCCAGTTCGGCAATTGCGCGCGATCGAGCGGCTGGTAGGCGCCGGCCTTGATCTGGTTGCCGAGGAAGGACGAGGACGGCACCACGATGTCGTAGCCGGTGTTGCCGGCGAGGATCTTGCTCTCCAGCGCCTCGTTGCTGTCCATGACGTCGTAGGTGACCTTGATGCCGGTCTCGTCCTGGAATTTCTTGATCGTGTCCTCGGCGATGTAGTCCGACCAGTTGTAGACGTTGAGGACCTTCTCCTCGGCCGCCGGGGCGGCGGCGACTCCGGCGGCGGGCGCCGCGTCTTCCTTCTTGTTGCAGGCCGTGGCGAGCACGGCGGCGACCAGGACAGCGAGCGTTCGAAGCTTCATGGGACGTCCTCCGGTGTACGTGGATGGAACCGCGAGCCGGGCAGGTATACCGCCTGCCCGTGCCCGCGGCAAGTCAGGCGGCGACCCGGCCGATGCCGAGCTCGGCCGCGGTCTGGTCCAGCGATTTCCAGGTCTTCTCGAACAATTCGTCGATCTGCGCGCGGCTGATGACCAGCGGCGGCGACAGCAGCATCGCGTCGTTGGTCGCGCGCAGGATCAGGCCGTTGCGCAAGGCGATATCGCGACACAACTGGCCCACCGCGCCGCGGTCGGGGAAATAGTCGCGACTCGGCTTGCGCGGCACCAGTTCCAGCGCGCCGACCATCCCGACGATGCGCGCCTCGCCCACCAGCGGATGCTCGCCCAGCTCGGCCCAGCGCTGCGCCAGGTAGGGCCCGGTGTCGTCGCGCACGGTCTCGACGATGCGCTCGTCCTGCAGGATCCGGATGTTCTCCAGGGCCACCGCCGTGCACACCGGGTGCCCGGAATACGTGTACCCGTGCGCCAGCTCGCCGCCCTTCTCGCTGAGCACCTTCGAGATGCGGTCGTTGAACATCACCGCGCCCAGCGGGATGTAGCCGGAGGTGATGCCCTTGGCCAGCGTCATCACGTCGGGCTGGATGCCGAAATGCTCGGAGGCGAACCAGTGGCCGGTGCGGCCGAAGCCGCAGATCACTTCGTCGGCCACCAGCAGCACGTCGTACTTGCGGCAGATGCGTTCGATCTCCGGCCAGTAGCTGGCGGGCGGCACGAACACGCCGGCGGCGCCCTGGATCGGCTCGCCGATGAAGGCGGCGACGCGGTCCGGCCCGAGTTCGAGGATCTTCTCCTCCAGTTCGCGCGCGCGCTGCAGGCCGAACTGCTCCAAATCGGTCTCGCCGCCCTCGCCGAACCAATAGGGCTGGTTGATGTGGACGATGTCGGGAATCGGCAGCCCGCCCATGGCGTGCATGCCCTTCATCCCACCCAGGCTGGCGCCGGCGACGGTGGAGCCGTGGTAGCCGTTCCAGCGCCCGATGAAGACGTTCTTCCGCGGCTGGCCCTGCACCGCCCAGAAGTGCCGCACCATGCGCAGGATGGTGTCGTTGGCCTCGGAGCCGGAGTTGGTGAAGAAGGCGTGGTTGAGGTCGCCCGGGGTGAGCTCGGCGAGCTTGGCCGCCAGCCGCACGGTCGGCTCGGTCGTGCAGGAGAAGAAGCTGTTGTAGTAGGCCAGCTCGGTCATCTGCCGCGCCGCGACCTCGCCGAGCTCCTTGCGCCCGTAGCCGACGTTCACGCACCACAGGCCGGCGAAGGCGTCGAGCAGCTTGTTGCCTTCCGAATCCCAGACGTACACGCCTTCGCCGCGGGTCAGGATGCGCGTGCCGCGCTTGGCCAGCGCCGCGTTGTCGTTGAAGGGATGCAGGTGGTGCGCGGCGTCGAGTTGCTGGAGGGCCTGGGTGTCGAACTGTGGCATGCGCTGCGCTCCGAAGGTGTCGCTTGCGGGATCAGACGTTGAGCAGGAGGAACTCGCGTTCCCACGAGCTGATGACGCGGAAGTAGGTCTGGTATTCCTTGCGCTTGACGGCCACGTAGGCCTCGACGAAGCGCGGGCCGATCAACTGTTGCAGCGGTACGCAGGCCTCCAGCAGCTCCAGCGAGGCCTCCAGCGAACGCGGTAGGCTGTAGCCCAGGTCCTGCGCACTGCCGGCGAGCGGCTCGGTGGGTTCGAGCTTCTCGAGGATGCCCAGGTAGCCGCAGGCCAAAGTACCGGCCATCGCCAGGTACGGATTGGCGTCGGAGCCGGCAAAGCGGCTTTCCACGCGCGTGTTCTCCGCCGAATCCATCGGCACGCGCAGGCCGCAGGTGCGGTTGTCGTAGCCCCACTGCACGTTGATCGGCGCGACTTCTCCGAGCGCGAGGCGCCGGTAGGAGTTCACGTTGGGTGCGAAGAAGGGCATCGCCATCGGCACGTACTTCTGCAGCCCGCCCAGGTAGTGGCGGAACATCCTGCTGTGCCCGCCCCCGGGCTCGGCGAAGACGTTGCGACCGCTGGCGTCGAGCATGCTCTGGTGGATGTGCATCGAGCTGCCCGGCTCGTTCTCCATCGGCTTGGCGAGGAAAGTCGCGTAGATGCCGTGGCGCAGCGCGGCCTCGCGCATGGTGCGCTTGAACAGGAACACCTGGTCGGCGCGCGACATCGCGCCGGCGTGCTGGAAGTTGACCTCGAGCTGGGCGGCGCCCGACTCGTGGATCAGCGTGTCCACGTCCAGTTCCATCGCCTCGGCGTAGTCGTACATCATGTCCAGGATCGGATCGAACTCGTTGACCGCGTCGATCGAGTAGCTCTGCCGCGCGGTTTCCGGGCGACCCGAGCGCCCCGCGGGGGGCTGCAACGGGAAATCGGGATCGGTGTTCTTCTGCACCAGGAAGAACTCCAGCTCCGGCGCCACCACCGGCCGCAGCCCAAGCTCCTCGTACAGGGCGAGCACGCGCCGCAGCACGTTGCGCGGCGCCAGCTCGTGCGGCTGCCCGTCGCGGGTGAAGCAATCGTGGATGACCTGCGCGGTCGGATCGGATGCCCAGGGCACCATCCGCACGGTATCCGGGTCCGGACGCAGGAACATGTCCGAGTCCGAGGCCGAGACCAGTTCGTAATAGTTGTCCGGGTAGTCGCCGGTGACGGTGGTGGCGAAGATGCCCTCGGGCAAGCGCGTGCCGTAGTCGTGCGAGAACTTCGCCGCGGGGATGATCTTGCCGCGCGCGTTGCCGGTCATGTCCGGCACCAGGCACTCGACTTCGGTGATGCGGCGGTCGTTGAGCCAGCGCAGCAGCGAGCTGCCTTTCTCGGTGGCCACGGGCGGCGGCGCCAGCGGCGCCTCGCGCCGCGAGCGTGCGGCGGCCGCGTCCTTCTCGCGCCGGCTTCGGGTGGCGGCGCCGGCCTTGGTGTTGCGGGCCTTGGTGTTGCCGGCCTTGGCCTTGCCGGCCTTCGCCTTGCCAGGTTTCCCCTCGCCACCCTTTGTCGTCTTGCCGGCCATTCGCGTCAGTCCCTTGTCGCCGCACGCGCGCGGCAGGCTGCCGCGAACGCCTGGAAGATGCCCAGGTAGAAGGGATTCTCCCGCACCTTCCATTCCGGATGCCATTGCACCGCCAGCAGGAACTCGCGCGGTGACTCCAGGCGCACCGCCTCGATGAGTCCGTCGGGCGCGGTCGCCTCCACGCGCAGGCCCGGCGCCAGCCGATCGATGCCCTGCCCGTGCAGCGAGTTGACCATCGCCGTGTCCGCGCCGGCGATCTGCGCCAGCAAACCCTGCAAGGCCACCGGATGCCGCGGGCCGTACTGCACGTCCAGCGGCTCGGCGGTGTCCTCGCGATGGTCGTGCAGGCCATCCACCTCGTGCACTTTCGGATGCAGCGTGCCGCCGAGCGCGACGTTCACTTCCTGCAACCCGCGGCATACCGCCAGCACGGGCAGTTCCATCTCGATCGCCAGTTGCACCAGCGACAGGCTGGTGGCGTCGCGTTCGGGATCGTGCAGGTTGTCGGGATGGCTCTCGGGCCCGCGGTAATGGTGCGGCTCGATGTTGCTGTAGGAACCGGTCAGGAACAGCCCGTCCAGGCGCTCGAGGACCTCGCGTAAGGGCAAGGGCGGCGACATCGAGGGGATCAACACTGGCAGCACCCCGGCCCCGTCCACCAGTGCGCGCACGTACTTCTCGCCCGCCGCCTGGTAGCGGTGCAGGCCGATGGCCTTGCTGTCCGTGGGCAGACCTACCAGTGGTGCGCGCGGCATACGGGACCCGGCTCGTGGGAGCCCCGACCTTACCGCCGCCGTTTGATTTTATCAACGGCCCTGCCCCATCCGTTGAGTATCTTCAACACCCTGTTGAGGCCTCTGCTAGACTCCCGCGCAAGTCCGCCGGGCGCCGCCCGGAGCATCATGGCAAGGGCCGCCGGCCCGGAGATCCGCATGTCCCGAAATCCCAGCCCGCTCCCGCCCAGTCGCCTCGGCATGCCCGAGCAGGACGCGGCGGAACTGCAGCAGATGCCCGACTGCGAGGCGGTGGACCTGTTGTTGCCCGACATGAACGGCCTGCTGCGCGGCAAGCGCATCAGCCGCAGTGCGCTGGAGAAGATCTACGCGGACGGCGTCTGCCTGCCGATGTCGCTGATCGCCACCGACATCACCGGCAACACCGTGGAAGAGACCGGCCTGGGCTATGCGATCG
The DNA here is from genome assembly GCA_946885735.1 of uncultured Gammaproteobacteria bacterium. The sequence continues at coordinate 15,774 of CAMPGW010000020.1, forward strand.
GCGACGAGGACCGCATCTGCCGGCCCGTTCCGGGCACGCTCCGGCCGATCCCCTGGCAGCCGCGGCCGATGGCGCAGTTGCTGCTCGCCATGGAGGACGCGGACGGCGGCGTTTTCGAAGCCAACCCGCGCGAGGTGCTCAAGCGCGTCCTGGCCAGGTTCGACGCGCTCGGCCTTCGGCCGGTGGTGGCGGTGGAGCTGGAGTTCTACCTGCTCGATGGCGAGTGCGGCCAGGACGGTCGCCCGCGCACCTCGATCAACCCGGCCACCGGCGCCCGCAACGCGACCACGCAGGTGTACTACATGCAGGACCTGGACGATTACCAGGAGTTCACCGACGCCGTCGCCGACGCCTGCCGCGCCCAGCAGATCCCGGCCGACACCGCGGTGGCCGAGTACGCGCCGGGCCAGTTCGAGATCAACCTCAAGCATCGCGACGACGCCCTGCTCGCCTGCGACGACGCGCTCTACCTCAAGCGCGCGATCAAGGCCATCGCCGGCCAGCAGGGCCTGCTCGCCAGCTTCATGGCCAAGCCCTTCGTGGACCAGGCCGGCAGTGGCATGCACATCCACGCCAGCATCCTGGACCGCGACGGCAACAACATCCTGGCCTGCACGCCCGAGGCACCGGCCGACGCCCTGCGCCATGCGGTGGCCGGCCTGCAGGCGAGTTCGCGCGATTGCATGCTGCTGTTCGCCCCGCACGCCAACAGCTACCGGCGCTTCGTGCTCAACGCCTTCGTGCCGCTCAACGATTGCTGGGGATTCAACAACCGCACGGTGGCAATGCGCATTCCGCATTCGGACCCCGCCAATACCCGCATCGAGCACCGCATCGCCGGCGCCGACGCCAATCCCTACCTGGTCACCGCGGCGGTGCTGGCGGGCATCCTGCGCGGGCTCGAGGAAAAGGGCGACCCGGGCCCGCCGATCGTCGGCAACGCCTACGAGCAGACCGAGGCGCGCGCATTGTTCTGGCGCGACACCATCGCCGACTTCATGGGCAGCGGTTTCGTGCGCGAGACCTTCGGGGCCGGGTTCCAGCACATCTACGGGCAGCAGAAGCTCAAGGAGATGCGCAGCTTCGAAGCCCAGGTGACCACCCTGGAGTACGACTGGTACCTGCGCCAGGTCTGACATGTCGCCGACCCTGACGCCGGCGGCCGCGATCGACCTGCCGGCCACCGCCTACGCGGCCACCACCCTGGACCTCGCGCCGCAGCCGCGGCTGGAAGGCGCGCTGCGCGCGGACGTGTGCGTGCTCGGCGCCGGATTGACGGGCCTGTCGGCTGCGCTCGAACTGGCCGAATCCGGCCTGGACGTCGTGGTACTGGAAGCCAAGCGCGTCGCCTGGGGCGCCTCCGGTCGCAGCGGCGGCCAGGCCATATTCGGTTTCGGCTGCGACCAGGCGAAGATCGCGGCCCTGGTCGGACTCGAGGAATCCCGGCGGCTGTTCGACTGGTCGCTCGAAGGCGTGGCGATGATCCGCGAACGCCGCGAGCGCCACGGCATCGACTGCGACTGGCGCGACGGCCACGCCCACGTGCCGATCAAGCCGCGCCAGGTGGACGAACTGAAGGCCTGGCAGGCCGACCTCGCGCGTGACTACGGCTACCCGCTGCAATGGTGGGATCGCGACCGCCTGCGCGAGGTGCTGGCGAGCGAGCGCTACCTCGGCGCGCTGTTCGATCCGCGCAGCGGCCATCTCAATCCGCTCAAGTACACGCTGGGACTCGCGCGCGCAGCGCTCGATCGCGGCGTGCGCATCTTCGAGGCCTCGCCGGTGACGCAGTTGCAGCGCGGCGCCCGGCCGGTGCTGCGCACTGCGCATGGCGAAGTCTCCTGCGATCACGCGGTGCTGGCCGGCAATGCCTACGTCCACGGCGTCGCGCCCGAACTCGAGTCGCGGGTCATGCCGGTGGGCACCTACATCGGCGCCACCGCGCCCCTCGGGGAGCGCGCCGACGCCCTCATCGCCAATGGCATGGCCGTGGCCGACGTGAATTGGGCGCTCGACTACTTCCGCCTCAGTCGCGACCGCCGCCTGTTGTTCGGCGGCCGCGCCAGCTATTCGACGCTGCCGCCGCCCAACCTGCGCCGCACGCTGGAGCGGCGCATGCGCCGCGTGTTCCCGCAGCTGGCCGATACCCCGATCGAACAGGCCTGGGGCGGCTACGTGGACATAAGCATGAACCGCGCGCCGCACTGGGGCCGGCTCGGCGCCAACGTCTATTTCGCGCAGGGATTCTCGGGCCACGGCATCGCGGCGACCGGACTGGCCGGGCGCGTCATCGCCGAAGCCGTGCGCGCCCAGGCCGGGCGCCTGGATGCCTTCGCGCGGATCCCGCACCAGCCCTTCCCCGGCGGGCGCCTGTTGCGCACGCCGATCCTGGTCGCGGCGATGGCCTGGTACAAGCTGCGCGACGCGCTGTGGTGATCGCGCAAACGAAAACGCCGGCGGGCGCCGGCGTTTTCATCGCAACCTGCCTGATCGCAGGCCTGGGCCGCGACTAGTCGCCCATCTGCTTCTGCAGGTGCTCCCAGCGCTCCTGCGCATCGAGCGTGCGCTCGGCGGTAAGCCGGGCCTCCATGCGCTCCAGGCCGATCTCGTCCCCGGTGTCCACGCAGTAGCCGTAGCTGCCGTCGTCGATGCGCTTGAGCGTGCTGTCGATCTTGTTGATCAGCTTGCGGTAGCGGTCGCGGGTACGCAGCTCGAGCGAGTTCTCGGTCTCGCGGGTGGCGCGCTCGGCTTCGTCGCCGACGTCGCGCACTTCTTCCTTGAGGTTCTCGATCGTCTGCTTGGATTCCTCGATCAGGTCGGACTTCCACTGCAGCAGGCGCTGGCGGAAATACTCGAGCTGGTAGGGGCCCATGTACTCTTCCTTCGCGCTCGGCTTGTAGCCGGCGGGCAGGACGACGCGCTGGCGCGCGACGGCCGGCTTGACGCGGTCGGGACGTGGCTTGGCGGGCTTGACGTAGCCGGCGCGCACGCCGGTTTCGCGAACCTTGGGCTCGACCTTGGCGGCGCCGGCGTCCGGCCCCACCGAACGCGCGCTGGCCTTGGCGGCGGGCTTGGCGGCGGCGGCGGCAGACTTCGGAGCCGGCGCGGCGGCGGCCTTGGCAGGCGCCTTGGCGGGCGCGGCCTTGGCGACGGCAGCGGACTTCGCCGGCGCAGCCTTCGCAGGCGCCGCCTTGGCAGCCGGCGCCGGACGCGCCGCAGGCTTGGCGGCCGGCTTGGCAGCGGGTTTGGCGACGGTCTTCGCGGCCGGCTTTGCAGCAGCGGCCTTTGCAGCGGCAACGGGCTTGCGCGCCGGCTTGGCGGCCGGACGCGCGGATTTGGCGGCCGACTTGGCGGCGGGCTTCTTGGCGGGGGACTTGCTGGCGGTCTTCTTCACGGTCTTGCTGATGGCCTTCCTGGCGGGAGCTTTCCTGGCCGACGCGGCGGCCTTGGGCTTGGACTTGGCAGCGGATTTGGCGGCGGGCTTGCCCTTGGCCTTCTTGGCCGGCGGGGCGGGTTTGCGTGCGGCCGCTTTCGCGGCTTTCTTGGCTGGCTTCTTGGTGGCCACGCGGGTGGTTCCTCGCTTGTGTCGGGTCACGAAAGCGGCGCTTTTATAGCCTAGCCTTCGGCGAGCGGCAACCTTATCCTCATCGCCATGGCCGCGCAAATGTTCCGTTCGTTCATCCTCATGCTGTTGCGCGGCTACAAGCGCTGGATCAGTCCCCTGCTCGGCCAGCATTGCCGATTCCATCCCAGCTGCTCGGTCTACACCATGCAGGCGGTGGAGCGCTTCGGCGTGGCGCGCGGGCTGTGGATGGGCACGAAGCGGATCGCGCGCTGCCATCCCCTGCATCCGGGCGGGCACGACCCCGTGCCGGACGACCCGAGGAACCCGCGTTGAGCATTGCCTTGCACAAGGGCTTCGCCCTGCTGGCGATCACGTTCGCCGCGTCCGCCGCCTGCTCCGCGCAAGCCAGGACCACGCCGCCGCCTGCGGCGCCGACGGAGTGCCCGCAGCCGCTGGCCTCGGGCCTTCCGGCGCAGGTCCACCAGGGCGGCCTCCTGCGCGGCCGCCTGCCGGCGGGCATGCGCCTTGCCCTGGTGGACGCTGCCGGGACGCCGCGGCCGGTGCGGGTGTCGGCTGGCGGCGACTTCGTGGTGGGCGCAGGTCGCGACGAGATCGGTCCCTTGCGCCTGCGCCTTTCCACGCCGCAGACCGGCGAGTGCGATATCCGCGTCCGCGTCGAGCCACGCACCTGGCGCGTCGAGCGAGTCGAGGGCGTTCCCCAATCCACCGTGACCCCTCCGCCTGCGATCGCGGCGCGCATCGCCCGTGAGCAGGCCCAGGTGGCGCGTGCACGCGAGCGCGACGACGACCGCGCCGATTTCCTCGGCGGGTTCGACTGGCCGGTGACGGGCCGCATCAGTGGCGTATTCGGCAGCCAGCGCGTCTACAACGGCACCCCGAAGTCACCGCATTCCGGACTGGATGTCGCCGCGCCCACCGGCACGCCGCTGCGCGCGCCCGCGCCCGGCGTGGTCAGCTTCGTCGCGCCCGACCTTTACCTGACGGGCGGCACCGTGTTGCTCGACCACGGCCATGGCCTGAGTTCGAGCTTCCTGCACCTGAGCCGCATCGACGTCACGCTCGGGCAACGGGTCGAGCGCGGCCAGGTGCTGGGCGCGATCGGTGCGACCGGTCGCGCCACCGGCCCGCACATGCACTGGGGCCTGAACTGGTTCGGCGTGCGCGTGGATCCCCAGCCGCTGCTGGAACCGCTCACGCCTCCGGCGGCTTCGCCAGCAGACGCCACGCCATCGCGATGACCGCAACCGCGGCCAGCAACAGTACGCCCCACAGGATCCAGGTTCGGCGCGCCTGCGGGTCATAGGCGGTGAGCGCGGCCTCGCCTCCGGCCATCTGCATCGGACCCAAGGTCGCCTGCGCGGGATGCCAGCCGCGCCCGTAGCGCGCGCGCACCTGCGCGACCAGGGCCTCCAGCGGGAACGCATCGCGCCGCGCGATGCCGCTGCCGGCCGCCACCACGTAGGGAGGCGCGCCGTGCGTCAGCAGCAGCCAGGTCTCCGGTCGGTAATCAAGCTGCAGTGAGGGGACGGCCGAAAGGCCCGTGCTCGGCTCGATGCGCCATTCCTGGCGACGCGTCGGCGCCACCGCGATCGACTCGTTGTCCAGCGCCATCCCGGCGCCGCGCAGTCGGAACGCCGTCAGCTGGCCGACGTACTCCCAGTCACGCGCGCCAAGCTCGCGCACGCTGATGCTGAAGTCGGCGACGGTGTTGTCATCGGCCAAACGCACCACCAGCCGCTCGACCGGCACGCGAGCCGCCACCCGGTACACGTAGCCGGCGCCGTCGCGGCCGACGAAGTCGGCGGCGATGCGGCTTCGGCGCAGGGCTTCGGTGCTTGCTTCGGCAGGCTGCAACAGCAGGCGCAGGCCGGTCAGCGGCAACGCAGCGCCCTCCACGTGCAGGCGCAGGTAACGCGCACTGGCCGCGGGCAGCTCGATGTGCCGGCGCACCAGCGATTGCCCGCCCTGCCGCAATTGCGCAACGGGCGCGCCATCGGCAAGCGTGTGCCAATGCTGCAGGTCGTCGCTCGCATCCACGCGCACCTGGGCGCTGAAGTCGGGGGCGTCGAGCGCCAGCACCAGTTCGATCGCCTCGACGGCGCGGTCCTGCGCACGCACGTCCACCAGCAGGTCGGAGACGGTGCGCGAGTGCTCGCGGCTCAGGGCCGCATCGAGCTGGAGCGCGCCCGCGGCGTCACGCCGCACGTGCAGGTGCAGGTCGCCGGAGGCAGGCGTGCCCGCGGGCGGCAGCACGAACCAGGCGGCATCGCGCCAGCGTCCGGGTTCGGGCCCGTAGGCCGGGGGCATCGGCCCGAAGGCCAGCGCCTGGCCGTCGGCGTTGAAGGCCGCCACGTCCGCCAGGTCCGGATGGGTCGCCTGCCGATAGACCGACTCATCCAGCGCCAGCGCGAAGGCGCCCTGGCAGCGCAGGGGCGGCTCATCCGCCGGAGTGGCCGCGCGCGCGCCCTCGCCGCAGTAGCCGAGCACCTGCCACTGGCGCGCAAAGTCGTCCGGCTCACTGGCAAGGCATGAACCGGCGCCGAGCACCAGCACGAGGAGCCACGGTCGCAGGGTCATGCGCCGGCCTCGCGCGGCAGGGTGCGCGGCGGCGAAGGCGCGACGTAGCCAACGCCGACCAGCAGCAGCCCCACCGCCATGAAGGACACGATGCCTGGCAGGTTGCCCATGTAGCCGCGGTCCACCACCAGCAACTTCAACAGCACGATGCCCATCAGCACGGCGCCGCCCATCCAGACGCCGCGGTCGCGCCGCCGCGAGCCCAGGATCCACGCCGACACGCCGATCAGGCTCCAGACCAGGGTGAGGCTCGCCTGGCTGAAGCCGGAATCGAGCAGTGACAGCGACCACGGTTCGCCGTGCAGGTGGTGCACCGCCCGCAGCGTGGCCATCGTGACCAGCGCCAGCGCCGGCAAGGGCCAGGCCTCGCGCAACGGCGCCAGCTGCGTGCCGGGCGCCGCCAGCGCGTACAGCAGGACGCCGATCCCGACCAGGGACAGGTCGAGCGGGTTGAGCACCGGAAGGAAGGCCAGCGGATGCGCATCGCCCGCGAGCAGGAGTCCAACGAAAAAGGCGCCGGCGAGCAGCACGGCGGCCGGCGCGACCCAGCCCGAGCGATAGCCGGCGAAGGCCTCCGACCGCGGCCAGGCCGCAAGCCGCGGCCGCCGCCACAGGGCCAGCGTCATCAGCGCGACCGGCGCGACCAGGGCGAGGAAACGCCAACCTTGCGCCAGCATCTCGCGCTCGGCGATCGCGTGCACCTGCAGGGTGGCCGCGAACGCCAGCGTCCACAGCCAGGCCAGGTGGGCAACCCCGGCGGCTCCGGTACGCACACGCATGTTCGCCAGCCCCGCCAGCACGCCGCCGGCGAACACCGCCCATGCGCCCAGCACGGAGGTCGCCAGCGGCATGCCCTGTTCGTCGTGCGCCCAGGGCACCAACGCGAATCCGCACAACGCGACCACGGCCGTCATCGCTTCCAGCCGTGGCCACGCCAGCCTGCGCGACAGCACGATCGCCAGCAGCGCCGACAGGCCGAGGTAGATCGCGCTGAAACGCCAGTCGTCCAGCGCCGTGGCGCGCGCGTCGTCCCATTGCGTGATGCCTGCGATCGCCCACCAGGCAATGGCCCAGGCGAACAGCAGTGCCGGTAGTCCGTAACGCGGCGCATGCCGATCGTGGATCAGCGCGAGCGCGAACCCGGAGAAGGCGATGATCGCCGCGCCGAGCCACTGCGAGTTCAGCAGCAGCCAGCCGCTGTCGAAGTTCGCCGCGCCCGGCTTGAAGGACGCCAGGTAGGCAATGGCGGCAAGGGCCTGCAACAACAGTCCGGCGATCCACGGCAGGCGGCGCTGCTGGCGCAGCCCCAGCCAGGCCACGCCCGCGCCTTCGAGCGCCCAGAGGCTCGCGGTGGTGCCGGCGCTGAAGGCCAGCGGCACGGCCAGCGTGGCAAAGCCCATTGCCAGCGCGCCATAGGCTTCGGTGAGCAGGCGCTCGCCGCGCTGGCGCCGCAACCAGGCCATCATCCCGACGTACACCAGGGCCACCACCACCGCGCTGAAAGCCAGCGCCATGCGATCGTCCTTGAGCATCGCCGCCTGCAACGGGAACGCCACCAGCGGCGTACCGAACACCAGCGTGCCGTCCACCCATGGCCGCCGGTGCTCGGTCTGGCGCAGCACGTACATCAGGCCGATCGCCAGATAGAAGGCAAAGAACAGCACCAGGAAGGGTTCGACGCTGGCGAACAATTCCGGGCGGTAGTAGCGCGCGCCCCAGGCCGTGCCGACGCCGAAGGTGAAGAAGAATCCGATCAGGTTGAGCAGCCGCCAACTCTGCCGCCAGGAGATCGCGAACACCGCGGCGTTGAGCACGGCGTAGTACGAGAACAGCGCCACGTGGTTGGCGCTGCCGGTGGAGATCAGCACCGGCGCCAGGTAGCCGCCGAGGAAGCCCAGCACCGCCAGCGCCATCGCCCGCTGCAGCAGCGCCAGCACCGCCGACCCGGCCACCAGCACGACCACCAGCGCGAAGGCCGGGCCCGCGGGCACGAGGCCGTACAAGCGATACGCCGCGAACACGGTCAGCAGCAGCACGCCGATCGCACCGCCCTGCAGGCTCAGCGCGAACGCAGGCTTGCGCAGGCGCTCGCGCCAGCCGAGCGCCAGCCCCAGCAAGGCGCCGCCCGCGATCGCGGCCAGCCGCGCTTCGATCGAGACCTGCAGGTAGCCGTTCGCGACCGCGAGGCGCAACGCGGCGGCGACGCCGAACAGCAGGACCAGCACACCGACCTTCACCGGCACGTTGCCTTCGGTGAACCAGCGCTTCACCCGGTCCGCCAGTTGCGATTCCCAACCGGGGACCGGCGCGGCGCGCGGTTTCGGTGGAGGCACGGCGCCGGGGGCGGCAGCTGGGGTCGGTGGCAGGGTTTGCGAGGGCGCAGCCTCCGGACGCGGCGGCGGCATCGGGCCTGAGTCGCGTGCATGGGGCGGGACGACTGCCGCCCGGGCCGCCGCGGCGGCAGGCGGCGCCTGGCTTGCGGATGGGGAAGGAGCAACGGGCGCGGCCGACGGAGCCGACGCCAGTGCGGCGAGGCGTGACTTCAACTGCGCCAGTTCGCGGCGCATGGCCTCGAGCTCACCGCGCTGGCGCTGCGCGGCGAGCGCCAGCAGGGTCAGCAGGAAGGCGCCCACGGCGCCGAACAGGTTCTCGCTTTCCGCCAGCGCCGCGCCAAACAGCGCGGCGACCGCCGCCAGTATCCAGTGCATGGGCCACCCCTCGCGAGCCGGGGCCAGTCTGACCCATGCGGGCGCCCGCTGACAACGCGCGGGCTTGGGGCGGAATCAGCCGGCCGGGCCGTAGCCCCCGGGCACGCCCTTGGTCGCCACGGCGACGGCGTCGTGCGGATGCAGGCTCTCGAAGTGAGAGGCCCGGACCCAGAAGTCGGCGATCCGCTCGTCCTCGTCCAGGGCCTTCTGCATGCGCCGGGCGGCGTCCTCGCAGAACATCAGGTTGCGGCCGTTGAGACGGGCGAAGGCCTGCTCGTCCTCGCGCTTGACCGCGGTCTGCACCGGCGTGCCGAGCGCGGCCTCGATGCGGTCGATGATTTCCACGAAGGGCAGGTTCTGGAACGTGGGCGCCAAACGCGCGCGCACCTCCGCGGTGCTGCGCTGGCTGTGCGGCGTCGCGTCGATGGCCTGCTCGGTGCCCAGCCACTGCAACACCGCGGCATGGTCCAGCGGCGCGCCCGAAGCGAAGCGCGCGGCGAAGTTCTCCTGCACAAGTTGCCGCGCGAGCGCGGCCGAACAGGGACAGGTGCTGGAATAGGTCGCACGCACGCCCACCTCGAGCGAGAAGCGGCCCTGCTCCAGCAGCGCCGTCACGCTCACCGGATACGACTTCCAGCCGGTGTTGTCGCTGACCAGCGCGGGCCTGCGCACCAGGTAGTCGAAGTTCAGGGTCAGCATGCCGCGGTCGGACAAGCCCGCGTGCGAGTCGAGGAAGTCCTTCAGCAGGCGGCGCAGGCTGCACGGCGACAGCGGCTCGGCCGCGAACGCCCGATCCACCAGCAGGTAGAGCCGCGACATGTGGATGCCACGCACGTCGGATCGGGTGAGATTCACGAAGGCGTCCACCCGCGCGCCGCTGGCATGCACCTCGCCGTCGGCATCGAGGAAGCGCACCGGCAGCTCGATCGCGCCCATGCCCACCCAGTCCAGGGTGCCGGCCGCCGCGGGACGGGCCTCGTTCGCCACGTCGGGCATGACGCGGGCCAGGTTCTCGGTGATCGGTGGCATGGGCGGGATTCGCATTCGTGGAGTTCAGAGACCCTAGATGGGGGCCCGTGCAGGGTACGTCAACCCGCGCGGGATGCTTCGCGGGCGGCATGCCATGCCTGCCACAGCGCGGTCGGAGGCGCGGCCGGGCGCGGCTCGCCGGTGCGGGCGAGCGCGCGCAGGCGCACACGGTCGAGCCGATGACGGGCACGCCGGAACAGCACGGCCTGCGGCAGTGCGGCGGGCATCGCGGCGAACAGCTCGCTGCCCCAGTCACGCAGCAGCGCCCGCGATCGCGCCGTCGGCAGTTCCGCCGCCGAGAGTCCGTGGCGTGCCAGCAAGTGCATGGGAATACGCGCCTGGTCGTCATCGGCCAGACCCCGCGGAAGCCGGTGCAGCAGCCAATGCACGGCCAGGCTTTGGGCGGCGTCCTGCGTGCTGGCGCCGCCGAACACGGCGGCTTCGACGCGACTGGCCGCTTCGGCCGGGACCAGGAGATTCGCCAGTGCTTCCTCGGTGCTCGATACGCGCGGCGCCTCCGCCGCGAGCGCGACCAGGGCGCGCGCCAACTCGCGCCAGGGCGCGTCCGCGGGCATCGGCGCCACCAGCGGATGGCGGGATTCGCCCGCCGTGATCGCCAGCAGGGTTTCGGCCCACCAGCCCGCCTTGGCCCGCGCCACGCCGGGATCGCTCAGCTCGAACACGGTCTCGCGCAGTTCATGCAGCAGGGCACCCCAGGCGAGGAAGCGCTCGCGCGCGGGCGCCGGGCAGAAAGGCTCGACGAAGCGCATCTCCGGCTCGCGCGCCAGCCACTTGGCGACGAAATGATCGCGCGCGGTGGCCCCGCCTTCGATCACGGCGCGAGCAGGCCCGGACGCAGCAGGTCGCGCGGGCGTTCGGCGATGCGGTCCGCGCCCCAGGCCGAAGGCGTCTCGTGGCCGAGCCGATAGCCCCACATCGCGGCGACCGAGGCCATGCCGGCCGCACGGGCGGCAACGATATCGCGCTCGTCGTCGCCGACGTACACGCAGCGCGTCGCCGGCACCTGCAATTGCGCGCAGGCATGCAGCAGCTGGTCGGGCTCGGGTTTCTTGCGCGGCAGGCTGTCACCGCCCAGCAAGGTCGCGCAGCGCCGCGTCCAGCCCATGCTGCCCACCACGCCTTCGGCGAGGTAGTGCGGCTTGTTGGTGACGATGCCCCAGCGCGAGCCGGCTCGCTCGATCGACGCCAGCACTTCTTCCACGCCATCGAAGGGCGTGCTGTGGCGCGCGACCGCATCGGCGTAGACGTCGAGGAAAGGCTGCAGGAACGCCTCGCGTTGCGCGGCCTCGAGCTCGGGAAAGGCCACGCCCAGCATCGCCCGGCCACCCTTGGAGACCACCGGGCGCAGTTGCGCCAGCGACAGCGGCGCGCGGCCTTCGCGCGCGAGGATGACGTTCATCGCCTCGAGCAGGTCGACCGCGCTGTCCACCAGCGTGCCGTCGAGGTCGAACAGCACCAGCGGGGCGATGGCGCTCACGGCTTGCGCGCGCAGGCGAGGTAATTCACGCCGAGGTGGCGACCGACCCAGGCCTTGCGGCGGATCGGGTCGTAGGCCAGGCCCGAGACATCCTCGAGCTGTAGGCCCGCCTCGCGCAGCCAGGCACCGAGTTCCGAGGGGCGGATGAACTTCTGGTAGTCGTGGGTGCCGCGAGGAAGCAGCCCCGCCACGTACTCGGCGCCGACGATGGCCGCGCCGAACGCTTGCGGCGTCCGGTCCAGCGTGGAGACGAAGAGCGAACCGCCCGGCGCGAGCAGGTCCGCGCAGGCGCGCAGCACCGAGCCGGGATCGGGGACGTGTTCGAGCATCTCCATGCAGGTGACGGCGTCGAAGGCCGCGGGCATGTCGCGCGCGAGTTCCTCGACCGACACCAGCCGGTAATCCACCTTGCGACCGGACTCGAGCAGATGCAGCTTCGCCACGTCGATCAGTTCCGGCGAGAGGTCCAGCGCGGTGACATCGGCGCCCTCCCCGGCCAGCGCTTCGCTGAGCAGGCCGGCGCCGCAGCCGACGTCGAGCACGCGCGCGCCGCGCAACGCGACGCGGTCGGCGACATAGCGCAGTCGCGCGGGGTTGAGGTCGTGCAGCGGGCGCTGCGGTCCTTCCGGATCCCACCAGCGGGTGGCGAGCGCACCGAAGCGCGCGATCTCCTCCGGGTGGACGTTGGGCGTGTTCATGCCGATCTCCTCAGGCGGGCTTGCGCACCGCGGCGATGCGGTCGCGCCACCGGGCGGCGCGCGCAAGTAGTCCGGGTACGTCCATGTCCACCAGTTCGCCGTCGGCGAGCTTGCGTCGGCCGGCAATCCACACGTCGCGCACCTGGCTGCGCCCGCAGGCATACACCAGCTGCGAAATCGGATGGTACAGCGGCTGCGTCTCGATGCCGCCCAGCGACACGCAGGTGAAGTCGGCCTGCTTGCCGACCTCGAGCGACCCGATGCGATCGCCCAGCCCGAGCGCGCGCGCGCCGCCGAGCGTGGCGGCGTGCAGCGTGGCCGCCGCATCCATGGCGGTGGCGTCCCCGGCCACGCCCTTGGCGAGCAAGGCCGCGGTGCGCAGTTCGTCGAACATGTCCAGGTCGTTGTTGCTGGCGCAGCCGTCGGTGCCGATGGCGAGGTTGACGCCGGCGCGGCGCAGGGCCTCCGCCGGGCAGAAACCCGAGGCCAGCTTGAGGTTGGACTGCGGGCAGTGCGCCACCGACACGCCGCGTTCCGCGCACAGCGCGATCTCCGCTTCGGTCAGCTGGGTCATGTGCACGGCGACCAGGCGCTCGTTGACCAGGCCCAGGCGATCGAGCCGCGCCAGCGGGCGCTGGCCGTGCTGGCGCACCGACTCCTCGACCTCGTGCGCGGTCTCATGCACGTGGCAGTGCACCGGCAGGTCCAGTTGCTCGGCAAGCATGCGGATGCGTTCGAAACTCGGGTCGCCGACCGTGTAGGGCGCGTGCGGCGCGAAGCTGAAGGTGACGAGGGGGTCGCGCCGGTAGGCGTCGTGCACCTCCAGGCCCTTGTCGAAATACTCGGCGGTCGTGGCCGCCCAGGCCGACGGGAAGTCGATGAAGGGCAGGCCGACGACGGCGCGGAAACCCAGGCGCTTGTAGGTCGCCGCCTGCATGTCCGGGAAGAAATAGTTCTCGTTGCAGCAGGTGGTGCCGCCGCGCAACATCTCCGCGACGGCGAGTTCGCAACCGTCGGCGATGAAGGCCGGGCTCATCACCGCCGCCTCGACCGGCCAGATGTGCTCCTGCAGCCAGGGCATCAGCGGCAGGTCGTCGGCTACCCCGCGCATCAGGGTCATCGGGTTATGCGTGTGCGCGTTCACCAGGCCCGGGATCAGCACCGCGTCGGGTCGGCTGACCCGCTCGCGGGGCGCGAACCGCGCATGGGCCTCGGCCACCGGCAGCAGGGCGACGATGCGCCCCTCGTCCACCACCAGCGCGTGACCTTCGAGCACCACGCCGCGCGGTTCCACCGGCACGATCCAGCCGGCCTCGACCAGCAGATCGCAGGCTTGCGGGGCGCCCTGGCTTCCTTGCGGCGCGGCCATCCGGGCGCCGGCCTTACTTGACCCGGCCGACGTATTCGCCCGAGCGCGTGTCCACCTTGATGATCTCTTCCTGGCCGACGAACAGCGGCACGCGGACGGTGGCGCCGGTCTCGAGCTTGGCGGGCTTGCCGCCGCCGCCGGAGGTGTCGCCGCGTACGCCCGGGTCGGTCTCGACGATCTTGAGTTCGACGAAGTTCGGCGGCTGCACCGCAATCGGCGAGCCGTTCCACAGCGTCACCACGCAGGGCTCCTCGCCCTTGAGCCACTGCCAGCTGTCGCCGACCGCGGCCTTGTCGGCCTGCACCTGCTCGAAGGATTCCTGCTGCATGAAGTGCCAGTACTCGCCGTCGGCGTAGAGGAACTGCATGTCGGTGTCCATCACGTCCGCGGCTTCCAGCGAATCGGTCGCCTTCATGGTCAGCTCGACCACGCGGCCCGACTTGATGTTGCGGTACTTGATGCGGGTGAAGGCCTGGCCCTTGCCCGGCTTGACGTACTCGGTCTCGGTGATCACGCAGGGGTCGCGGTTGACCAGGATCTTCATGCCGGTCTTGACGTCGTTCATGCCATAGGAGGCCATCGGAAGCTCCAGGAGATAAGGAAGCCACCGGGATCAGCGGCTACAATGGGACCGACACGGGCCACGCCCGGTCGAGCCCGCAATGATACCTGCACAGCCCGCCTCCGCCCAAGCCGCCCCCGCCGGCGCGACCACCGTCGCCGCCGACTGGCGGCAGCTGTGGCGCGAGGCCATCCGCGACCCGCGCGAACTGCTCTGCCTGCTCGGCCTGGACACGCTCGCCGCCCGGGTCTCGGACGCCGCCGCGGCGCAATTCCCGCTGCGCGTGCCGCGCGGGTTCGCCGCGCGCATGCGTCCGGGCGATCCTGACGATCCGCTGCTGCGGCAGGTGCTGCCCGTCGTCGACGAGGACCTCGTCGTACCTGGTTTCGACCTGGATGCCGTCGGCGATGGCGCCGCCCGCGCCGCCACCGGAGTCATCCACAAGTACCAGGGTCGGGCCCTGCTGGTGGCGACGGGCAGTTGTGCGGTGCACTGCCGCTACTGCTTCCGTCGCCATTTCGACTATGCCGCCGACACGGCCGCGGCCGCGCACTGGGCCGACGCCATCGCCTGGCTGCGGTCGGACCCGGGCATCAGCGAATTGCTGCTGTCGGGCGGCGACCCGCTATCGCTGTCGACCGCCAAGCTGGCCGAACTGACCGACGCCATCCGGGAGCTACCCGGCCTGCGGCGCCTGCGCCTGCACACCCGCCTGCCGGTGGTGCTGCCGGAGCGGGTGGATACCGCGTTGGTCGAGTGGATGCAGGCCCTGCCATGGACGGTGACGGTCGTCATCCACGCCAACCACGCCAACGAAGTGGATGCTTCGGTGCTCGCGGCCCTGGCCCGGCTGCGCGACGCTGGCGCCGTGCTGCTCAACCAGGCGGTGCTGCTGCGCGGGGTCAACGACGACGCCGACGTGCTGGCCTGCCTGTCCGAGCGCCTGTTCGAGGCGGGCGTGCTGCCCTACTACCTGCACCAGCTGGACCGGGTGGCGGGAACGGCCCATTTCGAGGTCGGCGACGACCGCGCGCGGGCCCTGCATTCGGAGTTACAGTCGCGGCTACCGGGCTACCTGGTGCCGCGGCTGGTGCGGGAAGTGCCGGGGGCGCCGGGCAAGACACCCCTGTGATGGCTTTCACAATCGCGCTTCTGGTATCGTTTTAAGCTACCGCCGCAAGTCATTGAAGAACAAAGGAGTGCCATTGATGGCACAGCAGGATGCAGTGATCCGGCTGCTCCTGGTCGAAGACCAGCTGGAAGATGCAGAGCACCTGATCAGCATGCTGCGCAATGGCGGCATGGCGATCCGGCCGCAGCGCCCCGAATCGCTGGAGGACCTGGACCACCTGCTGGCGACCCAGAGCATCGACATGGTCGTTGCGCGCAGCGAAGCGCGCTACATCCCGTTCGCGGAGGCCGCGCGCCGGGTCGAGGCCACGGGCAAGGACATCCCGGTGCTGGCCGTCTGCGACAAGCTCGACGAACAGACCGTGCTGGCCGGCATCGCCGCCGGCGCGCGCGAGGTGGCCGTGCGCTCGCGCCCGGAGCACGTGCAGTTCGTGGTGCGCAATGAATTCCAGGCCCTGCTCAGCCGTCGCGGCCTGCGCCACCTGGAAGCCGCGCTGCGCGAGACCGAGCGCCGCTGCGACGCGCTGATCTCCTCCTCGCGCGATCCGATCGCCTACGTCCACCAGGGCATGCACATCCGCGCCAACAAGGCCTACCTGGACATGTTCGGCTTCGAGGATTTCGAGGACATCGAGGGGCTGTCGGTGCTCGACCTGGTGTCGCCGGGCGACGCCGACGCCTTCAAGCAGCTGATCAAGCGCATCGACAAGGGCGAGTCGCCGCCGCGGCAGATGCCGATCCACGCGCAGAAGACCGACGGCACGGTGTTCGACGCGACGATGGAGTTCACGCCGGCCACCTACGAGGGCGAACCCTGCCTGCAGATCGTCTTCCGCCAGCAGTCGGTGGACGAGGAGATGGTGCGCGAGCTCGACACGCTGCGCCAGCGCGACCCGCTGACCGAGCTGTACAACCGCCAGTACTTCATGGGCGAGCTCGAGGCCGCGGTGGCCGTCGCCGCCGACGGCAAGGGCGCGCAGAGCCTGCTGCTGATCGAGCCCGACAACTACGAGGGCCGGCTCGGCGAGATCGGCCTGGCGCATGCCGACGAGATGCTCAAGCAGATCGCCGCGCGCCTGCAGTCGGTCCTGTCGGGCGACGTGGACGCCGCGCGCTTCGGCGACCACAGCTTCGCCGTGCTGGCGCGCCGGCACGACCACCGCCAGACCCAGGAGCTGGCCGAGCGCATCCGCGCCGCCTTCGACGGCCACATCCTCGAGGTCGGCACGCAGTCGCTCGCGCTCACCGTCAGCCTGGGCGGCGTGCAGATCGGCGAGAAGATCGCCAGCCTGCCGCAGATCATGGCCAAGGCCAGCCAGTGCCTGCAGTCGGCGCAGGGCGTGGGCGGCAACCGCGCCGAGATCTTCGACCCCGCGGCCCGCGACCGCGCCGAGGAAGAACGCATCCAGGCCTGGGTGCAGCGCATCCAGGACGCCCTGCGCGAGGACCAGTTCCAGCTCAACTTCCAGCCGATGATCAGCCTGACCGGCGACCCCAACGAGCACTACGAGGTGCTGTTGCGGATGAAGGCGCCTTCGGGGGAACTGGTCGCGCCCGACCAGTTCATGCCGATCGCGGAAGAACACGGGATGCTGGTGGACCTGGACCGCTGGGTCATCGGCCGCACCATCACGCTGCTGGCCGAACGCCGCAAGCAGGGCCGCGAGACCACGCTGTTCGTGAAGGTGTCACCCTCGTCGCTGGTGGAGGGCGACCTGCACAACTACATCGGCGCGCAGCTCAAGGCGCACCAGGTCCCCGGCGCGCGGCTGGTGCTGCAGTTGCCGGAATCGAAGGTCTACACCCACCTGCGGCCGCTGCAGGCCTTCCAGAAGATCGTCGCCAGCTTCGGCTGCCGGCTGTGCCTGGAGCAGTTCGGCACCGGGCTCAATTCGTTCCAGATGCTGACCCACTTCGACCCGGCGGTGCTCAAGATCGACCGCGGCTTCATCGTCGACCTGGCCAAGAACACCGAGAACCAGAAGAAGGTGCGCGAGTTCGTCGCCCAGGCGCGCAAGCTCGACAAGCAGACCATCGCCGAGTTCGTCTCCGACGCCAGTTCGATGACGGTGCTGTTCTCGATCGGCGTGGACCTGGTGCAGGGCAACTTCCTGGCCCCGCCAGGCCCGGCGATGAACTACGAGTTCGGCTGAGGCGCAAACGCCCCAGCCGGTCTGGACTCAGCCCTCGCGCAAGCGCTGGATGCGCTCGGCCAGCGGCGGATGCGTCATGAACAGCTTGCGCAGGCCATGCGCCACGCCGCCGGAGATGCCGAAGGCGCGGATCGAGCTGGGCAGCGTGCTGGCGCCGTAGGTCTGGCCCAGCTTCTCGAGCGCGGCGATCATCTTCGGCCGGCCCGCCAGCTGGGCGCCGCCGGCATCGGCGCGGAACTCGCGGTGGCGGCTGAACCACATCACCACGATCGAGGCCAGCAGGCCGAACACCATGTCCAGCACCATCACGATGCCGAAATAGGCCAGGCCGGGGCCGCCGTCGCGGTTGCCGGAGATGGCGGCGTCGATGGCGCGTCCGACCACGCGCGAGAGGAAGATGACGAAGGTGTTCACCACGCCCTGGATCAGCGCCATGGTGACCATGTCGCCGTTGGCGACGTGGCTGACTTCGTGGCCGATCACCGCCTCGGCCTCGTCGCGGCTCATCGCGCGCAGCAGGCCCGAGGACACCGCGACCAGCGCGTTGTTGCGGCTCGGCCCGGTGGCGAAGGCGTTGATTTCGGGCGCGTCGTAGAAGCCGACTTCCGGCGTCTTGATGCCGGCGGCGGCGGCCTGGCGGGTGACGGTCTCCAGCAACCAGCGCTCGGCCTCGTTGCGCGGCTGTTCGATCACCTGCACGCCCATCGAGCGCTTGGCCATCCACTTGGAGATCGCCAGGCTGACGAAGGCGCCACCGAAGCCGATGACCGCGGCGAAAAACAGCAAGCCGGCGTTACTGCCCAGGCTGATGCCGAAGTACGCCATCAGCAGGTTGCCCACGGTACCCAGCAGCACCAGGACGGCCAGGTTGGTCAGGATCAGCAGGGACAGGCGCTTGAGCATCGTGGTCTCTCGGTTGTGATCGTCGAAAAAAGGGCGGCGCCGGCTGGCGCGTCCATGCCTAGAATGTGGGCCAGCCGTCCTGAATCAAGTCCGCCCTTGGCCACTGCCCCACCCTACCGCGGCCGATTCGCGCCCTCGCCCACCGGCCCGCTGCACCTGGGGTCCTTGCTGGCGGCCCTGGGCAGCTGGCTGATGGCGCGCCAGGCGGGCGGGCAGTGGCTGTTGCGCATCGAGGACATCGACCCGCCGCGCGAGCGCCGCGGGATGGCTGCCCGCCACATCCGCGACCTGGCGCGCTTCGGTTTCGACCCCGATGGACCGGTCGAGTTCCAGAGCCGGCGCTCCGACGTCTACGCACACGCGCTGGACCACCTGCGCGACGGCGGCTGGGCCTTTCCATGCCGGTGCAGCCGCAGCGACCTGGCCGCCATGGGCGGGGTGCACCACGCCTGCGTGCCGAATCCATCCGGACACGCCGCGGCGTGGCGGGTGCGGTTGCCGCCCGGGGTGGTGGCCTTCCAGGACCGCTTCCGCGGCCCGCAATCGCAGGACCCGTCGCGTGAAGCCGGGGACCCGGTGGTGCTGCGCGCCGACGGACTGTGGGCCTACCAGCTCGCCGTGGTCGTGGATGACGCCGCGCAGGGCATCACCGAGGTGGTGCGCGGCGCCGACCTGCTCGATTCGACGGCGCGCCAGATCGCGCTGCAACGACTGCTCGGCGCTCCCACGCCGGGCTACGCGCATTTGCCGGTCGTACGCGAGGCGGGCGGAGCCAAGCTGTCCAAGAGCCTGGCCGCACTGCCGGTCGATCCCGCCGACCCCTTGCCCCCGCTGCGGGCCGCATTCCGGATGCTCGGCCAGGACGCCGCGGTGCTGGACGGCCCGATGACCGCCCGGCGCGCGCTGGAGCGCGCCCTGGCCCACTTCGAGCCCGTCCGCGTACCGGACCACGACGTGGTGCCGGCCGCCCCGCACTGATCGGTCAGCAGCGCCCGGAGACGGGTTTCCGTGGTCCGGCGCACAGCGATTCACGGGCGCTTTCTTGCATGCTGGCCCCGGAGAGGCGATGCTCCCAAGGATAAGCGGTACAGATTCCTTGCGGCACTTGCGTACTTTTCCGGGGTGGACATGTCTCAGTCACGCATCATCAAGAAGTATCCGAACCGTCGTCTGTACGACACGGAGATCTCCAGCTACGTCACGCTCGAGGACGTTCGCCAGCTGATCGTGGACGGGGAATCGTTCGAGGTGCGCGACGCGCGCTCGGGCAAGGACCTGACCCGCGCGGTGCTGCTGCAGATCCTCGCCGAGCACGAGGACATCGGCCAGCCGATCTTCTCCACCCAGCTGCTGACCACGGTGATCCGCTTCTACGGCGATTCGCTGCAGGGCATCATCGGCAGCTACCTGGAACGCAGCATCCAGACCTTCAGCGACCAGCAGCAACAGCTGCGCGGCACCCTCGGCAACCTGGTGGTGCAGAACCCGTGGCACCTGCTCAACCAGCTGACCGAGCGCAACATGGAAATCTGGAAGGGCGTGCAGCAGGGCATCAAGAGCGGACTGTCGGGCGCCGGCGAAAAGACCGAAGCACCGGACGAGGCGCCCAAGGCCGCGGCCGCGCCGCGGCCCCGGCGCCGCGCCGCGCAGCGGTGACCGACGCGCCGCACACCGGCCCGCGGCTGGCGCTGGTGACCGGCGGGCTGGGCGGGATCGGCCGCGCCACCTGCGAACGCCTGGCCGACGACGGCCTGCGGGTGATCGCGGCCGACCTGGCGCCGACGCCGGAGCGCCTGCGCGAATTCCTCGCCGCGATGGCGCCGCGCGCGGTGAGCTTCGAGCCGGTGGACGTCGCCGACGAAGCCTCCTGCGCCGCGCTGGCGGCGCGCCTGGCGCAGCGCGGCGAGCAGCCCGACGTGCTGGTCAATGCCGCCGGCATCACCCGCGACGTCACCCTGCGCAAGATGGAGCCCGCGCAATGGCGCGAGGTCATGCAGGTCAACCTCGACGGCGCCTTCCACCTGTGCCGCCTGTTCGTCGCTGGCATGTGCGACCGCGGCCATGGGCGCATCGTCAACATCGGCTCGATCGTCGGCCAGACCGGCGCCTTCGGCCAGTCCAACTACGCCGCCGCCAAGGCCGGGCTGCATGGCTTCACCATGGCGCTGGCGCGCGAGGTCGCCGCCCGCGGGGTCACCGTCAACACGCTCAGCCCCGGCTACGTGGACACGGCGATGACGCGGGCGATCCCCGAGGCGGTGCGCGAGCGCATCGTCGCGGCGATTCCGGTCGGGCGCATCGGCCAACCAGCCGACATCGCGCGTGCGGTGTCCTTCCTGTGCGCGGATGCGGCGGGCTACCTCACCGGCGTCAACCTGCCGGTGAACGGCGGCCTGTTCATGGCCGGCTGACGCCGGCGCGAGTCACAATTCGCGAACGACCCGAAAGCCGAGGCGCGCACTGGTGGCGTCCTCGTCCACCGGT
>CAMPGW010000021.1 GCA_946885735.1 uncultured Gammaproteobacteria bacterium
CGAGCTTGATGATCTTGAACTCGAGTTCCTTGCCCTCGAGGTAGCCCGGGTCGCGCACGGGGCGCACGTCCACCAGGGAACCCGGCAGGAACGCGCGGACGTCGCGGATGTCCACGGTGAAGCCGCCCTTGACCTTGCCGCTGATGCGACCGGTGACGATCTCGCCGGCCTCCATGGAGGTCTCCAGCTCGTCCCAGACCATGGCGCGCTTGGCCTTCTCGCGCGAGAGCACGGTCTCGCCGAAGCCGTTTTCCAGGGATTCCAGCGCCACCTTGACGGTGTCGCCGACGGCGACTTCGAGCTCACCCTGCTCGTTACGGAACTGCTCGATCGGCACCACGCCTTCGGACTTGAGGCCGGCGTTGATCACGACGACGTCGGGGCGGATTTCCACCACGAGGCCACTGACGATTGCGCCCGGCTTCAGCTTGACGAGGGCAATCTGGCTCTGTTCGAACAGTTCTGCGAAAGATTCGGTCATTGTTGTTTCTCGGTTGAACATACGGGCTGCGGCAATTCGATGTTTGCCGGGCCCACCTGTCGTGCGCTTGCGCGCGTGGGTTTACCCGGGTCGCCCCGGGACGGATCTGCTGGTGAAAGCGCCCCCGGTGGCGGGAGCGGACGAAGGACGCTGGGCTAGCGTGGCTGCATCGAAGCCGGCAGCACCGCAAGTACAGTCTCGATCACCTGGGTGATCGGCATGCCGGTGGAATCCACGATGACCGCGTCGTCGGCGGGCTTCAGGGGCGCCACGGCACGTCCGGCATCGCGCTCGTCCCGAGCGGCGATTTCGTGCAGCAGACTGTCGAGATTAACGGAAACCCCTTTGTCTTTCAACTGCTTATAGCGCCTTTTTGCCCTTTCGGCTGCGCTGGCGGTCAAGTAGACCTTGTACGGGGCATCCGGAAAGATGACCGTACCCATGTCGCGCCCGTCGGCGACCAGCCCCGGGGGCTGGCGGAAGCGCAGCTGCAGGTCCACCAGCGCGGCCCGCACCGGCGGGTGGGCGGCGATGGCCGAAGCCGCGGCCCCTGCCGTTTCAGTGCGCAACGCGCGGGTGGCGTCCTTCCCGTTTACGACCACGTGCGGCTCGCCCTGGCCGTCGGTCAGGAAGCGGATGTCGGTGCGGGCGGCACAGGCGGCGATGGCCTCGGCATCGCTCAGGTCCAGGCCTTCCCATGCGGCCGCCTGCCCCACCGCCCGGTAGATCGCCCCGGAATCCAGGTAGTGCCATCCGAGTCGGTCGGCCACCGCCCGGCTGATCGTGCCCTTGCCCGAGCCCGACGGTCCATCGATGGTCAGCACGGGCACGGGGCGTCGGGTCATGCCAACGATTGTAGCCGTCCGTCGCCGGCGGCGCGGAGCCTCAGGCCGGTTCGAGCCCGAAACCGACCCCGGCCGCCATCCCCGCGAAGCCCGGGAAGGACGTATCCACATTGGCGCAGTCGGCGATCCGGACTGGGCCGTCCGCGCGCTGGGCGGCTACGCAGAGGGCCATGGCCAGGCGGTGGTCACCGCGGCTGTCGACGCTTGCCGATGTCAGCGGCCCGCCCTGGATTCGTGCCCAGTCCGGGCCGGTTTCAACCCGCGCCCCCAAGGCCCTCAGCGCGTCGGACATGCCTTCGAGGCGGTCCGACTCCTTCACCCGCAGTTCGGCCAGCCCTTCGAACCGGCTTTCACCGTCCGCCAATGCCGCCGCCACGAAGAGGATCGGAAATTCGTCGATCATGTCCGGCGCGATCGCGGCAGGCAATTCGATCCCGCGCAGCCTCGCATGCCGGACGCGCAGATCGGCCACGGACTCACCGGCCGATTCGCGACGGGCCTGTACCTCGATGTCCGCCCCCATGCGTCGCAAGGCCTCCAGCAGGCCGGTGCGGCGCGGATTGATGCCGACTGCCTCCAGCCGCAGGTCCGAGCCCGGCACCAGCGAGGCCGCCACGAGGAAGAAGGCGGCCGAGGAGAAGTCGGCGGGAATACTGACCGATGTCCCCTCGAGGCGATGACCGCCCTCGAGCCGAACGCAGCCGGGCTCGAACTCGATCGGATAACCGAAGGCGGCAAGCATGCGCTCGGTGTAGTCGCGGGTCGGCTGCGGTTCGCGAACCGTGGTGGCGCCGGCCGCGTACAACCCGGCCAGGAGCAGCGCGGACTTCACCTGTGCGCTTGCGACGCTAGCTGTGAAATCAATGGCTTGTAGACTATTGTTCGCCTGGATTCTAAGCGGCGGAACGCCTCCCTGCCCGCTCTCGATGCGCGCACCCATCCGGCCCAGCGGTTCGATGACCCGGCCCATCGGGCGTTTGTTCAATGACGCGTCGCCGAAAAGGCAGCTCTCGAAGCCCTGGCCCGCGAGCAAGCCGGCGAGCAGCCGCATGCCGGTGCCGGCGTTGCCGCAGTCGAGCGCTTCGGTGGGAGCCCGCAGTCCATGCAACCCGACGCCGTGCACCAGCCGTACCCCCGCCGAGAGCGCGTCCACGCGGACGCCGAGCTGGCCCAGGATGTGGGCGGTCGCGAGCGTGTCGGCTCCTTCCAGGAATCCGTCGATCCGCGTGATTCCATCGGCAATCGCGCCAAGCATCAGGGCGCGGTGCGAGACGGATTTGTCGCCGGGCACGCGAAGCGATCCGCGCAGGGGGCGCCCGGGCATCGCCAGCCAGTCGACGCTCATGCCAGCGCCCGGTCGAGGGCGGCCAACAGCACGAGGTTCTCGGCGCGGGTGGCGACGGTGAGGCGGGAATGCCCGGGCAAGCCGTAACCGGACATCGGCCGGGGCACGACGCCCTCGTCCAGCAACGCCGCTTCGACCGGCGCTGCCGTGCGGCCGAAATCCAGCAAAAGGAAATTGGTCTGCGACGGGCCGACGCGGACGCCGCGCTCGCGCAGGCCTGCGGCCAGCCAGTCGCGCTCGCGGGCGTTCTCTTCCCGGACCCACGCCAGGTGGGCGGCATCAGCCAGCGCCGCGGTGGCCGCCGCCAGTCCCGGGACGGATACGTTGAAGCTCTCCCGCACGCGCTCCACGATCGCCGCCAGTCGGGGGTGCGCGAGGAGATAGCCCACGCGCAGCCCGGCGAGACCATGGGCCTTCGAAAAGGTCCGGGTCACCACCAGGTTGGGATACTCGCCCAGCAGCCGGACCGCCGACCCGAGCGCCGGATCGGTGGCGTACTCGATGTAGGCCTCGTCCACCACGACGATGCAGCGCGGATCCACGGCATCGAGGAAGCGCGCGAGCGCGCCCGCGTCGAACCAGGTGGCCGTGGGATTGTTCGGGTTCGCAAGGTAGACCAGGCCGGTATCCGCGCGACAGGCGGCGGCCATCGCTTCCAGGTCGTGCCCTCGGGGCATGGCCGCCTCGGCGCCAAAGGCGGGCGCGAGGTCGAGGCGCGCCCCGGCGGCCTGCGCCGCCAGCGCGTATACCGCGAAGCCGAATTGCGAAGCGAGGACGGCACGGCCGGGCCCGGCGAAAACCTGCGCCAGCATCATCAACAACTCATGGGAGCCGTTGCCGAGCACGACCTGGGCTGGCGCGACGTCGCTGTGCTCCGCGATCGCGGCCTTCAGCGCGCTGCCCAGCGGATCCGGGTAGCGATGGATGTCGGCGAGGCTGGCAAGCGCCGCCTCGCGTGCGGACGGGCTGGGCCCGAGCGCATTCTCGTTGGATCCGAGTTCGACCAGCCGGCCGGGTGCCCAGGCCCGTCGCAGGGCCACGATGTCCAGGCCCGGGTCGTAGGCGCGCAGGCCGCGGATGCCGGGCTGCGCCAACGACTCGAAATCGGGAACCGCCCCGCGATCGCCTCGGCTCAAAGCAGCGCCACCGGATAGGAACCGAGCACGCGGATGTCGGCCGCGTACTCGCCCAGTTCGGCCAGGGCGCGCCGGACCGGCTCGTCCTCGACGTGACCCTCGACATCGATGAAGAAGGCGTACTGCCAGCGCCCGGTGTGCGAGGGCCGCGATTCGATCCGATTCATGCTGATGCCATGGCGCGCGAACGGGCTGAGCACGGCGTAAAGCGCACCCGGCTGGTCGCGGACGAACACCATCAGCGAGGTGCGGTCGTGACCGGAGGCATTGAACAGCTCGCGGCCGAGCACCAGGAAGCGGGTGGTGTTGTCGGCCCGGTCCTCGATGGGACCGGCCACCACCTTCAAGCCGTAGACATGCCCGGCGGATTCCCCTGCGATCGCCGCTGCGTCATCCGCCAGGCGCGCGCGCCGGGCCGCCTCCGCGTTGCTGACGACGGCGATCTTCTCGGCGGATGGCAGGTGCTGGCGCAGCCAGGCCTTGCACTGCGCCAGGGACATCGCATGCGAGACCACGCGTTCGATGTCTTCCAGCCGCCCGGTGCGCGAAAGCAGGTACTGGTGCACGTGCAGCTCGACCTCGCCGCAGACCTTCAGCGACGAGGTCAGGAACATGTCCAGCGTGGACTGGATCGTGCCCTGCCCCGAGTTTTCCACCGGCACCACGCCGAAGTCGGCATGCCCGGCTTCGACCTCCTCGAAGACCTCCTCGATGCTCGCCAGTGGCAGCCCCCGCGCCGAGTGGCCGAAGTGCTTGAGCATGGCCTGCTGCGAGAACGTTCCCTCGGGCCCGAGGAAGCCGACCTTCAGCGGTTCCTGCTGCGCCAGGCAAGCCGACATGATCTCGCGGAACAGGCGCAGGAGCACCTCGTCCGAGAGCGGGCCGTCGTTGCGATCCAGGACGCGCCGCAGCACCTGCGCCTCGCGCTCGGGGCGATAATAGTCAACGGCCGCCTTCAACGGACCTTTCGCCGTGCCGACGCGGCGCGCCCAGCCGGCGCGCTCGGCGATCAGGGACTGGATCTGCCGATCGATGCCGTCGATGCGCTCGCGCGCCTCCGCCAGGGAGGGAACGGGCTCCGCGGCCGCCGGCGGCGGCTTGCCTGGGCGTCGGGCCACGGCTAGCCGTGCCGCTGCCGGAAGTCGGCCATGTAGGCGACCAGGGCCTCGACGGCCGCCATCGGCACCGCGTTGTAGAGCGAGGCGCGCATGCCGCCCAGGGCGCGGTGGCCCTTGAGGCCCAGCAATCCGGCCTCTTCGGCGCCCTTGAGGAAGGGCTTGTCGAGCGCGGGATCGGGCAGCACGAAGGGCACGTTCATGCGCGAGCGGCATGCCGGGTCGACGAAGTTGCGGTAGTAGCCGCCCGAGCCGTCGATCTCGGCATACAGGCGGGCTGCCTTGGCGGCGTTGAGCTCGCCCATCGCCTCCGCGCCGCCCTGCTCGCGAAGCCACTTGAGCACGAGCCCGACCACGTACCAGGCGAAGGTCGGCGGCGTGTTGAACATCGAGTCGTTCGATGCCTGGTTGGCCAGGTCGAAGATCGGCGGCAGGTTCCGGCCATGCCGGCCGAGCAGGTCCTTGCGGATGATCGCCACGGTGAGGCCGGCCGGGCCGAGGTTCTTCTGCGCGCCGCCATAGATCACGCCGAAGCGGGACACGTCGACCGGTCGCGACAGCAGGCTCGAGGAGAAGTCCGCCACCAGCGGAACCGCGCCCACCTCCGGCACCTCGTGGATCTCCACGCCGTGGATCGTCTCGTTCGGCGTGTAATGGACATAGGCTGCCGCGGGATCGAGTTCCCACTGCGCCCGCGGCGGCAGGCCGCGGTAGCCCTCGGGCTTGGCGGTGGCGGCGACGCGGGCGCGCAGCGAGGGGCGTGCGTTCTCCAGCGCCTTCTCGCCCCAATGGCCGGTGAGCACGTAGTCGGCGACGGCGTCCGGCCCGGCCAGGTTCAGCGGCAGCAGCGCCGCCAGCGCCGTGGCGCCGCCCTGCAGGAACAGCGCGTGATAATCCCCGCCCACTCCCATCAGCGCTCGCAGGTCACGCTCGGCTTCGGCGGCACAGTCGATGAAGGCCTGGCCGCGATGGCTCACCTCCATCACCGAGGCACGCTCGCCCTGCCATTCGAGCAACTCGTGCTGGACCTGTTCCAGCACGGCGGCGGGAAGCGCGGCGGGGCCGGCGCTGAAGTTGAAGGCTCGTGACATGGGGGACCTCGGTTTACGCAAGAGGCTAGCACGCGTCAGCGTGTGGCCGGTTGCCCGAGTGTGGCCGCCCGGGCCTAGAGCCGTCGCTCGAATTCGTCCGCCGGCATGGGAGCCGCGAACAGCATCCCCTGGCCGAACTCGCAACCCAGCTCGAGCAGCATCGCGCGCTGCTCCTCGGTCTCGATGCCCTCGGCCGTGAGCAGGAGGCCGAGGTCGTTGGCGAATCCGATGATCGTCCGCACGATCGCGCGGTGCCTGGGGTTGATGGTGACGTCGCGGACGAAACTCTGGTCCACCTTGAGGGCGTCGAACGACGAAGCGGCGAAGGCCTCCAGCGAGGAGTAGCCGGTACCGAAATCGTCGATCGCCAGGCCCACGCCCAGGTCCTTCAGGGCGCGCAACTGCTCGCTCGCGTGGCTGCTGCCGGAGCGGAAAACGCTTTCCGTCACCTCCAGCCGCAGGCTGCCGGGAGGCAGCCTGTAGGTCTGCAGCAAGTGGGCGACGTCCTCGGCCATGTCCGGGGTTCCCATCTGCCGCTCGTCCACGTTCACGTTCATCACCATGCCGCGCCAGTCCGGTTTGTGGTGGCGCCAAAGCGCCAGCTGGCGACAGGCTTCGCGCAACACCCAGCCATCGAGCTCGACGATCAGGCCGGTTTCCTCGGCCAGCGGCAGGAATTGGGATGGCTGCAGCAGACCGCGGTTCGGGTGGTTCCAGCGCACCAAGGCCTCGGCGCCCACCAGGTGGCCGCCGTCGAGGGTCACGATGGGCTGGTAGTGCAGGACGAACTCCGCGCGCTCGAGCGCCAGCCGGAAATCGGTCTCCAGCTGCAGCCGCAGCCGCGCCTCGGAATGCATGCCCTCGTCGAAGACGACGAACCCCGCCTTGCCGGCGCCTTTCGCGCGGTACATCGCATTGTCGGCGTCGCGGACCACCTGGTCCGGCGACTCGTAGTCAGGACGCCCGAGCACGATGCCCAGGCTTGCGGCCGAGAACACCTGCTGGCCGCCGATGTTGAAAGGACGCTCGAACAGGGCCAGCACGCGACGCGCCAGCGACACCGCGCGCTCGTAGTCGCAGGGGCCTTCGGGAAGCAGGGTGAACTCGTCGCCGCCGTAGCGCGCGATCATGACTTCACCGCCGAGCTCGTCCTCCAGCCGACGCGCGATCTCCAGGAGCAGTCGGTCGCCGGCGCCATGGCCGAGGCTGTCGTTGACCCACTTGAATCCATCGAGGTCGAGGTAGAGCACCGCGTAGTCGTGCCGCCCGCGCTGCTCATCCGGGCCCATGCGGTCGCCGAGCGTGCGGTTGAACAGGGCCCGGTTCGGCAGGCCGGTCAGCGGGTCGTGGTTGGCATGGAAGCGCAGGCGCGATTCCGCCTCGCGCTGCCGGGTGATGTCGATGATCGTGCCGGTCAGGTGCCGGCGGCCATCCACCTGCACCGGCCAGACGCTGACCTGCGCGTAGACGCGCTGGCCGCTGCGGTGGAGCAGGCAACTCTCGAACTCGCGCGCTGGCGCATCCTCGTGGAATGCCTCCGCATCCAGCGCCGGCAGCTGTTCCGCGCTCTCGGCCGCCAGCAGGTCCCGGTAGCCGACGCCCTCGATCTCTTCCGCCGTGCAGCCGAGCATTTCCGCCAGCGCGCGGTTCGCATAGACGATCCGCCCGCCGTCCATGATGAAGACGCCGACGTGGCTTTGCTCGACCAGGGTCCGGTACTTGTTCTCGGAACTGACCAGGGCCTGTTGCATCTCACGCCGGTCCTGCACGTCGAGGGCGGAGCCGGTGAAGTGCGCGGGGGCATCGTTGGCATCGCGGGTCAGGCGCACGTTGGTGCTCACCCAGCGCACGTTGCCAAGGGCGTCCCTGACTCGCGTTTCATGGTGGCTGAAGGCGCCGTCGCGCAGCGCGCGCTCGACCAGCTGCTGGCGTTCCGAGGGGTCGGCGTAGACGTCGAGCATGCTGTGGAAGCGCTGCTTGAGCTCGCCGGGGCTCTTGAAGCCGAGCATCGCGGCCATGGCGGGGTTGACCTCGGTGATCGACCCGTCGAGGCCGCTGCGGAACAGGCCCACCGGCGAGTCCTCGAACAACTCGCGGTAGCGGCGTTCCGCATCCTCCAGGGCGCGCTGCCGGGCCCGCTCCTCGGTGACATCGCGCAAGGTGCCGGTGGAGGCGATCTCGCCCTGGTAGTCCACCGCGTCGGCCCGCACCTCGCACAGTACGCGCCGGCCATCGCGGGCGATCATCTGCAGCTCGTAGGCCTGCAGTTCGCGCGAGCCGTCCTCGCGGCTGCGGCGGCGCGCCGCCTGCGAGTCGCGGTCGTCGGGCGCCACCAGTTCCATGTAGGGCTTGCCGATGAGCTCGCCGGGCTCGTACCCCAGCATTTGCGCCAGCGCCCGGTTGGCGAACAGGACGACGCCGCGCTGGATCAGGAAGACGCCGTCCCGGCTGTTCTCGAGCAGCACCTGGTACAGGGCGCGCGACTGCGCCAGCGCGCGCTCGGCCTCGACCTGGGCGGTGATGTCCTCGAGGCTGCCCTCGTAGAAGATCGGTTCGCCGGCGGCGTCGCGTACCACCCGGGTGTTCTCGCTGACCCAGATGCAGCGGCCATCGCGGCGGCGCACCTCCACGCGGACCTGGTCGATCCGGTCCAGCTCGAGCAGGCGCCGATGGTCGGCGGCGTCCTGCGCCTGGTCCACGTAGATGTCGCGGGCGCGGCCGCATTCGGCCAGCAGATGCGCCGGGGACGCGTAGCCCAGCATGGTCGCCATCGCCGGGTTGACGTCGAGGAAGCCGCCGTTGGGCAGGCTGCGGTAGATGCCTTCGGACGCGGACAGGAAGAGGTCGCGGTACAGGCTCTCGCGACGCTGCTCCTCCTCGCTGCGGTGTTGCTCGGGGAGGATCTGCAGCAGGCAGAAGAGCAGCGATTCGGACCCACGCAGCAACTCGACATGGAGCCGCCCGTCCAGGCGCGAGCCGTCGGCGCAGGTGACCTCGGTCCTCGCGTCGACGATCCGGCGCTGGATACGCAGGCTTTCCCACAACTGCGCGCGGAACTCCAGGTCGCTCCACAGGCCGACCTCGATCGGCTTGCGACCGATGGCGTCCTCACGACGGTAGCCGGTGAGGCGCTCGAAGGCGTGGTTCAGCTCGCGAAAGCGCCCGTCATCGGCGCCCAGCAGGGCAACGATGCTCTCGGAGTTCTCGAATGGCGCCACCAGGCCCAAGGGTGTTTCCCGCTCGCAGGTCGCGCAGGATACCGCCGCCGGCAGTGGCAAACCTAGCGCCAGTGCTCAGGCCGCGCCCATCTGCGGGGAATAGACCAGCAGGGCCGTCATTGCCGCCGCGAGGACGGCGGCCGCCGCGATCAGCCACCACAGCGCACCGGGATCCGACGGTGGCGGGCGTTCCGGCGCCGGCTCGGGCGCGTCGGCGGGCCGTGGCGCCGCGCCCGTCCCCGGGCGCATCGTCTTCATGGTCTGCGTGTGGGTGATCGAAGGCCCGGTGCGGCCGCCCTCCTGGCCGCGCATGGGCAGGCCCGGCGCCTCGAGCAGGAAACGATGCTGGTCGATGGCGACCTGGTCGCCCGGCGAAAGCACCGCGTCGGCGACCGGAATGCCGTTGACGGTCATGAACTCGCCGCCGGCGAGCGAGCGCAGCACGACGCGGTCGCCATGCAGCTCGAACTGCGCATGCCGCTCGGCCAGCGCGGCATCGTCGATGCGGATTTCGCAAGCGCTCCCGCGCCCTACCACCCTGGGCTCGGTCAGTGTGAAGCTCCTGCCGTAGAACGCCCCCGAGCGCCCCCGGACCACGACCCGGCTGGCGCTGACCCGCAGCGATTCACCGAGTGGCTGGGGTGGCGAAGCCGGGATGCGGCGATCGATGTGGTTGCCGTCGTTCTCCCGCAGTTCCAGCTGCACCTTGTCCAGGCACACCAGGTCGCCGACCTGCAGCAGCGCGGCGCGCCGGATCGGCCGCCCATTGAGGTGCACGCCCTGCACGCCCGCGGGCAGCCGCAACCACATGCCACGGCGGTCCGACACCAGCGTGGCGTGATGCGGCGCGAGGCCGTGGCCCACCAGGCAGATGCCCTGCCCCGCTCGACTGCCGATGCCGAGCTCGCCATGGTCGAAGGCGACCGGCGGGTGTTCGCCGTTGGGAAACGTCAACTGCATGCGTGGGGACTCCCTCCGCCGGCGAATCTAGCACAGGGTCATCTGCCGTTCTTGGAGCAGACGCGAAATCGCAGCAGAATAGGCCGGCCCGGGAATGCGTCCCGGCCAAGGATCCCGCATGCCGAGCATCGACATCCGCCGAGCGCACTCCCGTCCGCTTGCAGAAGCCCGCAGGAAGGTCGAGCACGTGGCCGAGCACCTCGCCAGCCGCTTCGACATGCGCTGGCGCTGGGAGGGCAACGAACTGCACTTCGAGCGCAGTGGCGTGGACGGCCACATCAAGGTCAGCGCCAGGCAGGTCCACGTCACGGCCAACCTCGGGTTCCTGTTGTCGGCACTGCGAGGGTCGGTCGAGCGCGAGGTGCACCGCTACCTGGATGAGGAATTCGGCTGAGCGAACGGGCGCGCGTGCCCGGCGAACAGGCGTTCGGAGACGGTGCGTTCCCGCCGGGCAACCTGCGAAAGGAAGTCCTCGGCCCCGCCCAGGGCCTCGAAAGCGGTGAACCCGCGCTCCAGGAACGCCTGAAGCTCCGAAAGGCCGGCCAGTTGCGCAGGTAGCCGCGCGGCCCGCAGCAGGCGATGGACCCCGTGCTTGCGCACGGCCGCATCGAGCGCATGCCCCACGCGCAGCACCAGTTCGATCTGGTGGCGGCGGACGCGCCTCAGGCCGCGATGCCGATAGGCGCGGGCATAGTCCGCGGCGGTGATGGGCGCGGCCGGGTTCGCGCGCTTGGCCAGTTGGTCGGCGACCCGAAGGTCGAGCGCGTGGCTGAGCGTTGCAAGCTCGATGGCGTCGATCGCCGCATGCAGCAGGCCCTCCGGCAACAGCCGCGCCATCATCGGCAGGATGCGCGCCGCGTCGCGGTCGCGGGCGGAGAAGTCCCGGTCGGCATACAGGTCGCTGAGGAAGAACTGCGCCGCCGGACGCATGCGCGGATCGGCGAGGAAGTCGCCAAACGAGTCCGCCAGCCGTTGCGACTGCCATTGCCGCAGCGGCGACAGCGTCGCCAACCGGTTGCGCGGCTCGCGGACGGGATCGTTGATCGCCCGCTGCCAGGCGAGCAGCCGTGCCAGGCGCTGGCGCGCCGGGTGGCTCATCGGGCGCACCCGCGGTGTCCGTCGCGGCGGAAGGTCCAGGCATCCATGCCCAGCAGGTGGGGGCGCCGGGCCCGTTCGGCAAGCCACCGTGCTGGTGTGAAAACTCTAGACAAGGACCGCAGATTGGCGGCACATCGGGCAATTGCCCTTCCATCCGGAGCCACCGTGGCCAAGCTCAAGAAATCCGTGCGCAGCAAGCCTTCCGCGTCCCGCAACGAGGCGGGCGACCTGCAGGCCCGTGCCGAGCACCTTTCGCGTTCCCTGGTCGAATCCGCCCAGCAGATCTGGATGGCCGGCGTCGGCGCCTTCACCCGCGCCCAGGGCGAAGGTTCGAAGCTGTTCGAAGCGCTGGTGAAGGAAGGCATGAACATCGAGAAGACCACGCGCAAGCTCGCCGGTGGTCGCGTGGACGCCGTGCGTGACGCGATGGAAGATCGCGTGGGCGCCGTGCGCGGCCGCGCCTCCGACACCTGGGACCGTCTCGAGAAGGTGTTCGAGGATCGCGTGCAGCGCGCGCTGGTCCGCCTGGGCATCCCCGGCCAGGAAGACCTTGCCGAGCTGACGGCGCGCGTGGACGCGCTCAGCGCCCGCTCCGGTGCCAGCCCGCGCAAGCCGGCGGCCAAGTCGCAGCCGAAGTCGGCGGCCAAGCCGGCCCGCAAGGCCCCGGCCAAGGCCCCCGCCAAGGCCGCGCGCAAAGCCGCCAAGGCGCCGGTTCGCAAGGCCGCCTCGCGCAAGCGCCTGCCGAGCGCCGCCAAGCCGGTCGCGCCGCAAGCCTGATCCCACGGGCACGTCGTGCCCGACCCTTGTGCCCGCCAGCCAACCCGAAGCTCGTCAGACCCCTCCCCTCACGACTTCCGGCTGGCGGGCGCTTCAATCCCGAAGGCCCGGCCACCGCCGGGCCTTCGTTTTTTTCCGGCCATGCTTGGCCGATGCCCAGCTTCGGGTAAGATTTGCGTGATGGCGGTCGCATTTCCGCCGCGCTCGGGGGCGAGGCAATGACGGGATGGATGGCAGCAGGACTGGTCGGGCTCACCGGACTGGTGGTGACCAGCCTGTGGTTCGGGTTGGCGCGGCGCAGACGGGTCGAAGCCGAACTCGGCGTGCAGGCGCTGGCGGGCCTGAAGTGGCGGGAAGGCATCGCGGTCGTGCTGGCGGCCCTGCGGCGCGAAGGCCACGAAGTCGACGAGGGCGCCAGCGTGGCGGGCACCGAGACCCTGCTCCTGAAAGGCGGCGAGCGCATCCTGCTGGACTACAAGCACGGCACCTCCTACTGCCTGGGCTCGACCACCGTCGCCGAGTTCTTCGCCACGCTGCGGCTGCGTGGCGCCAATCGCGGCATCCTCGCCACGCTGGGCACCCTGGAACCCGGGACCGCCGCGGCGGCTGGCTCCAGCGTCCAGGTGCTCGACGGCGCCCACCTGTGGGCGCGCGTCCGCGACCATGTGCCGGAGGCACTGCTGGAGTCGATCCGCCGGGAGGCCGTCGAGGGCACCCGCCGCGGCCTGTGGGCGGGATCCGCCGCCAGCCTGGTGCTGGCGAGCCTTGCGTTCCTGGCGATCGAACGCCTGCCGGCCGCTTTGGCCGCGCCCTCGGGAGAGGCAAGCGCGGCCTCCGTTGCAACGCCCGTCGCGACGCCTGCGCCAGCCACGTCCGCGGCCCCCGTGCACGACCTCACGCTGGAGCGCCTCAACGCCACCGCGGCGGCCATGGCGGAGGTGGCGGCGCTCACGCCCGAGCAACTGGCAAGGCGGCGCGCGGATGCCGCCCGCCAGGTCTCCGAACTGCCGCAGGTCGACGCCGCGGCCTGGTCGGCGCAGCGCACGCTGTTGCTGCTGCTTACCCGCACCGACGGAAAGGACCAGGCCCTGATCGCCGAAGCCTGCCGCATCCTGTTGCAGCACGAGGAACTGCGCTATACGCGCATCCAGCTCAACCCGCCCGCGGATTCGACGCAGGCGGTGCGCTGGCGGCTTTGCGAGTAAGCGCGCCGGGGCTGCCGGCGCGCCGCCTCACCAGTGCACGCCGCGCATGACCGCGGCGAAGGCGATCTGCTCGTTGGTCGGCTGCTCCGCGCGCAGGCCCTTGCGGTCGCCCTTGGCCGCGGCCGAATCCGGGAACATCTCGAACGCGGTGTTCATGATCACCTCGTAGGCCTTCGGCACCAGCGCGTTGAGCGTGGCGGCGAAGATGCCCATGCGCGTCGCCACCCGGCTGGGCCGCTCGATGATCGCCTTGACGACCAGGTCCGCGGCTTCCTCCGGCGTCAGCGTCGGCACCGAGTCGTACATCTTGGTCGGCGCGATCATCGGCGTCTTCACCAGCGGCATATTGACCGTGGTGAAGGCGATGTTCTTGCCGCTGAACTCGGCCTGCGCGCAACGGCTGAAGGCGTCGAGCGCGGCCTTTGAGGCCACGTAGGCCGAGAAGCGCGGTGAACTGGCGAGCACGCCGATCGAGCTGATGTTGATGACGTGGCCGCGGCGTCGCGCCGTCATCGCCGGCAGGAAACCCATGATCAGGCGCAGGCAGCCGAAGTAGTTCAGCTGCATCGTGCGCTCGTAATCGTGGAAGCGCTCGTAGCTGGATTCGATGGAACGCCGGATCGAGCGCCCGGCGTTGTTGACCAGTACGTCCACGTGCTTGTGGTCGTGCAGCACCTTCTTCACCAGTTCGTCGCAGCTGGCCATGTCGGTCAGGTCGCAGGTGTAGGCCCAGCACTTGCCGCCGGCGGCGATGATGCCGTCGCGGGTCTCGTGCAGTTCGGCCTCGCCGCGGGCGACGATGATGACCTTCGCGCCTGCCTCGGCGATCTTGATGGCGGAGGCCTTGCCGATGCCGGAGGACCCGCCGGTGATCAGCACCACGCGGTTCTCGACCTTGCCGCGCAGGGTGTGGTCCACGAACAGGTCGGGATCGAGGTGACGCTCCCAGTAGTCCCACAGGCGCCAGGCGTAGGACTCCAGGTCCGGCACGGTGATCTTGGTGCCCTTGAGCGCGCGCTCGGTCTCGCGGCAGTCGAAGCGCGTCGGATAGGTCAGCAGGCCCAGCACGGCCGGCGGGATGCGCAGGTCCTTGAGCAGCATGCCGGTGATGCGCTTGACCGGCGGCAGGTTCAGCGCCATCGAGCGCACCGCCGAAGGCACCACCGCGAGCATGCGCGCATCCAGCCGCATGGTCATCTCCGGCGCATGCGCGGCGCGGCAGAACACGTTGAGCACCTCGCCGATGCGCTGCGGGTCCGGATCCACCAGGTGGAAGGTGTGGCCGTCGAGGCCGCGCTTGTGGGCGATGTGGTCCATCGCATCCACGACGTAGTCCACGGGCACGAGGTTCAGCCGGCCGCCCTCGACGCCGAGCGTCGGCATCCACTGCGGCAGCGCCTGGCGCATCTTCTTGATCAGGGTGAACAGGTAGTACGGGCCGTCGATCTTGTCGATCTCACCGGTCTTCGAGTGGCCGATCACCGCGCCGGGCCGGTAGATCCGGAACGGCACCCGGCACTCGCGCCGGACCAGTCCCTCGGAGTCGTGCTTGGTGCGGAAGTACGGGTCCGACAACCCTTCCGCCTCCTCGAACATGTCCTCGCGGAAGACGCCCGGATACAAGCCGGCCGCTGCAATCGAACTGGTGTGGTGGAAGCAACCGGCCTTGATCACCTTGGCCAGTTCCACTGCGTGTCGGGTGCCTTCGACGTTGGCAATCTTCTGCGACTCGGCATCCGCCGACAGGTCGTAGATCGCCGCCAGGTGGAAGAAATGCTGCACCTTGCCGGTCAGCGCCTTGATCTGCGCGGCGGACAAGCCGAGCTTGGGCTTGGCCAGGTCGCCACTGACGACGAGGATTCGGCGGCGGTCCCAGCCCATCTTCTCGGCGATGGCGTCGAGCTTCTTCTCCGAGCCCTTGCGCACCAGCACGTGGATGCTGCCCTTGCGCTTCAACAACCGGTCCACGAGGAAACGGCCGAGGAAGCCGGTGGCGCCCGTCACGAAATAACTCATGGTTTCCTGCCCCGAAAGCGTGGCTGCCGACAGGCGGCCCGTGGCGCTAACTTGCCAGAGCGGGCCCGGCCTTTCAATTCGAAGGCGCAGGTCCCTTTGACCGCCCCCGGGCGCCGTGCTATCGGTTACGCTGCCGACAGTCCCGGGGGAGCGACATGGCCGACCTTCAACAGCAGTTCGAACAGGCGGCCCGGGACGTGAAGTCCCTGCCCGAGCGCCCCGACAACGACACCATGCTGCGGCTCTACGCGCTCTACAAGCAGGGATCGGAGGGAGACGTGAAGGGCGAGAAGCCGGGCTTCTTCGATTTCGTCGGCGCCGCCAAGTACGAGGCCTGGGAAAAGCTGCGCGGAACCTCCGAAGAACAGGCCAGGAAGAAGTACGTGGACCTGGTCAGGAAGCTGGTCGGCTGACCGGATGGCCAGGCAGACCCGCCAGCGCATCCTGGATGCGTCGCTGGCCTTGTTCAACGAACAGGGCGAGCCCAACGTCACCACCAACCATATCTCCGACGAGCTGGAGATCAGCCCGGGCAACCTCTACTACCACTTCCGCAACAAGGACGACATCATCGAGCACCTGTTCCAGCGCTTCGAGGAGCGCATGGACTCGGCGCTGGTGGCGCCGGAAGGCCGCCTGCCCAACCTCGAGGACATCTGGCTGCAGTTGCACCTGGTGTTCGAGTGCATCTGGGAGTACCGCTTCCTCTATCGCGACCTGGTGGACATCCTGAGCCGCAACCGGCACCTGCGGCTGCGCTTCGCCCGCATCCTCAAGCGCGGCGCCGGCAACGCGACGGGCATCATGCGCGGGCTGGTGCGGGCGGGCGTCATGCGCGCGTCGGCGGCGGAGATCGAGGGCGCCGCCACCAATATCCTGGTGCTGGCCACGTTCTGGCTGAACTACGCCAGCGTGCGCGGCGACCGCGACGAACAGCAGGCGATCCGGCTTGGCATCGTGCAGGTGATGATGCTGGTGTCGCCCTTCATGCGGGACGAGGAACGCCTGCACCTGAACACCTTGAGCCAGGCCTACCTGCAATAGGCCAAGTGCTTGGTTTGCAAGGGGTCCGGGCTTGCACGGGCCGCCGGGGGCCGCTATACTTCGCGTTCTTTGTCGCCCCGTTCCCAGGAAAAGTCATGAAAGTCCTCAATTCCCTCAAGTCGGCCAAGACCCGCCATCGCGACTGCAAGGTCGTCCGCCGCCGGGGCAAGGTCTTCGTGATCTGCAAGTCGAACCCCCGCTTCAAGGCCCGCCAGCGCTGAGCGCAGGCACCTCGTAGCAATCCACGGAACGCCGGCTCAAGCCGGCGTTTTCGTTTGTGGCGGGCAACATCTCACAGGGTGCCCGGTGAACGGCCGGTGGCGGCGCATGGCGACCCTCCGGGCGCTCTGAGACAATGAGCGCCCCTGAATGAGCGCCCCCGACGGAGACCGCCCGATGAAGCGATACGCCCTTGCCCTCGCCTGCCTGGCGGCCCTGGCCGCCCCCGCCGCGCATGCGGACACGCTTCTGATCCAGCGCGTGAACGTCGCCGGCAAGCAGGACCTGCCGCGCCGCGGCGCCTCGATGTCGCAGGTGGAAGGCCGATACGGCGCGCCCAAGGTCAAGCACGCGGCCGTCGGCGGCGGCAGCCCCAGCACGCCGCCGATCACTCGCTGGGAGTACGAAACCTTTTCGGTGTACTTCGAGAACAGCCATGTCGTGGACGCGGTGCTGGCGAAGGCCTCGCCCCTCGAGATCGGCCCGGCGCCGGTCGCGCCCTGATGGGCGAGGCCCTGCGCTTTCCCGCGGAGTGGGAACCCCAGTCCGCGATCCTGCTGGCCTGGCCCCATGCGGGAACCGACTGGGCGGAGCGACTGGCATCGGTCGAAACCACCTTTGTCGCGCTGGTCTCGGCGATCAGCCGCTTCGAGCGCGCCATCGTCTGCGTCGCCGACGCCTCGGTCGAGGACCGCGCGCGTTCGCTGCTTGCGGGCACCGCGAATCTCGATCGCGTACGTTGCGTGCGGGTCGCCTATGACGACACCTGGCTGCGCGACTCCGGGCCCATCACCCTGCGCGACGGCGACGGCTTCCGCCTGCTCGATTTCCACTTCACCGCCTGGGGCGGCAAGTTCGAGGCTGCCCTCGACGACCGCCTGGTAGGCGAGTTGAGCGAGCGTGGCGTGCTCGGGGATGCGCCGCGCGAGCGCGTGGATTTCGCCCTCGAAGGCGGCGGCGTCGAGACCGACGGCGCCGGCACCCTGCTCACCACCTGGCGCTGTCTGCACGAGCGCCATCCGGGGCTTGCGCGCGAGGCTCTGGACGCACGCCTGCGCACCTGGCTGCGGCAGCGGCGCGTGCTCTGGCTCGACCATGGGTACCTGGAAGGCGACGACACCGACGCGCACATCGACACGCTCGCCCGCTTCGCGGCGCCGGACGCCATCGTCTACCAGGGTTGCCAGGACCCGGCCGACCCCCACCACGCCGAATTGCAGGCGATGGCCGCGGAGCTCGCCGCGTTTACCCAGGCCAACGGCCAGCCTTACCGGCTGTTCGAATTGCCCTGGCCGCGTCCGATAATGGACGAAGGTCGCAGGCTGGCGGCGTCGTACGCGAACTTCCTGATCGTCAACGGCGCCGTGCTCGCGCCGACCTATGGCGACCCGGCGGACGAAGGCGCGCTGGCGGTGCTGGCCGATGCCTTTCCCGGCCGCGAAATCGTCGGCGTGCCCTGCCGGCCGCTGATCTGGCAGAACGGAAGCCTGCACTGCCTCACCATGCAACTACCGGAGGGACTGGCATGAGCGCGCGTTCATTGAAGGTGGCCCTGGTGCAGGAGAG
Source organism: uncultured Gammaproteobacteria bacterium (assembly GCA_946885735.1). The sequence goes on from CAMPGW010000021.1 coordinate 18,117, forward strand.
CAACCAGGGCGATGCCGCCGCCAACCTCGACCGCATCGAACAGCGGGTCGGCGAAGCCGCCGCCGCGGGCGCGCAGCTGGTGCTGTTGCAGGAACTGCACAACGGCGCCTACTTCTGCCAGCACGAATGCGTGGACGCCTTCGACCTGGCCGAGCCGATCCCCGGCCCGAGCACGGAGCGCATTGGACGCCTGGCCGCGCAGCACGGCGTCGTCATCGTCGCCTCGCTGTTCGAGCGCCGCGCCGCCGGCCTGTACCACAACACCGCTGTCGTGCTCGAGCGCGACGGCAGGCTGGCGGGCAAGTACCGCAAGATGCACATTCCGGACGATCCCGGTTTCTACGAAAAGTTCTACTTCACACCGGGCGACCTGGGTTTCCAGCCCATCGACACCAGCGTGGGCCGCCTGGGCGTACTGGTGTGCTGGGACCAGTGGTACCCCGAAGCCGCGCGGTTGATGGCGCTGGCCGGCGCGGAGCTGCTGCTGTATCCGACCGCCATCGGCTGGGATCCCGATGACGAAGCCGCCGAGAAGGAACGGCAGCGCGATGCCTGGATGCTCAGTCACCGTGGCCATGCAGTCGCCAACGGCCTGCCGGTGCTCAGCTGCAACCGCGTCGGTCATGAGCCTTCGCCGATCGGCGCGAGCGGCATCCGCTTCTGGGGCAGCAGCCACGTGCTTGGCCCGCAGGGCGAACTGCTCGCCGAAGCCAAGCGCGACGAGCCGCAGGTGCTGGTGGCCGACGTCGACCTCGCACGCAGCGAAAAGGTCCGTCGGATCTGGCCTTTCCTTCGCGACCGTCGAATCGACGCGTACGGCGACCTGTTGCGACGGTACCGCGATTGAGCGCCGCCGACGGCGAGGCCCGCATCGCGCTGCACTCCCAGCCACAGGCCATCGTGGAGCGCGACGGCGTGCGCTACACCCTGCTCGGCACCGCCCACGTGTCGCGCGCCAGCATCGATGCGGTACGCGCCGAGGTTGCCAGCGGCCGCTACGATGGCGTCGCGGTGGAGCTGGACGCGCAGCGCCACCGCGCGCTCACCGACCCGCAGGCGATGGCGAAGCTGGACCTGTTCCAGATCATCCGCGAGGGCAAGATCGGGCTGGTCGCCGCCAACCTCGCCCTCGCCGCCTACCAGCGCCGCCTCGCCGAACAACTCGGCGTCGAGCCGGGCGCCGAACTCAAGGCCGCCGCAGTGGATGCCGCCGAGCGCGGCCTTCCGGTGCAACTGATCGATCGCGATGTCGGCACCACGCTCAAGCGGGCGTGGTCGAGCCTGGGACTCTGGGGCCGCGCCAAGCTGATGGCGGGCCTGGCGAGCAGCCTGTTCGTGGACGAGAAGGTCGACGAGGGCGAGATCGAGAAACTCAAGGAAGGCGACCTGCTGGAGTCGAGCTTCGGCGAGTTCGCCGAACAGACGCCACAACTGTTCGAGGCGGTGATCGCCGAGCGCGACCGGTACATGGCCGCGAAACTGCGCGCTGCGGCAGCGGACGGACGTTCGCGCCAAGTACTCGCGGTGGTCGGCGCCGGACATCTCAAAGGCCTTGCCGCCGCCCTGCGCGATGGCCGCGACGCGCCCGAAGCGACCGTGGGCGAGCTGGACCGGGTGCCGCCCGGCAGTCGCGTACCCTGGTTCACCCTTGCCTGCGTGGCCCTGCTTGGCGGCGCCTTCGCCTGGGGCGTGCACCAGGGCGGCCTGGACCTCGGCGCGCGACTGGTGCTGGACTGGATCGTGATCACGGCGATTGGCGGCGCCATCGGCAGCGCGCTCGCTGGCGGGCATCCCTTGTCGATCCTTGCTGCGGCCGCTGCCTCGCCCATCACGCCGCTGGTACCCGCGCTGAGCTCCGGCATGGTCAGTGCCTTTACCGAGGCCTGGCTGCGCAAGCCGACCTACGAGGACATGCTGCGCCTGCGCGAGGACACCAACACGCTGCGTGGCTGGTGGCGCAACCGCTTCGCACGCGTGTTCGTCAACTTCGTGCTCGCCAACCTCGGGACCTCGCTGGCGGTATGGGTGGCCGGCGCGAACCTTCTGCACCGGCTGGGCTGAGGCGACTCAGCCCGAAGTATCGGTCGCGGGCCGGAGCGGCGCACGTTCGCGCGCACGCCGGATGACGCCGCGCATGGCCTCGCCCGCATCGTCGAGCATCGCGTAGATCGTCGGCAGGAACAGCAGGCTGACCACCGTCGAGAAGGCCAGCCCACCCGCCACCGCGCGAGCCATCGGGTAGTAGGGCGGGCCATCGCCGCCGATCGAGGCGCCCTCGATGCACAGCGGCAGCATGCCCAGGATCGTCGTGCCCATGGTCATCAGGATGGGACGTAGGCGTTCGCGGCTGCCTTCCACCAACGCATCGGTGCGCGACAGGCCGCGGCGGCGCAGCGCGTTGATGTGCTCGACCATCACGATGCCGTTGTTCACCACGACGCCCATCAACACCAGCATCCCGATCATGGCCATGATCGAGAAACTCGTCCCGGTCAGGAAGAACAACCAGAACACGCCGAGGAAGGAGAACAGGATGCTGCTCAGGATGGCCAGCGGGAACAGCAGGGACTCGAAGATCGCCGCCATCACCACCAGGATCATCACCAGCGCGATCAGCATGTTGAAACCCATCTGCGCACCGGCCTCGTCGTCCTCGCGCTGGTTCTGGCCCCAGTCCCAGGCGTAGCCGGGCTTGAAGCGGGTCGCACCCAGCACCTGTTCGACGGCCTTGCGGGCGTCCTCGTTGACGAAATTGCCGCGCACGCTCGCCTTGACCGACAGACCGGTCTGCCGGTTCTGCCGCCAGATCTGCGAGGCGCCCTGGCGCACGTCGACGTCCACCAGCGCGCTCAAGGGCACCGCGGTGCCGTCGGCGCGCCGCAGGCTCAGGCTGGACAGGTCCTGGATGCGGAACTTCTCCGCGCCCTCGAAGCGTACGGTCACGGGTACTTCGGTGTCGTCACGGCGGAACTCGCGCAGCGGGGCGCCGCGCAGCGCGGTGGCGACATACTGCGCGGCTTCCTGGGCGTTGAAACCGTAGCTTGCGGCACGTTCGCGGTTGACCACGACTTGCAGTTCGCTGTTCTCGTCGCCGGAATCGAGCCGCACGTCGGCCAGTTCCGGCCGGGCCGCCAACAGGGGCAGCAGACCTTCTCCCAGCGCTTGCAACTCGGCGGTCGAGTCGCCCGTCAGGTAGAACTCGACCTCGTTGCCGCCGCCCCCGCCATTGTCGTTGCTGCCCTGGAAGCCGACTTCCGCGCGGGCCAGCTTGGGCATCTCCTTGCGCATCGTTTCCTGGATGGCCTTGGGGTCGCTGCCCTCCTCCAGTTCCAGGCGGATGCCGGCCCAGCCCTGCTCGGCGAAGAACACGTAGATCTGCTTGAGGTGGTAGCGCTTGCGGTTCGCCTCGAGGTGGCTCTCGACCTTGGCGACCTCGTCGGACATCTGCTCCAGCGAATAGGCGCCCTTCCAGTTCAGGTACAGGCCCATCTCGAGCCCGGGATCCTCGCCGAACATGTCGAACTTGGTCAGCTTGGCGGGCACCAGGCTCACCGCGACGATCAGCAGGATGGCCAGCAGCGACTTGCCGCGGTGCTCCAGCGACCAGCGCAGCAAGCCGCCGTAGCGACGCGAGAGCCCGGGGATGAAGCCATGCTCGTTGGTGATCGCGGGCGGGGTGCGCAGCCGGGCGCTGATCATCGGGATGAGCGACACGGCGATCAGCCACGAACACAGCAGCGCGATGGTGATCGTCAGCGCCACCTGCGAGAGGTAGATGCTGATCATGTTGGTCTTGCCGAACAGGTTCGGCAGGAAGACGATGATGCTCGACAGGGTGCCGGCGCTGATGGCCACCTGCACGGCGCGGGTGCCCTCGATCGCGCAACGCATCGGGCTGTCGGGGTACTTCTCGCGGTACTGGTAGATGCTCTCCACCACCACCACCGCATTGTCCACCAGCATGCCGATGCCGAGCAGCAGGCCCATCATGGACAGGATGTTGAGGGTGATGCCGAAGAAGTACATCGCACCCAGCGTCATCACGATGCAGACCGGGATCGCCAGGGTGACCATCAGCGTGCTGGGCCAGTGGCGCAGGAAGTAGAACAGCACCAGCAGCGACAGCGAGGATCCGATCACGCCGGCCTTGATCAGCTCCTTGATCGAATCGGTGACGCTTTCGGCCTGGTTGTCGAAGACCAGCACCTGGATGCCCCGGAGTTCGGGCTCGGCCTTGACGCGCTCGATCTCGGTCAGCACCAGGCGCGCGACCTCCACCAGGTTGGCCGACTGCTCGCGGTAGATGTCCAGGCCGACCGCCGGGCGGCCGTCGAGGCGGCGGCCGAAGCCCTGCCGCTGCGGCTTCAACACCACGGTGGCGATGTCGGACAGGCGCAGGCCCTGTTCGTTGACGACCAGGTCGCGCAGTTCGCCGAGATCGCGGATCTCGCCGACCGGCTGCACGCGCAGGCGTCGACGACCCTCGTCGATGCTGCCGGCCGACACCGAGAAATTGATGCCGCGCAGGCGATTGGCGAGCTCGTTCAGGTTAATGTTGTGCGCGCCCAGGCGCGCCGGATCGATCGAGATCTCGATCTCGTTCGGCGAGGCGCCCGAGATCTCGACGCGCGCGACGCCGGGCACGCGCTCGATCGGCCGTTGCACCTGCCGCTCGAGCAGGTCGTACTCCTTGCGCAGGTCGCGGTCGCTGGAGAAGCGGATCCGCAGGATCGGCTGGTCGCTCGGCGAGAAGTTCTGCACGAAATATCGCTGCAGGTCGTCCGGCAACTCGGAGCGGATCGCGTCGATCCGATCGCGCGCCTCGCTCGCGGTGATGTCGATGTCGCGATCCCAGTCCTTGAACCGGATCATGACGTCGGCGCCTTCGGACCGGCTCGTCGAGTTCATCTCGTGGATGCCGGGCAGCGTGGACAGCGCCTCTTCCGCCGGGCGGGTGATGCTGCGCTCGACTTCCTGCGGGGTCGAACCCGGGTACGGGAAGTTGAGCATCAGGAACGGCACGTTCACTTCCGGGAACTGTTCCAGCGGCAGCCGCGTGCTGGCGATCAGCCCGATCACCACCATCGAGACGAAGAACATCACGGCCGTGACCGGCCGTCGCAGGCTGAGCTCGGCCAGGGTCATGCGCCCTGCTCCGCGGCCCTCGCCTGGCGGGCGGCATCACCGCGCGCGCGGTAGGCCGCATCGGGCTTGCGGTCGAGCAGGTCGTACATGATCGGGATCACCACCAGCGTGAGCAGCGTGGACACCGCCAGGCCGCCGATCACCGTGATCGCCATCGGCGCGCGCACCTCGGCGCCGTCGCCGCCCATGAAGGCCAGCGGGGCGAAGCCGAACAGCGTGCAAAGGGTCGTCATGACGATAGGCCGCAGGCGCGACAGGGCGCCCTCGCTGATGGCCTCGCGCTTGGGCATGCCCTCCTCGCGCAGCTGGTTGACCTTATCGATCAGCACGATGGCGTTCTTCACCACGATGCCCACCAGCAGGATCAGGCCGATGAACACCACCACCGAGACCGCGGACCCCGACAGCCACAAGGCCATCACCGCGCCCACCATCGCCAGCGGCACCGAGAATATGATGACGAAGGGATGCAGCAGCGACTCGAACTGCGAGGCCATCACCAGGTAGACCAGGAAGATCGCCAGGCCGAAGGCGAACAGCAGCGAACGGATCGAGCTGTCGAGCTCCTCCGACTGCCCGCCGAAGGCCAGGCGCACGTCGGCGCCCAGCGGGTTCTCGCGCACCATCTGCTCGACCTCGCGCACCGCGGTGCCGAGGTCGACGCCGCGCAGGTTGGAGGACACCAGCGCCACGCGGGTCTGGTTGGCGCGGTGGATCTCGCTCGGACCAATGGTCTCGACCACGTCGGCGACCGCGTCCAGCGTCACCGGTCGCTCGCTCTGCGGGTTGACGATGGTGCGGCGGATGTCGGCGACGGAGGCGCGATTGCTTTCCTGGCCGCGCACCAGCACGTCGATCTTGCGGTCGCGGAAGCTGTAGCGCGTGGCCACTTCGCCGCGCACCTGCCGCACGACCTGGTCGGCAATCTGCCGGCTGGTCAGGCCGAGCGCGGCGGCGCGCTCCTGGTCGAAGCGGATCTGCACTTCGGGGTAGCCCTGCTCCACCGAGGATTTCACGTCCGCGAAGTGCGGCGAGGCCTGCATCATCTGGGCCAGCTTGCGTCCGGCCCGCTGCAGGGCCTCGATGTCGTGCCCGCGCAGCTCGATCTCCATCGGCGTGGAGAACGAGAACAGCTGCGGCCGCCCGAACTTAACGCTGATGTCGGGGTAGCTCGCCATGGTGGTGCGCATGCGCTCGGTGACGGCGGCCTCGGTGTCCTTGCTGTAGTGCTCGCCCAGCACCACGCTGAGCTTGGCGACGTTGTCGCCGGACTCGGTCGGATTTGCGTCGAGCCGGGTGCCGGTACCGCTGACGCCATACAGGGCCTCGATGTCATCGTCGCCGTCATGCGCCTGCTGGACCGCGCGCACCAGCGCATCGGTCTCGCGCAACTGCGTGCCGGGCGGCAGCTTGGCCGTCATCTCGAAGCGATCCTGCGCCAGCTGCGGGATCAGGTCGGTGCCCAGGGTCGTGGCCACCGCCAGCGAGATCGCGAAGGCCGCGGCCGCGCTGCCCAGGATCAACCAGGGACGCTGCAGGGCCCGCGGCAGCATGCGCCGGTACCAGGCGGACGCCAGCTCGTAGGGAGCGAGCAGCTTGCGGCCGAGCCAGGCCAGCGCTGCGCCGAAGGTTTGCGCGAATGCGCGCCCGCCCGTCACCACCGCGAAGCTCGCCGCATACACGCCGAGGCCAACGCCGCGCTTGCCGGCGCGGCCGGCCACCGCCGCGACGCGGCCGACCGGATGCGTGGGCTGCCAATCCGGATGCGCAGGCTCGGGCGGGAAGGCAAGCGGCGCCTTCGCCTTGATCGAGCTGAGCATCGGGATCAGCGTCAGCGACACGACCAGCGAGATCATCAGCGCGATGGACACCGTCAGCGCCTGGTCCTTGAACAACTGCCCGGCCACGCCCTCGACGAACACCAGCGGGAAGAACACCGCCACCGTGGTCAGCGTCGAGGCGACCACCGCCATGCTGACCTCGCGGGTGCCGACCACCGCGGCCTCGAGAACGCCCAATCCGCGCTCGCGCGCCTTGGCGATGCTCTCGAGCACCACGATGGAATCGTCGACCACCATGCCGGTCGCGAGCGCCAGGCCCGCCAGCGACATCACGTTGAGGCTCAGGCCCAACCGGTCCATGAAGAAGAAGGTTGCGACGATGGACACCGGCAGCGACAGGCCGATGACGAAGGTGCTCCAGCCGTCGCGCAGGAAGAAGAAGATGATCAGGATCGACAGGATGCCGCCGAGCACCGCTTCGCGCTTTACCTCGGTCAGGGCGTTGCGGATGAAGGTGCTCTGGTCCTCGATCGTCTGCACGGCCACGCCGTCGATCAGGTAGGCGCCGGGCTTGCCCGGGGCCTTGGCCGCGGATTGGCCGCCCGGCGTACCGGTGCCCCCGCCGGCGCCGGTGCGCTCGAGCCGCTGCAGCATGGTACGTACCGCGTCGGCGGCGGCCACGGTGTTGGCGTCGCCTTCCTTGTAGATCGCCAGCTCCACCGCCTCGCGGCCCTTGAAGCGGATCACCGCCTCGCGTTCCTTGAAACCCTGCGTCACCGTCGCCACGTCGCGCAGCCGCACCGGCACGCCCGCCAGCGACGTCACCAGCAGGTCGCGCATCTGGTCGAGGTCGGTGAACTGGTTGACCGTGCGCACCAGGTAGCGCTCGCTACCCTCTTCTATGCGGCCACCCGAAATGTTGACGTTCTCCTGGCGCAGGCGGTCCACCACCAGGCCGGGCGGCAGGTTGAGCTGCGCCAGGCGGTCGGCGTCCACCAGCACCTGCACTTCGTCCTCGTAGCCGCCGGCCACTTTCACAGCGGCCACGCCGTCCACGGGTTCGAGCTTCTTCTTGAGTTCGTTGTCGGCGTAGCGACGCAGGCGCATCAGCTCCGCCTGCTCGCTGCCCGTGGCCGCGGCCGGCAGCGTCAACACCAGGCGCAGCACGGGCTCGGTGGAGGGGTTGAAGCGCAGCAGCACCGGCGCCTTGGCTTCGAGCGGCAGGCGCAGCACGTCGAGCTTGTCGCGCACGTCCAGGCTGGCCTGGTCCATGTCGGTGCCCCAGGCGAACTCGAGCACCACGTCGCTCTGGCCGGTGCGCGACACCGACTTGAGCTTGCGCAGGTTCTTCACCACGCCGACCGCTTCCTCGACCGGCTCGGTGATCAGCGTCTCGATCTCCGCCGGCGCCGCGCCCGTGTATTCGGTGCGCACCGTCAGCGTCGGGTAGCTCAGGTCGGGCAGCAGGTTGACCTTCAGGTCGCGCAGGGCGATCAGCCCGAACAGCACGAAGGTCAGCGTGACCATGGCGACGGTGACCCGCCGCCGGGTGGCGAACTCGACCAGGTTCATTACCGCGCGTTCCGGGCAACCGCCGCGGCGCCGCCGACGGCGCTGTCGATCACCTGCACTTCGGTGCCGTCGCGGATCGCTACCTTGCCGGCGGTGACCACGCGGTCGCCGTCCTTCAGGCCGGCGCGGATTTCGGCGTACTCGCCGGTGGTGTAGCCCAGTTGCACCGCGGTGCGCTTGGCCTGCTTGCCACGCACGACGTACACGGCGGGCTCGCCCTCGTCCTCGAGCAGCGCGATGCGCGGCACGGTCAGCGCGTCGCGGCGCTGGTCATAGACCACCTCGATGCGGCCGAACATGCCGGGGCGCAGCTCGGGCTCGTTGTCGAAGGCGCAGACCACGCGGAAGGTGCCGGTCTTCGAATCCATCACCGGCGCCACGCGATCCACCTTGCCGACGAACACCTTGCCGGGAACCGCGTCCACCACCATCCGCAGCGGCAGGCCGGGCTTGAGGCGCGACATCTCGCGCTCGGGCGCGTTGAGCACGCCTTCCAGGTGCGAGTTGTTGACGATGCGGAACACCGGGGCGTTGAGCGCGATCAGGTTGCCGGGCTTGACCATGCGCTCGGCGACGACGCCGCCGATCGGGGCGACGATGCTGGTGTAGCTGAGCTCGAGTTGCGCGAGATCGAGCGCCGCCTGCGCGGCGGCGAGGTCGTACTTGAGCTGTTCGCTGGACTCGGCGCTCACCAGCTTGCGGCCCGTCAGTTCCTGCGAGCGCCGGTAGTTGCTCTCGAGCTTGTCCACGATCGCCTTCTGCCGCGCGACTTCCAGCCGGACCTTGTCGCCGTCGATGCGGGCGAGCACCTGGCCGGCACGCACCTGGTCGCCCTCCTCGGCGAGCAGCTGCACCATGACGCCGGAGGTCTTGGCGACCACCTGCGCCTCGCCCGGGGCCTCCAGGTTGGCGGTGCCCGTGTAGCTGGCGGCGATCGCGCGCCGCGAAGCGCGGGCGATCTCGACCGGAACCGCGTCGGGCTTCTTCTGCTCGGGCTTGCCATCCTTGCCGACGGCAGCTTCGCCGCCGCCGCCCTCGGCGGGTTTGTCGCCGCCGCAGCCGGCCAGCAACAGGCCCGCCAGGGCGAAAGCGCCTGCACGCAGCAGGAAGGAAGGGGATCCGGAGGCGCGGGAGGCGTTCATCAGGGGCACGCTCTGAGGGGGTGTGTTGGTTGCATAGCACAGTAAACCAATGCCCGGCGGCGCACATATGCCGAAAGTCCATGGGCCCACCGGACCCCGAAGCCGCGTGGCCCCCTGTCTGGATTCGCGACGGCCGGTTTATAATTTCGCGTTGATCGTCCCGCCCCTACCTGCCGGAACCCGAATTCATGAAACATGCCGTGTTGATCGCTTCCTGCCTGGCCCTCGCCGGCCTGTCGGCGCCCGTCGCCGCCAAGGGCGACGTCGCCAAGGGCAAGGCCCTGGCCTACACCTGCACGGGCTGCCACGGCATCACCGACTACAAGAACGCCTACCCGAGCTACCGGGTCCCGAAGATCGCCGGGCAGAACGAGACCTACATCGTGGCCGCCCTCGATGGCTACCGCAAAGGCGAGCGCAACCACCCGACCATGAAGGCGCAGGCATCGAGCTACACCGATGCCGACATCGCCGACATCGCCGCCTACCTCGCCAGCCTCAAGTCCAAGTGATGGGAACCCCGAGCATGATCCTGCGCAACGCCAGCCTCCTCGCCGCCCTCGTCTTCAGCGCCGGCGCGCTGGCCGCTACGTCCGGCAACGCGGTGGCCGGCAAGAAGAGCTTCGAATCCACCAAGGCCGCGGATGGCACGCCCAAGGCCGCCTGCACCTCCTGCCACGGCGCCAACGGCAATGCCCCGCTGGCGGGCATGCCCAAGCTGGCGGGACAGTATCCCGACTACCTCGCCAAGGCACTGCGCGAGTATCGCGACGGCCAGCGCACCAACCCGGTGATGGCGGCGCAGGCCAAGGGCCTGAGCAACGCCGAGATCGACAACCTGTCGGTGTACCTGGGTTCGGTGAAGGGCGACCTGCACGACCTGAGCAACCACACCCGTTGAGCCTCAGCCCGCGGGCAAGCGCTCGCGGGGCTTCCGGCACTGCGCTTCGTAGAGCTTGCGGGTAGCCCGCCACGCGTCCTGCGTCGTCGCTCCCACGATCTGCTCCCACCAGGCCTGGCACTGCCGGTCCTCCTCCGCGCTGAGGGTGTCGGGGTCGTCCACCGGCCCCACGTAATCCGAACCCGGCGTCAGCACGCCGCAGCTGCCGCCCAGCGCCAGCAGCGAGACATGGCAGACCATCGTCGAGTTCGAGCGGCCGGGCACGGGCACGCGGATCTCCTTGGTCGTCTTCTCCACCATCTGCGTGAGCAGGGCGGTCAGCAAGTCGCGATCGGGCGTCCAGTACTCGTCGAAGCGGGTGCGTTCGTAGGCGATCGGTGGCGGTCGGTTGAGCAATTTCTCGGCCCGCTCCATGCCAGGCACCTGGTAGTCGAAGGTTCGGGAATCGCCCATCTTGCGGTCGATCTGCTCGAGCAGGTCGGGCGGCAGCACCAGGCGCCCGTCCGGCCCGTAGAGGTGCAGCGCCGGAGGCGGCGGCGACAGCGGCGCCTGGGCCTGCAGCGGGATGGACGGACGCGGCTTGCGCCGCGGCTTCGGCGCCACCGGACGCGACGGCGCGGGCTCGGCCACAGGCGTGGGCGAAAAGGCCACTGGCTCCGGCATGGGAAGGGGTTCGGGTTGGCGATCGATGAAGGTCACGGCCACCGCTTCCTCGCGCGCGGCGGGCCGAACCTCCAGCCACGGCAGCAGCCAGGCCACGAGCAGGTGGCCGAGCAGGACGGCCGCCAGCAGACCGGCGCGCAGGCGTGGCGATGGCCAGGCGGGCGTGGGCGGACGCAGCGACTTCGGCCGCCATTGATCCAGGTCGTCGGCCGACTGGCCCGTGTGGCGACTCATCCCGTTCCCGTGCCGGCGGTCCAGCCGCTTGGGACCCGCCGCGGGGACGGAAGTTCAGCGGGCGATGTAGGGCGCCGCACCACTGGCATGGTCGGTGGCATCGCGCACCGCGCTGACTTCGGGCACGCGCTCGCGAAGGGTCTTCTCGATGCCGTTGCGCAGCGTCACGTCCACCATTCCGCAGCCATGGCAGCCGCCACCGAAGCGGAGCACGACGACGCCGTCCGCCGTCACTTCCTCGAGCGACACGCGGCCCTTGTGCGAGGCCAGCATCGGATTGATCTCGGTTTCGATGACGTATTGCACGCGCTCGAGCAGGGACGAGTTCGCATCCGGGACCTCGCCCTTGATGCGCGGTGCCTTGATGGTCAGCTGGCCGCCGGTGGGCAGCGACTGGTAGTCCATCTGCGCGCCGTCGAGCCAGCGCACGCTGGCGCCGTCCACGTAGAGGGTGAAGCCTTCGCACTCGACCTGCCATTCGTCGCCGACCAGGTCGCCGAATTCGCAGAACTCCAGGCGGGCGTCGGCACGCGGCGTGCCGGGATGCACCGCGCTCACCCGGATCCCGACGGCGTCGCCGCCCTGTGACGCCAGCAGGTGGCGGAAGTAGGTCTGCGCCGGCTCGGTGATCTCGATCATGCGCGTATTCTACCCTCCCGCCTCGCGGCGCCGAACCGGAGACCCGCCATGACTTCGTCCGTCCCACTCGCCGACCGCCGCTGCCGGCCGCTGCGCGGTCCGGAGCACCGGCTGGATGCGTCCTCGCTGGCACGTGCGCTGGAGGCCTTGCCTGGCTGGGCGGCGGTCGAGGACGGTGCGGCGATCGTGCGGACGTTCCGCTTCGCCGATTACTACCGCACGATGGCGTTCGTGAATGCACTGGCCTTCATCGCCCACCAGGAGGACCACCATCCCGACCTGTCGGTGCATTACGACCGCGTCGTGGTCCGGTATTCGACCCACGACGTCGGCGGGCCGAGCGACAACGACCTGATCTGCGCGGCGAAGGCCTCGCGCCTGGCCGGCGACTGACCCGGCCGGCGCTCGATCCTTACAGTCGGTCGAGCACCGCGCGCAGGTCCTCGGCCAGGGGCGCGCTGATCAGGTAAGGCGTCCGGTGCGGGCCGAGTTCGAAGGCCATGGACGACGCGTGCAGGAACAGCCGCTTCAACCCGGCCTGCTCGGCGAGCCGGCGGTTCGCATCCTTGTCGCCGTACTTGTCGTCGCCGGCGACCGGATGGCCCAGGTGCGCCGCATGCACGCGGATCTGGTGCGTGCGGCCGGTCTCGATTCGCACCTCGCAGAAGCTGTGGCCGCCGCGCCTTTCGATCAGCTTGAAGTGGCTGGTGGACGGCTTGCCGCGCGGATCCACGCGCACCATCCGCTCGCCGCCCTGCAACACCGACCGCAACAGCGGCTGTTCGACCGTCATGGTCCCCTGCGGCATGCGCCCGACCAGCAGGGTCAGGTACTGCTTGTTCGGCGCCTCCTCGTCCTCGCCTTCGCGCATCAGCGCCTGCAACTCGAGCAGGGCCGAGCGCTTCTTGGCGATCACCAGCACGCCCGACGTGTCGCGGTCGAGGCGGTGCACCAGCTCCATGGGCTCGCCGGGACGCAGGGCCCGCAGCAGCTCGATGACCCCGTGGCTGACGCCGCTGCCGCCGTGGGCCGCGAAGCCCGCCGGCTTGTTCAGCGCGAGCAGGGCCTTGTCCTCGAAGATGATGCTGGCGGCGATCCGGTCGACCATCGACCGCGGCGGCGGCCGGGCCTCGCCGGGGGCGTCCACGCGCACCGGCGGGATCCGCACCTCGTCGCCGCCGGCGACCCGGGAATCGGGCTTGGCCCGCTTGCCGTTGATCCGGACCTGGCCGCTGCGCACCAGCTTGTAGACCAGGCTGCGGGGGGCGCCCTTGAGCTGGCCCAGGAGGAAGTTGTCGAGGCGCTGGCCGTCCCGGTCTTCGCCCACGCGCACCAGTTTCACGCCCCCTGAGACTTCCATTGCCGCCATGGGGACTCCACTGATACACTCGAAAGGCGAGATAACGTCATGATTTCCCTCGTTCGTCGGCCGAAAGCCTGCGAAAGGGGGTTCCCGAAAGGCCGCTACCACACCCCTTGGGGGTGACCATGTTAGCCGGTCCCGAAGGCGGGCGGTGGATCGCCGCGCGCCACGGCGCGTGCCAGACCGGAGGACGCCAGGCGTGCTCCGGGCCCCTTAAACGAACAAACAATCAAGCGCTCCCGTGGGTGGCAAAACCCCGGTTTTCGTAGCGCTGGAAGTTCCTGCCAAGCCTGAATGCGCCTGCGCTTCAGGTGGACACATCGGGCGCGGACCCCCGGCGTTCCTCGCGGTTGAGCGCGTGAGGAATCCAGCATGAAGCGTATGTTGATCAATGCCACGCAGGCCGAAGAACTGCGCGTGGCGATCGTCGATGGCCAGTCCCTGTACGACATCGACATCGAGCAGCCCTCGAAAGAGCAGAAGAAGTCCAACATCTACAAGGGCCGCATCGTCCGGCTCGAACCCTCCCTTGAAGCGGCCTTCGTGGACTATGGCGCCGAGCGCCATGGCTTCCTCCCGCTGAAGGAAATCTCCCGCGACTACTTCGTTCCCGGCGTCGATCCGAACAAGGCCGGCATGAAGGAGATCCTGCGCGAAGGCCAGGAAGTGGTCGTGCAGGTGGACAAGGAAGAGCGTGGCAACAAGGGCGCCGCCCTCACCACCTTCATCTCGCTCGCCGGCCGCTACATGGTGCTGATGCCGAACTCCCCGACCGCCGGCGGCGTCTCGCGCCGGATCGAGGGCGACGACCGCCAGGCCCTGAAGGAAGCGATGGACGCGCTGGCCATCCCCGACGACATGGGCGTGATCATCCGCACCGCCGGCGTCGGCCGCGACGCCGAAGAACTGCAGTGGGACCTGGACTACCTGCTGCAGGTCTGGCGCTCGATCACCGACGCCGCCCTGTCGCGCCCGGCCAGCTTCCTGATCTACCAGGAATCGCGGCTGATCATCCGCGCCCTGCGTGACTACCTGCGCGCCGACGTCGGCGAGATCCTGGTGGACACCGAGCTCATGTACGAGCAGGCCCGCGACTTCATGCAGTCGGTGATGCCGCAGAACCTGCGCAAGCTCAAGCACTACACCGACGACATCCCGCTGTTCAACCGTTTCCAGATCGAGTCGCAGATCGAGAACGCGTACGAGCGGCAGATCCGCCTGCCCTCCGGCGGCTCGATCGTGGTGGACCAGACCGAGGCGCTGACCGCCATCGACGTCAACTCCTCGCGCGCCACCAAGGGCAGCGACATCGAGGAGACCGCGTTCAACACCAACCTGGAAGCGGCCGACGAAGTCGCCCGCCAGATGCGCCTGCGCGACCTCGGCGGCCTGGTGGTCATCGACTTCATCGACATGGGTTCGGGCAAGCACCAGCGCGCCGTCGAGGACCGCCTGCAGCACGCGTTGCGGCAGGACCGGGCCCGCGTGCAGATCGGCAAGATCTCGCGCTTCGGCCTGCTGGAACTCTCGCGCCAGCGGCTGCGGCCGAGCCTGGGCGAATCCAGCCAGATCGTCTGCCCGCGCTGCGAGGGCCACGGCCGCATGCGCAGCGTCGAGTCGCTGTCGCTGTCGATCGTGCGCCTCGCCGAGGAGCACGCGATGAAGGACAACACCGCGCAGGTGCTGGTGCAGGCGCCGCCGGAAATCGCCAACTACCTGCTCAACGAGAAGCGCCGCGCCCTGCTCGAGATCGAGACCCGCCACGAGGCGCCGATCATCGTGGTGGCCGACGACCAGCTGGAGTCGCCGCACTTCAACGTCAGCCGCCTGCGCGAAGGCGACGCCGCCGAGGAAACCGCGAAGCCGAGCTACCACCGCACCACGCCGCGCAAGCTGGCGGTGCATGCGCTGACCAAGGCGCAGCTCAACGTGCCGGCGCTGCCGGCGGTGACGCACGTCGCCCCCTCGCAGCCCGCGCCGGTGCGCGAGCCGCGCGAGGAGCCGGCCGAAATCGTCGCTCCCGCGCCGGTTGTCGCGGCTGCCAAGCCCGCGGCCAGCGGCGGACTGATGGGTTGGCTGCGTTCCATCTTCGGCGGCGCCGAGCAGGCGCCCGCGCCGACCGCCCGCGAGCGCGAACGCGGTCGTGACCGCGACCGCGATTCCCGCGGCGAGCGAAGCGATCGCGGCGAGCGTGGCGAGCGTGGCCGCGGCCAGGACGGACGCCGCGGTCGCGGCGGCCAGGGCCAGTCGCCCCGCCAGGGCGCCGGCGCCGGACGCCAGGGCCAGGCGGCGCAGCCGGGCAAGCCATCGGGACCGCGTGCGGAAGGCCAGGCCAAGCCGCAAGGCCCGCGCAACGAGCGCGCCGAACGCCAGGAACGGCCGGAACGCAGCGAGGAGCAGAAGGCCGCCGACGAGGCGCGCAAGCTCGAGCAGCAGCGCAAGGAGGCCGAGCGCCGCGAGGCGCAGCGCCAGGAGAACCTCCGCCGCGAGGCCGAGCGCCGCGCCGCCCGCGAGGCGCGCATCGCCGCCCAGGCCGATGGGACGAGCAGTGGAGCGCCGGTTGCCGATGATGGATCCGCGACGACGAACGCGCCGGGCACCGAGTCCGTCGAAGGCGGTCCGGTGGTGCTGACGGCGGAAGCCGCTGGCGAGCCGCAGGCCGAAGGCGCACGCCGCCGTCGTGGCCGCCGCGGTGGTCGTCGGCGTCGCCGCCAGGATGGCGGCGCAGCAGCAGGCGCGGAAGCCTCCGCCGACGCGCAGGGCGAGATGGATTTCGACGACGAGGACGGCGAAGCGTCGGTGAATGGCGAGTCGAACCAGGAGCCTTCGCAGGCCTCGTCGACCCCGCAGGCAACCGTCACCTCGGCCGAGTCCGATTTCGATGACCTGCCCGCCGAGTCCCCCGCCCCGATGCCGGTGCGCCCGACCGCCGAGCCGGTGGCAACCGCCCCCGTCGTCGCCGCCGCGGAATCCGTGCAGGACATTCCGCACGCGGCGCCGCGGACTGTCGAAGCTTCCCCGGAGGCCGCGGCAGAAGCGCGGCCGGTTGCACCGGTGGTGCGCGTCGCGGAACAGGCTCCGGTGCTGAGCACGCCCTTGGTCAGCGCCCACGCGGTGATGCCGGCCGTGCAGTCGACGATGGCGGCCCCGGTCGCGTCGGTGCACATCGAGCCGATCGCGCCGCAGGGCCATGTGCCCGAGCCGGAGCCGATGCCCACCTTCGACATCCCGGGGCCCGAGCCCGAAGCCGAGCCGGAGACGCTTTCGCCGAGCCTGGTCGCCCTCGATCAGGAGCCGGAAGAGCCGCCGCGTAATCCGCCCGTCGCCTGACGGCGTCGCGCACGCATCATGAACGGGGCAGCTTCGGCTGCCCCGTTCCGTTTCCGAGCCTTCAGGCCGCCAGGTCCGGCGGCGTCAATCCATGCTGGGCCGCCATCCGCGCCAGCGCGATCGTGTCGCGAATGCCGAGCTTCTCGAACAGCCGGTATTTGTGCGTGGCGACCGTCTTGCCGCTCAGGCTCAGTCGGCGCGCGATGTCCTCGGCCCGCATGCCCTGGCAGAACATCAGCGAGATCTCCATCTCCCTGCGCGACAGGGCATCGAAGGGGGAGCGCTGGTTGCCGCACAGCGCAAGCTTCTGCGCAATGTCGGTGCCGAGGTAGCGACGGCCGCGCGCAGCCTCGCGGATGGCGCGGACGAGTTCCGCGGCATCGCAGGCCTTGCCCAGGTAGGCATGCGCGCCCGCATCCATCAGGCGTTGCGGCATCGGACCGTCCATCTGCACCGATACCACCACCACGCGGGGCCCGACCTGCCCTTTCACGAGTCGCTCGGTGACGTCCATGCCGCTGATGCCGGGCAGGTGCAGATCGCACACGACGATGTCCGGCTTGAGCTTGCGAATGGCCGGCAAGCCCTCCTCGCCCGTGGCCGCCTCGCCGACGACTTCGATGTCGACGTGGTCGGCAAGGATGAGCCGGTAGCCGGTCCTGACCAGCGCGTGGTCGTCAAGCAGAAAAACTCGGATCATGTGTTCCCCTTTCCCCTGTAAGTGCGTCAAGTCACGCTAAATCCGATGTAGCGAATCGCCCCATCGGTGGTCCCCTTGCCAAAGTGTACGAAGATTCCTAGCCGGAACGGCCTCGCGATACACTGCGCGGGAGATATTTTTCATCGAAAATTGCCCGTAACCGATTACATTTGCGGCCTGCGCCCCGAAGGGACGGAGGGCGGGATGGCCGGAGTAAAACCGGCGTCACGCGGTTGCGGAACAACGGAGAGATGGCCGAGCGG
>CAMPGW010000022.1 GCA_946885735.1 uncultured Gammaproteobacteria bacterium
GGGCGCCACCCCGGGCTGGCTAGAATGCGCGATGCCCGACGAACGCCCCGACCTGGCGCAGCACGACCTGCTGCAGCGCTACCTGCCCTGGCGGCGCCCGGTGGAGATCGGCTTCTGGGTGCTCAATTTCCTGCTGGCGGCGACCGTCAACAGCGTGATCGTGCTGATGGACGTGGACCGGGCCCAGTTGCCCTTCGCGGCCTGGCAGCCGGTGGTCTGGGAATGGACGAGCAACCTGGTGCTGCTGGCGCTGGTGCCGGCGGTGATCGCCTTCGAACGGTGGCGGCCCCTGCAGTTCGGCAGCCTGCGCGCGAACCTGCCGTGGCACCTCGGCGCGTCGATCGTGTTCTCGGTGGTGCATGTCGCCGGGATGGTGGCCTTGCGCCAGCTGGCCTACGCGCGGATGGGCCAGGTGTACGACTTCGGCCCCTTGCCGCGGGAGCTGGCGTACGAATACCTCAAGGACGCCGGCACGTACACCGGCATCCTGGTGACGGTCGCGCTGTATCGCTTGCTGCTGCTGCGCCTGCAGGGCGAGGCCCGGCTGCTGGCGGCGCCCGACGAGGGCCCTCCGGTCGAGCCGGTCGAGCGGCCGGAGCGCTTCCTGGTGCGCAAGCTGGGCAAGGAATTCCTGGTGGCGGCCAACGACATCGAGTGGCTGCAGGCCTCCGGCAACTACGTCAACCTGCGGGTCCGCGGCCACGACTACCCCCTGCGCAGCACGATGGCGGCGCTCGAGCCTCGGCTGGATCCGGGGCGCTTCGTGCGGGTGCACCGCAGCTACATGGTCCACCTGGACCGGATCGTGGAGATCCAGCCGCTCGAGTCCGGGGACGCCCGGCTGCTGATGGCCGACGGTAGCCGGATCCCCTGCAGCCGGCGCTATCGGCCCCTGCTGCGCGACCTGGCTGCGGGCGGGGAGCGGCCGGCGCTACCGCCGCTTGCCTGAACGCCAAGCTGAAGCGGGGCTGGATTTCCGCGCCGGGACGGTGTATGTTCGCGCCACTGTGTTTGCCAGGGTCACTGTGTATTGTGGCCCGGTGCGGTAGATCCAACGATCCGCTACATCGTTCCAAAGCTTGCTCCCTGCAACTCAGTCTGGATCCGGGTGTTCCGGTTCCCGAAAAACCTAAGTTACAAGGAGACAGCAATGTCCGATCGTCAGAGCGGTACCGTCAAGTGGTTCAACGACGCCAAGGGCTTCGGCTTCATCACCCCGGAAAGCGGTGAGGACCTCTTCGTCCACTTCCGTTCCATCCAGGGCACCGGCTTCAAGACCCTGCAGGAAGGCCAGAAGGTCACCTTCACCGTCGTGAAGGGCCAGAAGGGCCTGCAGGCTGACGCCGTCCAGGTCGCCTGAACCACTCGCACATCGCGATTGAAGAAAGCCCCGGCTGGCAACAGCCGGGGTTTTTCTTTTGTGGCGCCCGAAGCGGTTGCGCGATGCGTTAACCTCGGCCTCGGCCGGGGAGGGCCACGCGATGGGCACTTGGTGGAAGTCGCTGTACCTGCAGGTGCTCGTCGCGATCGTCGCGGGCGTGCTGCTGGGCCATTTCCATCCCGACCTCGGCGCCAGCATGAAGCCGCTGGGCGACGCCTTCATCGCCCTGGTGAAGATGGTGATCGGGCCGGTGATCTTCCTCACCGTCGTGGTCGGCATCGCCCACATGGGCGAGCTGCGCCAGGTCGGGCGCATCGGCGTCAAGGCGCTGGTGTATTTCGAGGTCATGACCACGCTGGCGCTGGTGATCGGCCTGCTGGTCGCCAACCTGGTGGAGCCCGGCGCGGGCATGGGCATCGATCCCGCCTCGCTGGATGCGAGCGCCGTCGCCAGCTACCAGCAGAAGGCGCAGTCCGGCGGCGTCGTCGCTTTCGTGCTCGACATCATTCCCACCGGTTTCGTCTCCGCCTTCACCGGCGGCAACCTGCTGCAGGTGCTGCTGGTGGCGCTGCTGTTCGGCATCGCGCTGACCCGTACCGGCGAAGCCGGCCACCGCGTCCTGCACGGGCTGGACGAGGTCAGCCGGGTGTTCTTCGGCATCGTCGACATCATCATGCGCGCCGCGCCGATCGGTGCGTTCGGGGCCATGGCCTTCACCATCGGCAAGTACGGCATCGGCACCCTGCAGTCGCTGGGCCTGCTGCTGGCGGCGGTGTACCTGACCTGCTTCCTGTTCGTGGTGCTCGCGCTGGGCGCGGTGTGCTGGTGGTCGGGCTTCTCGCTGTGGAAGTTCCTGCGCTACATCCGCGGCGAACTGCTGCTGGTGCTGGGCACTTCATCCTCGGAGTCGGCCTTGCCGCGGCTGATCGAGCGCCTGCAGGAGCTGGGCTGCGCGCGCAGCGTGGTCGGGCTGGTGGTGCCGACCGGCTACTCCTTCAACCTCGACGGCACCTGCATCTACCTGACGATGGCGGCGATCTTCATCGCCCAGGCGCTCGGCGTGCCGCTCACGCTTGAAGACCAGTTGCTGCTGCTCGCCGTGCTGCTGTTGACCTCCAAGGGCGCGGCCGGCGTCACCGGCTCGGGCTTCATCACCCTCGCGGCGACGCTGGGGGCGCTGGCGGGCAGGGTGCCGGTGGAGGGCGTGGCGCTGATCCTGGGCGTGGACCGCTTCATGTCGGAGGCGCGGGCGATCACCAACATCATCGGCAACGGCGTCGCCACCATGTTCGTCGCCAAGTGGGAAAACCTCCGCGACGACGACCGCATGCACGCCGCCCTGGATGCCGGCCCGCCCTCGAGTTGAAATCCGGGCCTGCGATGGGCGCTGCCGGGGGGTAGGGTTTGCCCTGATCGGCACTCTTGCGAGCTGCATCCTGCCAGCAAAGTGCCGACCGGCCGGACATCCTGTCCGGCCTTCCGTGCAAACCCTACCCCCCGACATCACCCATCGCCGGGTGGAAGCTGCGCGGTACGCAGCCCGGCCCGGCTAAACAGTGGGATAGCCAGCTTTTTTCTGCTAGCTGAGGCCCGAGCGACACTCTTGCGGCACGCGGTGGGCTGGGGAGGCGGTTCGCGCAGAAGGCCAGCCAGGGATGGCTGGCCGGTCGGCACTTTGCTGGCAGGATGCAGCCTGCAAGAGTGCCGAGCGGAGCGAACTGCCTCCCCAGCCCGCCGCGTGCCACGCCGATGGTCTGACGAGTGGTTTGACGGGTCGGCGGGCTTGCCGGATGCTGGGGGCCTGCGAATGGAGTGGCGCCATGACGACTGCGTATGATTTTTCGGCGAAGGACCTTGATGGCAAGGAGCATGCCCTGGCCGAGTTTCGTGGCAAACCGATGCTGGTGGTGAACACCGCCTCCAAGTGCGGCTTCACGCCCCAGTACACCGGGCTGGAGAAGCTGCACCGCGACTACGGCGACAAGGGACTGGTCGTGCTCGGTTTCCCCTGCGACCAGTTCGGCCACCAGGAGCCGGGCGATGCCGACGAGATCCGCAACTTCTGCTCGCTCAACTACGACGTCAGCTTCCCGCTGTTCGAGAAGGTCGAGGTCAACGGCGCGAAGGCGCATCCGCTCTGGCAGTGGCTGAAGAAGGAAAAGCCCGGACTGCTCGGCATGGAGGCGATCAAGTGGAACTTCACCAAGTTCCTGGTGGATCGCAGCGGCAAGGTGGTCAAGCGCTACGCGCCCACCGACACGCCCGAGAAGATCGAGAAGGACCTCGCCTCGGTGCTTTGATCAGTTCGACGCGACCGGCTTCGGCGGCGCCTCGAGCAGGGCGTTGATGTCTTCCACGATCTCCGCCAGGGATTCGTCGCCGAAGCCCACGTGCACCGCTGCGATCGCGCCGCGCTGGTCGATGACGTACAGGTTCGGATAGGCCTTGACCGCATAGCCCTGCGCGATCTCGCCGGAACGGTCGTAGGTAAAGGTGAGCGCGGCGTCCTTCAACTGCCGGCGGATCAGTCGATAGTCCTGCGGCGTGTCCTTGACGTTGACGGCGACCACCTTGGCGCGCTCGCCCGCGACCCGCTGGAGCTGGTCCAGCACCGGCAACTCGCGCCGGCAGGGACCGCACCACGACGCCCAGAACGTCACCACCATCACGCGGCCACGGAACTGGCTGATGCGGATTTCGTCGCCCTCCGGGGTCTTGCCAAGCAGGTCCGGAGGGGTCGCCCCCACCGCCAGGCCAGCGCCCGCGGGCGCGGAGAACACGGCCAGGCACAGGCCCAGCAATACGGCGACGGTCTTCATGCGATTCTCCCCTGTTCGCGGCGAGCATAACCGTTTCGCGGCCCGCGCAGCTCAGCCCAGGTCGCAGACCATCAGCCAGTCGTCCTTCGGGTCCGGACCGACCATGAAGACCAGCGAACCGGCGACGCGGAAGCCTTCCTTCTCGTAGAAGCGTATCGCCTGCGGTTGCTCCTGCCACACGCTCAGGTGGATCGAGCGGGCGCCGCGGCGCCGCGCCTCGTCCTTCACCGCAGCCATCATCGCCTGCGCCAGCCCGCGGCCGTGCCAGGCGGTGTCCACGTAGAAGCGACACAGTTCGATCGCCGGGCGCGCGCCTGCGTTCGCCGGCGGGTCGGTCGGCTCGCGCAACTGCGCATGCCCGGCCCACGCGCCGTCCACCGTCATCACCAGGTTCCAGCGCGAGGGGTCGCCGATCTGCCGCAGCTGGGCGGCCTCGGAGTAGTGCTCGTCGACGCAGGCCTGCACGTTCTCCGGCGTCGAGCAGTGCCGGTAGGCGTCGAGGAAATTCCGCGTCATGAATTCACCGAGCGCGGCGGCGTCGGCGGGCGTTGCGAGGCGAAAGGCGGGCGTTGCCTGGTTCATTTCTCGACGAAGGCGCGTTCGAAGACGTAGTGGCCCGGAATGCCGATGCGTGGCGCAGCCTGGAAACCGCGCTCGTCCAGGATTTGGCGGAAGTCGGCGAGCATGGAGGGACTGCCGCAGATCATGAAGCGGTCGCGCGCCGGATCGATCGCCGGCAGCCCGAGGTCGGCCTGCATGCGTCCGGAATCCAGCAGCGTGGTCAGCCGGCCCTGGTGCTCGAAGGCCTCGCGGCTGACGGCCGGGTAGTAGCGCAATTGCGCACGGATCTGCTCGCCCAGGAACTCGTGCTGCGGCAGCTCCCGGCGGATGTAATCGGCGTAGGCCAGGTCGGCGACGCTGCGCACGCCGTGGGTCAGCACGACGGTTTCGAAGCGCTCGTAGGTTTCCGGGTCCTTGATGATCGCCAGGAACGGCGCCAGCCCGGTGCCGGTCGCCAGCAGGTACAGCGTGCGGCCCGGGTGCAGGTCGCTGATCAGCAGCGTGCCGGTCGGCTTGCGGCTCATCAGCAGCGTGTCGCCGTGGCGGATGTGCTGCAGGCGCGAGGTCAACGGACCATGGGGCACCTTGATGCTGAAGAACTCGAGCTGCTCCTCCCAGTTGGCGCTGGCGATGGAGTAGGCGCGCATGAGCGGCCTTCCGTCCACTTCCAGCCCGATCATCACGAACTGGCCGTTGTCGAAGCGGAAGCCGTCGTCGCGGGTGGTGGTGAAGCTGAAGTAGTCCCCGGTCCAGTGGCGAACGTCGAGCACGGTCTCGGAGATGAAGGGCGAGGACATGGACCCTGCGGGCGGAAGCGGCGGCGAGCGCCTGAACCGGTATTGTCTCATCGGCCGGGCGGAGTGTCTGCGCAAATCCGCTGGCTTATAATCGAGGATCGCGCCGCGGCGCCCCCATTCCAAAGGACTTTCCCATGCAGATCGGCGCGCGCACCGTGGCCACCTTCCACTACACCCTGACCGACGCCAGCGGCAAGGTCATCGACAGCTCCGTGGGCGGCGAACCGCTGGCCTACCTGCACGGCGCCGGCAACATCGTGCCCGGGCTGGAGCGCGAGCTCGAGGGGCGCAGCCAGGGCGACAAGCTCGAAGTGGTGGTGCAGCCGGAAGACGCCTATGGACTGCCGAACCCGGCGATGGTGCAGGTGGTCCCCCGGCAGGCCTTCCAGGGCGTGGACGACCTCGAGGTCGGCATGCAGTTCCAGGCGCAGACCCCGCAGGGCGCACTGCCGGTCGTCGTGTCCAAGGTCGAGGGCGACGAGGTGACGGTGGATGCGAACCATCCGCTGGCCGGCCAGGTGCTGCATTTCGCCGTCGAGGTGACGGCCGTGCGCGACGCCAGCGTCGAGGAGCTGATGCACGGCCACGTGCACGGCGAGGGCGGCCATCACCACTGACCGGGCGACCATGCTCGCCTGGCAGGCGATCCGCCATGGGTCGCCGGCCGAGGTCCTGGAATTGCGCGCGGTCGCGTGCCCGTGGCCCGGGGCCGGCGAACTGCGCATCCGCGTCGAGGCCGCCAGCCTCAATCCGATCGATTTCAAACTCATCCGCGGCGACCTGCGCGCGCTGTCGCCGTTGCGCTTTCCGGTCACGCCCGGATTCGATGCCTGCGGCATCGTGGATGCGCTGGGCGAGGGCGTGGAACGCTTCCACCTGGGCGAGCGGGTCATCGTGCGCGCCAGCCGCGAGACCCTCGGTGCCTTTGCCCAGTACAGCGTGCAGCCTGCCGCGTTCGTGGCGACGGCGCCGCGCTGGACAGGGGCTGCGGCGGCCGCCGCCTTGCCCCTGGTCGCCCTGACGAGCGTGCAGGGCCTGGTGGACCGCGCGCACGCGAAGCCAGGGCAACGCATCCTGGTGCACGCCGGCGCCGGCGGGCTGGGCAGCTTCGCCATCCAGTACGCGCGCCACCTGGGGCTGTCGGTGGACGCGACCTGCAGTGCACGCAACCTGGACTTCGTCCGGAGCCTGGGCGCCGACGCGGCGATCGCCTACGACCGCGAGGACTATCGCGCGCGCGGACCGATCTACGACATCGTGCTCGACAGCCTGGGCGGGGCGCATACGCTCGATGCCTTCCGCGTGCTCAAGCCCGGCGGCGTGGTGGTGCGCGTGGCCGGTCCGCCGGACGAGGAAATGATCGCGAAGTTCGCCCGCGGCTGGGCGATGCGCCAGGCCATGCGCTGGATGGGGCGCAAGGTGCGCGCGGCGGCGCGGGCGAAGGACGCGCGCTACTTCCGTTTCCTCACCGAGCCCAGCGGTGCGCAGTTGGCCGATATCGTGCGGCGGGTGGACTCGGGGGCGATCCGGCCCGTCGTGGACAGCGTGTTCGGCTACGAGCAGGCGCCGGCGGCGTTCGAGAAGCTCATGGGCGGCCATGCGCGCGGCAAGATCGTGCTCGACTTCGACACCGCGGTCGCGCCCGAGGAAAGCTGAGGCGTCGCGTCTTCGCGACGCTGCTGACGCAGCGCGTCACGATGACCGATTGCACTTGACCGTCGCATCGCGGACTGGGAATGATCGCGCCACCCTCCCCAGGTGGATCCTCTCCATGCCCGCATCGCGCGCCTTCGCCCACACCTTGCTCGCCCTGGCCATCGGCGCCGTCCTGCCGGCTTCGGCCCTGGCCCAGAACGCCGCCGTCACGATCAATGTCGATGCCAACGCCAATCGCAAGCCGATCAGCCCCTACATCTACGGCGTAGCGTTCGCCAGCACGGCGCAGTTGGCCGACCTCAACGCGCCGCTCAACCGTAGCGGCGGCAACGCCACCTCCAGCTACAACTGGCAGCTCAACGCCACCAACCGCGGCGGCGACTGGTACTTCGAATCCATCCCCGAAGCCAGCGCCACGCCCGGTGAAATGGGCGACAGCTTCATCGCGCTCAGCCGCGCCGCTGGCGCCGAGGCGATGATCACCGTGCCGATGCTCGACTGGGTGGCGAAGCTGGGTGCGAACCGCGGCAAGCTGGCGGCGTTCTCGCAGGCCAAGTACGGCCAGCAGACCGACAGCGACTGGCAGTGGATGCCGGACGCGGGCAACGGCGTGCTCAAGAGCACCGGCAAGAACATCACCAACAACGATCCCAACGACGCCAACACGCCCGCCGGCGTGGCCTTCCAGCAGGGCTGGATGCAGCATTTGGTCGCGCGCTGGGGCCTGGCCGGCAACGGCGGCCAGAAGTTCTACCTGCTCGACAACGAGCACAGCCTCTGGCAATCCACCCATCGCGAGATCAAGCAGACCGGCGCGACCATGGACGAGATCCGCCAGAAGATGATCGACTACGGCGGCATGGTGAAGTCGGTGGACCCCGGCGCGGTCGTGTTCGGTCCGGAGGAGTGGGGTTGGAGCGGCTACTTCTATTCGGGCTACGACCAGCAGTATTCGGCGGCCAACAACTGGTGCTGCTTCCCTGACCGGGCCGCGCACGCGAACGCGGACTACATGCCCTGGTTGCTGGACCAGCTGAGGGCGCACGAGCAGCAGACCGGCAAGCGCGTGATCGATGTTTTCTCGCTGCACTACTACCCGCAGGGTGGCGAGTTCGGCAACGACACCTCCACCGCCATGCAGCAGCTGCGCAACAAGTCCACGCGCGCGCTGTGGGACCCCAACTATACCGATCCGACCTGGATCAACGACGAAGTGATGCTCATTCCGCGCATGAAAGCCTGGGTGAATGGCCATTACCCCGGCCTGAAGATCGCCATCACCGAGTACAACTGGGGCGCGGAAGGCCATATCAACGGCGCCACCACCCAGGCCGACATCTACGGCATCCTCGGCCGCGAGGGCGTGGACTACGCCGCGCGCTGGACCACGCCGGACGCCACCACGCCGACCTACAAGGCGATGAAGCTCTATCGCAACTACGACGGCAACAAATCCGGCTTCGGCGACACGTCGGTCGCGGCCAGCGTGCCGAACCCGGACAACCTGTCGGCCTTCGCGGCCCTGCGCAGCAGCGACGGCGCGATGACCGTGATGGTCGTGTCCAAGGTGCTGACGGGCAGCACGCCGGTGACGGTGAACCTGGGCAACTTCGCCAACGCCGGCGTCGCCCAGGTCTGGCAGCTGACCTCGGCCAACACGATCACCCACCCGGCCAACATCAACCTCAGCGGCAATGCCCTTGCCACTTCGGTGCCTGCGCAGAGCGTGACCCTTTACGTGATTCCCACCGGCACGCCGAACACGCCGCCCACGGCCATGGCGAGCGCCACGCCGACCAGCGGCATGGCGCCGCTGCCGGTGAGCTTCTCGGCGGCGGGGTCGTCCGACGCCGACGGCAGCATCACCTCCTATGCGTGGAACTTCGGCGACGGCAGCAGCGGCAGCGGCGCCAGCACCGCCCACACCTATGCGGCCGCCGGCGCCTACACGGCGACGCTCACGGTGACCGACGACCGCGGCGCCACCGCAAGCAAGACGGTTGCCATCACCGCCACTGCCGATGCCTCGGTGATCGCGGCGCCGACGGGGCTGTCGGGTAGCGCGGCCAAGGGCTTCAAGGTGACGCTGCGCTGGACCGACAACTCCAGCAACGAGCAGGGCTTCACGATCGAGCGGGCGCCTGCGGGCAGCACGGCCTTCGTGCAGGTCGGCTCGGTCGCCGCCAACGTGAAGACCTTCGCGCAGACCGTCACCAAGGGCACCTGGCTGTACCGCGTGCGCGCGGTCAACACGAGCACCGGCAAGACCTCGGCGTACTCCAACACCGCCACGGTCAAGGCCATGAAGTAAGCGGCGGCGGGCACGGGCCGCTGCGCCCGTGCCCTCCCGTCAGGCCGGCTCGACCTCCACCTCGAGGCCATTGAAGGCGGCGTTGCCGCAGCCGCCGTCCAGGGCCAGCGGATCGCTCAGGTCGTTGTAGCTTTCGCCTGCGAGTTCGCGCGCGCGCGCCAGCAGCACTCCCTCGCGCTGGTGGCCGAACCCATGCGGCAGGCAGGCGCTGCCGGGCATCAGGTCGGGGCAGGCGGCGACCTCGGTGCGGACCTCGCCCACCCGCGAGCGGATGCGTACCCGTGCGCCATCCACCAGGCCGCGGGCGGCGAGGTCGTCCGGATGCATGAGCAACTGGTGCCGCGGCTTCCCCTTCACCAGCCGCGGCGCGTTGTGCATCCAGGAATTGTTGCTGCGGGCGTCGCGCCGGCCGAACAGGCGCAGGCCGCCGGCGTCCGCCGGCTCGCGCTGCAAGTCGTCGAGCAAGGCCAGCAACTCCGGAGGCGCCGCCTCGATGCAGCCGCTGGCCGTTTCGAGCCGCGCGAGCAGGGAGGGCCGCAGGGGGCCGAGGTCGATGCCGTGCGCGGCAGCGTCGAGCGCTTCCATCGTCAGGCCGCTGCCGCCGCGCGCGAGACCGGCTGCGATCAAGGTGCGGGGTGGAGGCAGTGGCTGCCACGGCTTCCCGCTCGCCGCCGCGAACGCGGCAGCCAGGCCGTTGACGATCTCCCAGTCCGCGCGTTCGAGCGCCGTGCGCTCGCGCAGGGGACGGTTGAGTCGTGCGACCCGCCGCACCGCGAAGGCGTTGAAGATCAGGTCGTAATGGTCCTGGGTGAGCGGCGACGCCGGCGGCAGGATGAGGTCGGCGTGGCGCGTGGTCTCGTTGATGTACACATCGATGCTGACCATGAAGTCCAGCGCCGGCAGCGCGGCCTCGAGCGCGCGGCCGTTCGGGGTGGACAGCACCGGGTTGCCGGCGACGGTGAGCAGGGCCCGCACCTGGCCGGGGCCCGGCGTGAGGATTTCTTCTCCCAGGACGGCCACCGGCAACTCGCCGGCGAATTCCGGCAAGCCGCGCACCCGGCTGCGCCAGCGCCCGCGCTGGCCGGGCGAGGTGCCGGGACCGGTGATGGGGATGGCCGGTTCGTTGACGAGGCTGCCGCCCTCGCGGTCGAGGTTGCCGGTCACCAGGTTCACCAGTTGCAGCAACCACTGGCAGAGCGAACCGTGGCGCTGCACGGACACGCCAATGCGACCGTAGGCCACCGCGCGGGGCGCGGCATGGAAGCGGGCGGCGAGGGACGCGATGGTCGCGGGGGCGATCCCGGTACGCGCCTCCACGTCGCTGGCGTCGATGGCGGCGATGGCCGACAGCGCGGCGTCGAGGCAATTGATGCGTTCGCCGTACGCTGCGATGCGCGGCGGCCCCATCCGCAGCAGCGCCTGCAGGAAGGCGACCAGGAACCAGGCGTCGCTGGCTGGCCGGATGAAGTGGTGCTCGCTGGCCAGCGCCGCCGTCTCGGTGCGACGTGGATCGAGCAGCACCACGCTGCCGCGCTCGACGATCGCCTTCAGCCGCCGCGGGACCCCGGGCGCGGTCATCAGGCTGCCATTGGAGGCGACCGGATTGGCGCCGAGCATGAGCAGGAAGTCGGTGCGATCCAGGTCCGGCACCGGCAACAGGAACTGATGGCCGAACATCAGCGCATGCACGTACTGGTGCGGCCACTGGTCCACCGAGGAGGCGCTGAAGAGGTTGGGCGTGCGCAACAGCTTGAGCAGCGCCGGCAGGTAGGCGATATGGCCGAAATGGTGGACGTTGGGATTGCCAAGGTAGGCGGCGACGGCCCCGGCGCCGTGTTCGCGCTGCGCCTGCGCGAGTCGCTCGCCGGCCATCGCAAACGCTTCGTCCCAGCCGATCGCCTCCCAAGCCGACCCGACGCGGCGCATCGGCGTCGTCAGGCGATCCGGGTCAGCTTCCAGGTCCAGGATGGCGTTGCCCTTCGGGCAGACATGGCCGCGGCTGAAGGGGTCGGCCTCGTCGCCACGGATGGCGACCAGCGCCGCCTCCTCGAACTGGAATTCCAGGCCGCAGATGGCCTCGCACAGCGGGCAGGCGCGGAAGCGGGAAGTGCGCATGGCGGGGCTCGTCGTGGGCTGTCCCCGATCTTAGGCCACCGCGCCACGGCGCGCGCGCCTGGTCGTCATGCGTCAGCCGCCGTGCGTCAGGCCGCCAGCGCTCAGGCCGCGCGCACGCCGTCGCCCAGGCCCTGCTGCAGGCCGGGCAGCTGCGCAAGGTAGCGATGGCCGCGGCCGATGCTGCGGCCATTCAATTGCAGGCCGAACCGCAGCGAGGACGCGTAGCGGATCCCGAGGAAGGCGCACAACACCCGCAGGACCATGTCCGGCTTTTCGACCAGGCTCTCGTAGTGCACGTCCATGACGCGACCGGGCAGCAGCTCGTGCCAGTGCTGCATGAGCCGCAGGCGGCTGCCATGGTAGGCGGCGACGGCGCCGGCATCGCGCAGGGGCAGCGCGTCGTCACTGCTCGGCAGGCAAAGGATGGACGCGCAGGTATCGTGGGGGTCGCGTACGAGGTGGACGAAGCGGGCCCTCGGCAGGGCTCGGGCAATGAAGCCGACGTGCAGTGAATTGAGCGGCGCGCTCTCGCAGATGATCGGCGCCTTGGCGCCCGACGTGCCGACGGCGCGGATGTAATCCGCCCCCAGGCGCTCGAAGTCAAGCTCGCGTATGCGCGCCACGTCCGCCGCCGTCAACGCCGCCCGCCCATCCACGCCGAGGCTGGCCTGGAGGTGCTGCGCCCATGGCTTCTGCGAGCCCAGCCAGGCCATGCGCGGATGCCGCGACAGCAGGCTGCCCAGGAGCGCCACGCCGGTGCGGGGCATGCCGACGATGAAGACCGGGGCCGCATCCTCGTGGCCGCCCCCGGCCTTCAGCCAGGTGGCGTCCACCTCGTGGATCAGCCGGTCCACGAGCGCGAGGTGGTCGCTGCCATCGGCCCCGACGCCGAGTTTCGCCCTCGCGGACAAGCCGCGGGCAAGCGCCTGTGCAGCCGCGGGCGTCTCGCCGAGGTCGTCCAGTTCCTTGAACAGGGCCAGCGCCAGGACTTCCTCCTGTGCGGGCGGTGCGTTATCCAGCAGTCGTCGCAGCCTGCCGACGTGGTTCCCGGCCAGGTCCTGCTCGCGCAACCTCGCGAGGACCCAGTGCGCCTTCGCGTTCGCAGGCTGCCGCTCGAGGCATTGCTCCAGGTCGGCTTCGGCCGCTTCGAGATGGCCGAACTGTCGGCGCGCGAACGCCCGGTTGAAATAGAGGGAGGGCTGCGATGGGTCGAGACCGATCGCACGCTCGAACAGGTCCAATGCGATCGTCGGCTCATCCAGGCTCGTCATCACGCCCGCCAGCTGGTCCAGCACCACCGGACTACGAGGCTCCAGGGCGATCGCCTGCATGGCCAGGCTGCGTGCACGCAAGGGCATGCCCGCGCGCATCTGGCAGACCGCAAGATGGGCGAGCACCTCCACCTGCCCGGGGTCGATCTCCAGCGACCTTCCCGCCTTGGCGATGGCGCTGCGATGGCGGCCGCGCCGGGCGTCCACCAGGGACAGGCGGAACCAGCCCGGTCCCGATCCCGGCTCGCGGGAAAGGAAGGCTTCGAAACTGGCCTGCGCGGCGTCCAGGTTCCCCTGTCGGAAGTGGACGATGCCGCGGTGCCAGTGCTTTTCCGCACGGCTGTCCATGCCTGCAGTCTAGGGCCGGCAAGCGGCGGTGAACGGCGGCTGGCGCACAAAATCGCGCGGCCGCCGGGCTCGGCGGGTAAAATGGCGGGATGCCTCTCCTGTCCTTCCACGCCGTCGATTTCAGCGTCGGCGGCCCGCGCCTGCTCGAGCAGGTGGACCTCGCCATCGAGCCGAACGAGCGCGTCTGCATCGTCGGCCGCAACGGCGCCGGCAAGTCCACGCTGCTGCGCCTGATGTCCGGCGAGGCCTCGCCCGACGATGGCGAGGTGCGCCGCCATGGTAGCCGCGTGGCGAGCCTGCCGCAGGACGTGCCGGCGGACGTGCGCGGTCCCGTGTATGACGTCGTCGCCGAGGGCCTGGGCGAACTCGGCGCGCAACTCGCGCGTTACCACCACATCACCCACGATGGCGACGCCATCGACATGGACGAACTCGGCCGCCTGCAGACCGCGATCGACGCCGGCCAGGGCTGGCAGCTCGAACAACGCGTCGAGGAAGTCATCAGCCGGCTCGACCTGCCGGGCGAGGCGATGTTCGAATCGCTTTCCGGCGGCATGAAACGCCGCGTGCTGCTCGGCCGTGCGCTCGCCGCGGCGCCGGACCTGCTGCTGCTGGACGAGCCGACCAACCACCTCGACATCGAATCCATCGCCTGGCTGGAGGAGTTCCTGAAGTCCTTCGCCGGCAGCGTCGTGTTCGTCACCCACGACCGCGCCTTCCTGCGCGGACTGGCGACGCGCATCGTCGAGATCGACCGCGGCCAGGTCACCAGCTGGCCGGGCGACTACGACAACTACCTGCGCCGCCGCGAGGAGCGCCTGCACGCCGAAGCACAGGCCAATGCACTGTTCGACCGCAAGCTGGCCCAGGAAGAAGTGTGGATACGCCAGGGCATCAAGGCGCGCCGCACCCGCAACGAAGGCCGGGTGACCGCGCTCAAGGCCATGCGCCGCGAACGCGCGCAGCGCCGCGAACTTTCCGGCAACGTGCAGCTGGCGGCCGCGCAGGCGGCGAAATCGGGCCGGCGCGTGTTCGAGGCCAAGGGCGTGGACTTCGCCTACGGCGATCGGGCGCTGGTGCGCGATTTCAGCACCATCATCCAGCGCGGCGACAAGGTTGGGCTGATCGGACCGAACGGCGCCGGCAAGACCACCGTGCTCAAGCTGCTGCTCGGCGACCTGCAGCCGCAGGCCGGCGAAGTGCGTCAGGGCACCAACCTGGAGATCGCCTTCTTCGACCAGCTGCGCGGCGCGCTGCGCGAGGACTGGAGCGCGCTGGACAATGTCTCCGAGGGGCGCGAATTCATCGAGATCAATGGTTCGCGCAAGCACGCGCTCGGCTATCTGCAGGACTTCCTGTTCAGCCCTGAACGCGCGCGCGCGCCGATCACCAAGCTCTCCGGTGGCGAGCGCAACCGGCTGCTGCTGGCCAAGCTGTTCGCCCGGCCCTCGAACGTGCTGGTGATGGACGAACCCACCAACGACCTCGATGTCGAAACGCTGGAACTGCTCGAGGAAATGCTCGGCGAGTACCCGGGCACGCTGATCCTGGTGTCCCACGACCGCGACTTCCTCGACAACGTGGTGACCTCGTCGCTGGTGATGGAAGGCCATGGCCGGGTCGGCGAGTACGTCGGCGGCTACAGCGATTGGCTGCGGCAGCGGCCCGCAGCCGCGACAAGCACGCCGGCGGCGAAGCTGACGCCCCAGGTCGCACCGACGCCCGCGCCTGCATCCACGTCCGCGCCGGCCGCCGCGACCCGTCGCAAGCTCGGCTTCAAGGAGCAGCGCGAACTCGAGCAGTTGCCGGCGCTGATCGAAACCCTCGAAGCGCAGGTGGCCGAAGCGACCGCGCGCATCGCCTCTCCCGAACTCTACCGCGAGGGCAGCGAGCGCGTGCTCGCCGCCAACCAGGAACTGTCAGGCCTGCAGGCGCGCCTCGACGCCGCCTACGCACGCTGGAACGAACTCGACTAACAGGACTTGCCGGACGCCATGGCCGACATCAAGCAGGAAGACTTCATCCAGTCCGTCGCCGACGCGCTGCAGTACATCTCCTATTACCACCCGGTGGATTACATCCGGAACCTGTCGGCGGCCTACGAGCGCGAACAGTCACCGGCAGCGAAGGACGCGATCGCGCAAATCCTCGTCAACTCGCGGATGTGCGCGGAGGGCCACCGCCCGATCTGCCAGGACACCGGCATCGTCACGGTGTTCCTCGAGATCGGCATGGACGTGCGCTGGCCTGATGCGACGATGTCGGTGGAAGACATGGCCAACGAAGGCGTGCGTCGCGCCTACAACCATCCGGACAACCGCCTGCGCGCTTCGGTGCTCGCCGATCCCGCCGGCAAGCGGCTCAACACGCGCGACAACACCCCGGCCGTGGTCAACATGAAGGTCGTGCCGGGCGGGACCGTGGACGTGATCGTCGCGGCCAAGGGCGGCGGTTCCGAGGCGAAGTCGAAGTTCGCCATGCTCAATCCTTCCGATTCGATCATTGACTGGGTGCTGAAGACGGTGCCGACCATGGGCGCCGGCTGGTGCCCGCCGGGCATGCTCGGCATCGGCATTGGCGGCACCGCCGAGAAGGCGATGCTGCTGGCCAAGGAGGCGCTGATGGAGCCGA
The DNA here is from genome assembly GCA_946885735.1 of uncultured Gammaproteobacteria bacterium. The sequence continues at coordinate 15,891 of CAMPGW010000022.1, forward strand.
TCGACATCGTCGAGCTGCAGGCCCGCGGCCCGTCCAACCGCGCCGAGGAGCTGCGGCTCGAGTTGTACGACAAGGTCAACGCGCTCGGTATCGGTGCGCAGGGACTGGGTGGCCTCACCACCGTGCTCGACGTCAAGGTGAAGGATTACCCGACCCACGCCGCCAACCTGCCGATCGCCATGATCCCGAACTGCGCGGCGACGCGGCATGCGCACTTCACGCTCGACGGCAGCGGGCCGGTGGCGCTCGAGCCGCCATCGCTGGCGGATTGGCCGAGCCTGACCTACGACGCCTCCAAGGGCCGGCGCGTGGACCTGGATACGCTGCGTCCCGAGGACGTGCAAACCTGGAAGACCGGCGAGACGCTGCTGCTCAACGGCCGATTGCTGACCGGGCGCGACGCCGCGCACAAGCGCATCGTCGGCATGCTCGACCGCGGCGAACCGCTGCCGGTGGACCTGCGCGGGCGCTTCATCTACTACGTCGGCCCGGTCGATCCGGTGCGCGACGAGGTCATCGGGCCCGCCGGTCCCACCACCGCCACGCGCATGGACAAGTTCACCGAGCAGCTGCTCGCGCAGACCGGCCTGCTCGGGATGGTCGGCAAGGCCGAGCGCGGCCCGACGGCGATCGAAGCCATCCGCAAGCACCGCTCGGTCTACCTGATGGCGGTGGGCGGCGCGGCCTACCTGGTGTCGAAAGCGATCCGCTCGGCGCGCGTGGTCGGTTTCGAGGACCTGGGCATGGAAGCCATCTACGAGTTCGAGGTTCGCGACATGCCGGTCACGGTCGCCGTGGATTCGAGCGGGGAATCCGTGCACCGGACCGGGCCGCGCGAATGGCAGGCGCGCATCGGCAAGATCCCGGTGGCCGTCGAGTAGACGCCGTTCCATCACCCATCCGCAGGAGCTCGCGATGTATACGCTCTATTACTCCGCTGGCGCGGCCAGCTTCGTGGTGCACTGGCTGCTGATCGAACTGGGCATCGAGCATCGCCTCGAGCCGGTGGATTTCGAGAGCCGGCAGCAGAAGTCGGCCGAATACCTGAAGCTGAATCCGGCCGGCGTGGTGCCGACCCTGGTCGTGGACGGCGTGGCCTACACCGAAGCCGCAGCCATCGTGATGCAGCTGGCCGACACCCATCCCGAGGCGAAGCTGGCACCCCCCGTGGGCAGCGAGGCGCGTGCCCGCTACTACCAGTGGATGAACTTCCTCTCCAACATGCTGCAGCCGCAGTTCCGCGCCTGGTGGTACCCTCACGAGCCGGCGGGCGAGGCCAACGTGGAACTCGTCAAGGCCAGCGCCGCGCAGCGTGCCGCGCAGTGCTTCGACATCCTGGATGCGCATCTTGCCGCCCACGGCCCATGGCTGCTGGGCGAGCGGCCCAGTGCCGCCGATTTCCAGCTGACCATGCTGATGCGCTGGTCGCGCAGGATTCCGCGTCCGGCGACCGACTGGCCGGCGCTCGACCGACTCGCGCAGGCGATGAAATCGCGGCCTTCGTTCAAGACGTTGTACGAGCGCGAAGGCCTGACCGAGTGGGCCTGACGCCGCCGCGCGTGCTGCTGGCCGGCGCCACCGGCCTGGTCGGCGATCGCGCGCTGCGGCGGCTGCTGGACACGCCCTCGTTCCAGGGCCAGGTGCTGGCGCCGGTTCGACGACCGCTATCGCTGGCGCACCCACGGCTGCAGGCACCGGTGCTCGACTTCAGCCTGGGCGACGAGGATTTCGCCGCGGCCTTCGATGCTGCGGCGCCCGGGCCGATCGACGTGTTCGCCTGTTGCCTGGGGACCACGCTCAAGGCGGCCGGCTCGCGCGAAGCCTTCATCGCGGTGGACCGCGAGCTCGTGCTGCGCTTGTCGCGGCTGGCGCGGACGCACGGCGCCCGCCACGCGATCCTGGTCAGTTCGGTGGGGGCAAGCCGGCAGTCGGGCAACTTCTACCTGCGGGTGAAGGGCGAGGTCGAGGACGCGCTCGAGTCCGCAGGCTATGAACGGGTGGACCTCCTGCGCCCAGGCCTGCTGTTGGGGCCGCGCGCCGAGCGCCGTCCGGCCGAGGCCCTGATGCGGCGGCTCGCGCCGGCGGCCAACCTGCTGATGCACGGGCGGCTGAAACCCTATCGCGCCATCCAGGCCGACCGGGTCGCACAGGCGCTGGTGGCGCTGGTGTCCCGGCAGGAACCCGGCATCTTCGTCCACGGCCACGGCGACATCATCGCCGCCGCGGCGGGGGATTGACGTGGCTACTTCAGCAAGGGTGCGAGTACCGGCCAGACGTGGTCGCGCAGCAGTGGCTGCGCTGCCGCCGTGGGATGCAGGTTGTCGGCCTGGAAGTTGGTGCGGCGCATCGCGATCGGCTCGAGGAAAAATGGCAGCAGGCCGGTGCGGTAGGTCCTGGCGAGGTCCTTGAAGTTGGCTTCGAAGCCTTGCGTGTAGGCCGGTCCGAAGTTCGGCGGCATGCGCATGCCCAGCAGCAGCACGCGGGCGCCAGCCTCTTGCGAGGCGCGCACGATGCGCTCGAGGTTGGCGCGGGTCTGCGCCAGTGGCAGGCCCCGCAGCCCGTCGTTGGCGCCGAGTTCGACCACCACCACCGCCGGCCGGTGGCGCTTGAGTTCGCCGGCGATGCGGGCCGCGCCGCCGGCGGTGGTTTCGCCGCTGATGCTCGCGTTGACGACCTTCCATCCCGGGTGGGAAGCGGCCATGCGCCGCGCGGTGAGCGCCACCCAGCCCTGGTTCGAAGCCAGTCCGTAAGCCGCCGAGAGCGAATCGCCAAGCACCAGCACGGTGCGCGCGGGCGCCGGGCGGGCCGTGGCCTCTGGCACTGGCCCGGCGACGGCGGCGGCGGACACGATCAAGCCCAGCAAGGCCACCAGCGTCATGACGCCCCGTTGAAGGTGGCTGCGCCACCCTCCATATACGACATTCATCCAGAAGGCTCCTGATCCATGACCGATAGCATTGCGGCAAGCCCGGCGCTTTCCAAGGGCGGGGCGGGGGAACTGGTCGCGCGCGGCCTCGGCAAGACGGTGCGTTTGCCCGACCATTCCCTGACCATCCTGGAGGACGTGAGTTTCAGCATCCGGCCCGGGGAAGCCGTCGCGGTGGTCGGCGCTTCAGGATCGGGCAAGTCCACCCTGCTTTCGCTGCTCGCCGGCCTGGACACTCCCAGCGTGGGCGACGTGAGCCTGGACGGAGCTTCGCTGTCGGCGCTGGACGAGGATGGCCGCGCGCGCCTGCGCGGCGAGAAGGTCGGCTTCGTCTTCCAGAGCTTCCAGCTGCTGCCGGCGCTGACCGCGCTGGAGAACGTGATGCTGCCGCTCGAACTGCGCGGCGACCGCCAACCCGCGGAGGCCGCGCGGCGGATCCTGCAGCGCGTCGGCTTGGGCGAACGCCTCGACCATTATCCGCGCCAGTTGTCCGGCGGCGAGCAGCAACGCGTCGCGCTGGCGCGTGCCTTCGTCACGGCGCCTTCACTCCTGTTCGCCGACGAGCCCACCGGCAACCTCGACACCGACACCGGTCGCGCGGTCATCGACTTGCTGTTCGAACTCAATGCCCAGTCCGGAACGACCCTGGTGCTGGTGACGCACGACGAACGTCTGGCGGCGCGCTGCTCGCGCGTGCTGCGCCTGGCCGGCGGTCGCCTGGTCGACGGCGCGGCCGCATGAGGGCGGGTCGCGGGGACGCGGAGGCGTCGGCATGAGGACCCTCGCACTGGCCTGGCGCCAGCTGCGCCGCGACGTCGCGGCGGGCGAGCTGCGCATCCTGTTCGCCGCGCTGGTGCTGGCGGTGATGGCGGTGACGGCCGTCGGCTTCCTGACCGACCGCGCCGAGCGCGCCCTCGCGCTGGAGGCCAACAAATTGCTCGGTGGCGACGCGGTCCTGCGTGCCGACGAGCCGGTGCCGGAGCACCTGCTGCAACTGGCGCAAGCACCCGGGTTGCGGCACACGCGCACCACGGCCTTCGCCAGCATGATCAGCGCGGGCGAAGCCGTGCAACTGGGCGAAGTGCGTGCGATCGGCGAAGGTTTTCCGCTGCGCGGGACCTTCCTGATCCAGGCGGCCGAGGGCGGACCGGAGACGATCGCCGCCGCGGTGCCGCGGCCGGGCACTGCCTGGATCAGCCGTGCCGGCGCCCAGGTCATGGGCGTGGGGGTCGGCGACCGCATCGGCGTGGGAACCCTGTCACTGACCGTCGCCGCGCTGGTAGTGCAGGAACCCGAGGCGTCGCTCAATTACCTCAATTCCGGCCCGAAGGTGTTCTTCAACCTGTCGCAACTGGGTGAAAGCGGACTGGTGCAGCCGGGAAGCCGCATCACCTACCGGCTGGTGGTCGCGGGTACGCCCACATCAGTCGAGGCATTCGTGGCGCGCACGCGTCCCTTGCTGGGGCGGGGGCAGCGCCTGGAGACGGCGGCTGACGCGCGACCGGAGATCCGCTCCGCACTTGATCGCGCCGATCGCTTCCTCGGCCTGGCGGCGCTGGTCTCGGTCGTGCTCGCCGCGATCGCCGTTGCGATGGCGGCCCGCCGCCACGCGGCGCGGCATCTCGCCGGCAGCGCGGTGATGCGCTGCCTCGGCGCCAGCCAGCGCACGCTGGTGGGCATCCACGTCGGCGAGTTGCTCTTCCTCGGACTGTTCGCCAGCACCGTCGGCGTGTTGCTGGCCTTGGGCCTTCAGGCGGCGGTGGGCGGTTACCTCGAGCAGGTGCTGCGCGTGGCCATTCCCGCGGCGTCCTGGCGTCCCGCGCTGGAAGGCCTCGGCGTCGGACTGACGGTACTGATGGCGTTCGGATTGCCGCCGGTGCTCGCGCTGCGGCGCGTGCCGGCGCTGCGCGTGTTGCGTCGCGATCTCGACGCCGGCGAGCCCAGCGCCTGGGTGGTCAGCATCCTCGGCCTGGCGGGCCTGGCCCTGCTGCTGTGGTGGAAGGCCGGCTCGGCCACGCTCGGCACGGCCATGCTCGGCGGCATCGCCGCGACGCTGGCCGTGCTCGGGCTGATCGCCTACGCGCTGGTCTGGCTGCTTCGGAGGGTGCGCACCCGCCTGCAAGGGCCATGGCGCTATGGCCTGGCCAACGTCAGCCGCCGCCCGGCGGCGAGCATCGCGCAGATCGCATCGCTCGGGCTCGGCCTGATGGTGCTGATGCTGCTGACCTTCGTGCGCACCGACCTGCTGTCGCGCTGGCAGCAGGCGATGCCCGCCGATGCGCCCAACCGCTTCGTGATCAACGTGCAGCAGGACCAGGTGGCGCCGGTGACCCGCCAGCTCACCGCGCAGGGCGTGCGCGACCCGCTGCTGTTCCCGATGGTGCGCGCGCGCCTGGTGTCCATGAACGGCAAGCAGGTGACCGGACGCGATTTCGCAGCGCGCGGCGGTCGTGCCCGGCGCCTGGCCGAGCGGGAATTCAACCTGAGCTTCGGCAAGGGCATCGGCGACGACAACGAGGTCGTCGCGGGCCGCTTCTGGTCCACGCAGGCGCCGCCGCGCGCGGCCGAGATCTCAGTCGAGCAGGAGTTCGCCGAGTCGCTGGGCTGGAAGGTCGGCGACCGCGTCGGCTTCGACATCGCCGGCCAGGTCTTCGAGGCCACGATCACCAGCCTGCGCCGGGTCGAATGGGAAAGCTTCCGGCCGAATTTCTTCGTCGTCGCCTCGCCGGGTGCGCTCGACGGCTATCCGGCCAGCTACATCGGCGGCGTGCACGTGCCCAAGGTGCGTGCGCCGACGCTGACCCGCGACCTGGTGCGCGCCTTCCCGAACCTGACCGTGATCGACGTGGACGCCGTGCTCGACCAGGTCCGCGGCACCGTGGACCAGGTTTCGCGGGTGGTCGAGGCGATCTTCTACTTCTCGCTGGCGGCCGGCGTGCTGGTGCTGCTGGCCTCGGTGAGCGCCTCGCAGGACGAGCGCCTGCGCGAGGCGGCGATCATGCGCGTGCTCGGCGGTACGCGCCGCCAGCTGCTACTCGCGCAGGCGAGCGAGTTCACGGCGATCGGGCTGCTGACGGGACTGGTGGCAGCGATCGCGGCGACGGTGCTGGCAGGCGTGGTGGCGCGCGAAGTGTTCGACTTGCCCTTCACCGCCGATTGGCGCCTGGTGGCGACCAGCACGACCCTGGGCGTCGTCGCCTCAGTCGCCGCGGGCATGCTGGCGACGCGGCGGGTGCTGTCGGCGCCGCCGACCGTCACCCTGCGCGAGTTGCAGGACTAGGCTTCAGGAGACGACCAGGGCAAAGACGAAGATCCCGAGCATGGTGAAGGCGAGCGCCAGCTTGAGCGCGGTGCCGAGCGCCAGCCCGATCCAGGTGCCGAAGCCGACCTTCGATGCGGCGTGCAGGCGCTTGCCCTCGATCAGCTCGCCGGCGACGGCGCCGATGAAGGGCCCGAGGATCAGCCCCGGCAGCGAGAACACGATGCCGCCGACCAGGGTGCCGATCGCCGCGCCGAACATCGCGGTCTTGCCGGCGCCGACCCGCTTGGCGCCGAGCGTGGTCGCCAGGATGTCCACGCCGATCGACAACAGCGTCAGCACACCCAGCAGACCGAGGGTCCAGCCGCCGATGCGATCGAAGCCATCGGCCCAGGCCGCCAGGAACATGCCCGCGAACATCAATGGCAGGCCGGGCAGGGCGGGGAGGATCGTGCCGGCCAGGCCCACGAGGATCAGCAGGCCGGCGATGACGTACCAGAGCAGTTGGGTGTCCATGCCTGAAGCTTACGTCATCGCCGCCGCGCGGCCTTGACGCCCGCTGAAAAAAAAGGGCCCGCCGAAGCGGGCCCCAGCCATGCGCGGACGCGTGGCTCAGTTCTGGCTCGGGGTGTTCTCTGCGAAGTACTCGTGGCTGTCGGCGTTGGTGACCGCCTTGTTGGGGTCGCTGATGGCCAGGCTCTTGGCGCCGGACTGGCCATAGACCACGTCGTCGGTGCCTGCCACGGCGTTGAAGTGGCTCATCTCGTGCACCAGCGTGCCCGCCTTGGAGTCGGTGCCGGTCAGCGGCGCGCTCCAGAAGGCGCGGCAGACGAAGATTTCGTACGGCCGGGTCGGGTACACGTAGGCGTAGTAGCTCTGGTTGCAGCCGCAGTTGATCTTGATCTGGTTGTTGCTCTGGTCCATGGCCGCGTCGATGTCGACGAAGTTCTGCTGCACGGTGCCGTAGCGGCTGCTGCTGTAGGCGCCGAACCAGGTGGTATAGCGCGGGCCGGTGGCGCCGCCGTTGAGGTAGCCCTTCGCGTTCTCGGTGTAGTTGCGCGCCGCGCCGACGGCGGACAGCAACGTGTTGATCTGCGTCGAGCTGCAGCCGACGAAGCTCAGTCCGCCGGAGGTGCCGCCGCCGCTGCCGGGCTTGCCCTTGCCGCTGGTCTTGCCGCCCTTGAGTGCGGAAAGCGAGTTGTCCGCATCCACCCACAGCGACAGCGTCGCCGAGCGCAGCTGCGCCATGCGACCCATGGCGTCGGTGACCTTGCGGCCCGTCCTCGAGCTGGCGCCCTGCAGGAAGGCGTTGAAGGTCACGCTGTACTCGCCGGTCTTCGACAGGTCGTAGGCCGCGCCGAGGTCCACGCTGAAGCGCTTGGTCTCATAGGGCTCGAAGGTGACGAGGTCGGCCTCGGTCGGCGCGGAGCGCTTGACCTGGGCGCCGAGATACTCGGCCTTCTCGCCGTTGCGGTAGACCTTGAAGAGATTGCTCTCGCCGGCGGCCGAGGGCAGCTGCCAGTAGGGCACGCGCAGGACTTCCGCGCTGTTGTTGGTGATCTTGAACTCGACCACGCCGAGGAAGGCCTGGGCCCGGCTGGAGTCGGCAACCATGCTGATGGCCAGCGGGTTGCGAAGGGTCGGTACGTGGCCCTGGCGCGCGGCGAAGGCGGTGCCGGTAGCGGCGACGAGGGCGGTGGCTAGCACCAGATTGCGGACGGAACGCGACATGCAGACTCCCCGGAAATGGTTGGAAGGCCCGCACGGATGGCGGGTGCCCAACCCTAACCCAAGTGTGAGCTGGTTCGCATGTTGCAGCGCCACATGGGGCCCTTCAGCCCTTGAAGTCGCGATGGCAGCTGTCGCAAGCCTTGTCGAGACTGGTGAGGGCGGCTGCAGCGGCCGCGCAATTGGCCGGCGGCGTCATCAGCGCGGCGTCGGCGGCCCGGCGCAGGCCGGCGGCGTAACGCCCGAACTGTTCGACGGCCTGCAGGTCCGGGAATGCCGGCTCGATGTCGTTGGCGACGAAGCGCAGGGTTTGCAGCCTGGGCGTCAGGTCGGTGGAGGCGCAGCGGCTCGCCTTGATGCTCTGGTCGATGGACTTCATCTGCTGGCCCATCAGCGCCATCACCGCATCGTGGTGCGAGGTGCCGCGATCGAGCGCATTCACGGCGATCAGCGTGCACATCGCGCCGACCGCCAGGCCGACCAGGAACAACACGAGGGATCGCATGGGATTCTCCGGGGATGGAATGCCAAAAAGCGTAGCACGCGGTTTTCAGCGCAACAGGACGACCCGGCTGCGGTCCACGCGCACGCGCACGCCGGGCTTCGTGCCGGCGGCCAGCTGCCGCTGCGTGAGGATCAGTCGGCGGCCGTTGTCGAGCAGGACCACCAGGCGATAGCTGCGACTGCCACCGGTGTCCGCCGTAGCGGTGGTCGGTTTGCTCAGCACGCCGCCGACGACGCCACCCAGTACCGCACTTTGCGGCTTCGCGGTGGATGCGCCCGTGATCACGTCGATGCGCTCGATCCGGCCGCAGGTCGTGCAGGCCGCAGGTGCCGGCGCGGGGGACGGGCGCGCGGGTTCGGGCTGCGCGGGATCGGGCTCCGCGGCGGGTTGCCGAGGCGGCGTGGTGGTGCAGGCGGCGAGGGCAAGCAGGGCCAGCGCGGCCAGCAGACGGATCGACGGCATGCGGATTGGTGCTCGCGGGATGTCCACCCCTAAGGTAGCGGCGGTTCGCTGAACCGCCGCCAGTGGCCACTACAATGTCGCCATGGATTCCTCCTTGAACGCACGTTTCGCCGGCGTCGACCGGCTCTACGGCCGCGGTAGCGTCGCCCGACTGCAGCAGCGGCATGTTTGCGTCGTGGGGCTGGGCGGCGTCGGTTCCTGGGCGGTCGAAGCCCTGGCCCGCAGCGGCGTGGGGCGAATGACGCTGGTGGATGCCGATGAGGTCTGCCTGTCCAACACCAACCGCCAGTTGCATGCGCTCGAAGGCCAGTACGGTCGCGGCAAGGCCGAGGTGCTGGCCGAACGCTGCCGGGCGATCAATCCTGCGCTGGCGGTCGAGGTCGTGCCGCAGTTCCTGCTGCCCTCCAACCTGGCGGAGCTGCTCGATCGCGGCTACGACCTGGTGCTCGATGCCTGCGACAGTTTTCGCAGCAAGGTCGAGCTGATCGCCTGGTGCCGACGCCGCAAGCTGCCTCTCGTCGTGGTCGGTTCGGCCGGCGGGCGGACCGACCCGACCCAGGTGCGCCTGCGCGACCTTTCCCGCACCGAGCACGACGCCCTGCTGGCGCTGGTGCGCAAGAAGCTGCGGGCGGAGTTCAACTTCCCGAAGAACAAGGACCGCTACTTCGGCGTGCCCGCGGTGTACTCGCTGGAGAACGTGCGTTACCCGCAGGCCGATGGCAGCGTCTGCGGGACGCGGCCGGCGCTGGGTCCCGACGCGGCACTCAAGCTCGACTGCGGCGCCGGCCTCGGCGCCGCCACCCACGTGACGGGCGCGTTCGCCTTCGCAGCGGTGGGCAAGGCGCTCGAACTGCTGCTGCGCGAACGCGCGGCCTGATCAGTCTTCCGGCAGGCCGAGCAGCCGGCGCGCATTGCCGCGCGTGGCGGCGGCGATGCGGGCAGGATCCTCGTCGCGCAGTTCCGCCACCACGCGCAGGACTTCGGTGAGACGTGCCGGCTCGTTGCGCTGGCCACGGTGGCAGGCGTCGGGCTGGTCCGGCGAATCGGTCTCCAGCACGAGCCACTCGAGCGGACAGTCCGCGACCAGGCGACGCAGCCGCCGCGCCCGCTCGTAGGTCACCGGGCCGCCGATGCCCAGCAGGAAGCCGAGTTCCGCCAGTTGCCGCGCCTGCTCGGCGCTGCCACCGAAGCTGTGGACGATGCCGCGCAGCCCGCCAACGCGTTTGGCGGTGACGTACACCTCTTCGACCGCCCGGCGCGCATGCACCACCATTGGCAGGTCGAACTCGCGCGCGAGCGCCAGCTGCCCGCGGAAGATCGTGCGCTGCCACTCCAGGTCCAGGCCCTCGACGAAGAAGTCGAGGCCGCATTCGCCGATCGCCAGCGGGTGCTCGCGTTCGATCCATTCGCGCAGGGCGGGCAGGTGTTCGGGACGGTGGTGGTCGAGGAAGATCGGATGCAGGCCGTAGGCGGGATACAGGCCGGGATCTTCGCCACAGGCCGCGCGCAGGGTAGGCCAGGTGTCGTGGTCCACCGCCGGAACCAGCTGCTCGACGACGCCCGCCGCGCGTGCCCTCTGCAGCACGGCCGCGCGGTCGCCGTCGAACTCGGGGACGTCGAGATGGCTGTGGCTGTCGAACAGGCGCACCGGCGTTTCAGCCTTTGCGTGGCTTTCGCAGCGAAGCCAACAGCAGGGTGCCGAGGCCCAGCAGGATCTCGTCCACGAAGGGAATCGGGTCCGGAACCATGGTATCGATGGCGAATAGCGCCGCCGTGACCAGGAACAGGGTCCGGAATCTCAGGCGTCCTGCGAAAGCGAGCACGGGGGCGAGGATCGGGTTGGGCATGTGTGGCCTCCTTCACGAAAACGCTACCACGGGGAGCCGGCAAAGGCCGCGGTTCAGGGTCCGCGGACCATCATCCGGCCGCGCGGGGTCCTGACCCTGCCATTGGAGGCCCACATGAACAGCAACAAGCTCGCACTCGCCCTCGTCGCCATCCTCGGCACGGGCGCCGCCATCGGCGCCTATCGGACCGGCGTGATCGGCCCGCAATACGCGGACGTCGTGGCCTCGCGCCCCGTCACCGTCACCGAGCCGCTGTACGCGGACGTGATCGACGTGGTTCCCATCACCCAGACCACGCAGGTGCCCGAGAAGGTGTGCACCACCCAGGCCGTGCAGGTTCGGCAGCCGGAGCGCTTCGGCAACAAGGACGGCGCGGTGGTCGGCGCGATCGTGGGCGGCCTGATCGGCAACCAGGTCGGCGGCGGCGACGGCCGCAAGCTGGCCACGGTCGCCGGCGCCGTCGGTGGCGGCTACGCCGGCCGCAACATCGACCGTCGCCACCAGGGCGGTCGCGTCACCACCCAGAACCAGCGCGTCTGCCACACCGAGTCGCGTCCGCGCTCGGAGACGATCGGTTACGAGGTCAGCTACGAGCAGGACGGCCGCGTGCAGAGCCGCCGGGTCAGCAAGAAGCCTTCCGACCAGATCTGGCTGGGCGATCGCGACAAGGTCATCGGCTACGACGTGGACTGGCGCTGGCGCGACAAGAGCGGCACGGTCCGCCTTGACCAGAAGCCCGGCGAACGCCTGCCGATGCGGGACGGCGCCATCATCGCCACCGGCGCCTCCGGCCGGGACGAGTCTCGCGGCTGATCCCGCGGTCCGGGCCGCCCCGGGGCGGCCCGGACCCATATGCGACACGGCGCACATTCGGGCTAAAATAGCGGTTTGCCACCGCCGGTAGCCCCATGGCCCTCGATCCGACCGACCTGTACGACGTCCGTTCGCTGCTGACCGACGAGGAGCGGATGATCCAGGACTCGGTGGCGCGCTTCACCGACGAGCGCGTGTTGCCGATCATCGGCGACTGCTTCGACCAGGGCCGCTTCCCGTCCGAACTCGTGCCCGAGATCGCCGCGCTGGGCCTGTTCGGTTCCTCGCTGCCCGAGAAGTACGGCTGCGCCGGTCTCAATTCCGTCAGCTATGGCCTGATCTGCCAGGAACTCGAGCGCGGTGACTCCGGCATCCGCAGTTTCGTGTCGGTGCAGAGTTCGCTGTGCATGTACCCGATCTACGCCTACGGCAACGAGGAGCAACGCGAGCGCTACCTGCCGGGCATGGCCCGCGGCGAGATCATCGGCTGCTTCGGGCTGACCGAACCGCACGGCGGTTCCGACCCCGCCAACATGAAGACCGTCGCCCGCCGCGACGGCGATGACTGGGTCATCAACGGCGCCAAGATGTGGATCACCAACGGCAACCTCGCCGACGTGGCCATCGTCTGGGCGCAGACCGCCGACGGCATCCAGGGTTTCCTGGTGGACAAGGGCACGCCGGGCTTCGCCGCCCAGGTCATCCACAAGAAGATGAGCCTGCGCGCCTCGGTCACCTCGGCCCTGTTCCTGGACAACGTGCGCGTGCCCGACAGCCAGCGCCTGCCGAACGTGAAGGGCCTCAAGGGCCCGCTCGGCTGCCTGACCCAGGCGCGCTACGGCATCACCTGGGGTCCGATCGGCGCGGCCATCGCCAGCTTCCAGTGCGCGCGCGAGTATTCGGCATCACGCGTCCTGTTCAACCGCCCGCTCGCCGCCAACCAGGCCGTGCAGCTCAAGCTGGCCGACATGGCGCGGCGCATCACCCTGGCGCAGTTGCTGTCGCTGCAGCTGGGCCGCCTGAAGGACGCCGGCACCATGCAGCCCGCGCAGGTCTCGCTGGCGAAGTGGAACAACGTGCGGATGGCGCTGGACATCTCGCGCGAGGCCCGCGACATCCTTGGCGGCGCCGGCATCACCACCGAATACCCGCCAATCCGCCACGCCCTCAACCTCGAGTCGGTGATCACCTACGAGGGCACCGAGACCGTGCACCAGCTGGTGATCGGCCGGGAAGTGACCGGCATCAACGCGTTCTGAGGCAGCGTCGGCCGGGGAGGTCGGGATGAAGTTCGAAGGGCCGGTGCTGGAAACCGAGCGATTGATCCTGCGGGTGCCGCGCCTGTCCGACTTCGAGGCCTACGCCGCGATGGGCCAGGACGAGGAGAACATGCGCTTCATCGGCGGCGCCGCGCCACGTTCGGTGGCCTGGCGCAAGTTCCTGCAGATGCCGGGCGCCTGGGTGCTGCAGGGCTTCGCGATGTTCGCCATCGAAGAGAAGGCCAGTGGACGCTGGTTGGGCCAGCTCGGTCCCTGGCAACCCGAAGGCTGGCCCGGTACGGAAGTAGGCTGGGCCTTCGCGCGCGAAGCGCAGGGGCGTGGCTTCGCGACCGAGGCGGGCGAGGCGGCCATCGACTGGGCCTTCGAGAACCTGGGCTGGTCGGAAGTGATCCACTCGATCCATCCGGACAACACGCCCTCGCAGGAGCTCGCGCGCCGCCTGGGTTCGTCGCTGCGCGGACCGGGCAAGCTGCCCGAGCCACTGCAGGACGAGCCGATCGAGATCTGGGCGCAGACGCGCGGGCAGTGGCGGGCGCGCAAGCGCGCAGGAGCATGACGTGGAACCGGTGACGGTGTACGGCATGGCGGCATCGGGCAACTGCTTCAAGCCGCGGCTGCTGCTCGGGCACCTGCGCCAGCCCTACCGGTGGGTCGAGGTGGACAGCGCCGTCGGCCAGACGCGTACGCCGGAGTTCCTGGCGCTCAACCCCAACGGCAAGGTGCCGCTGCTGCAACTCGCCGACGGCCGCACCCTGGCGGAGTCCAACGCCATCCTGTGCTTCCTCGCCGAGGGAAGCCCGTGGTGGCCCACCGATCGCTGGCATCGCGCGCAGGTGCTGCAGTGGCTGTTCTTCGAACAGTACAGCCACGAGCCCTACGTGGCGGTGGCGCGCTTCATCCGCCACTGGCTGCCGGCGGACCACCCGCGCCGCGCCGAACTGCCGCGCCTGCTCGAGCGCGGTTACCAGGCCTTCGACGTGATGGAGCAGCGGCTGTGCGCGCAGCCCTTCCTCGCCGACGCCGGCTACACCATTGCCGACATGGCCCTGTACGCGTACAGCCACGAGGCGCACATGGGCGGGTTCGACCTGTCCGCCTATCCCGGCGTGCGCGCCTGGCTCGCGCGCGTCGAAGCGCAGCCGGGCTTCACCGCGCACCGCTACTGACCACTCTCTGCGAAGACCCCGCCATGTCCGCCGTGCCCAGCCCGATCCCCGCCCGCCACAAGAACGTCAACCGCGCCCAGGTCTGCGACGAGAACTTCGTCGAGTTCGTGCGTGGCTGGAACGGTCGCCGCGCGGCGCGCAAGCCGGCGGCCGATGCGCCGGTACTCCCCGGCAGTGCCTGCACCGCGGCCGATTTCCTGGCCCTGTTCGAATCGCAACTGGTCTCGCGCCACCTCGACCTGATGGCGCGGGTGTTGCGCGTGCAGCAGAAGGTCTTCTACACGATCGGTTCCTCGGGCCACGAGGGCAACGCGATGGTGGCCCGACTGACTCGCCACACGGATCCCGCCTTCCTGCACTACCGCAGCGGCGGCTTCATGGCCGAGCGTTTCCGCAAGTTGCCGGGCATGGACCCGGTGATGGATTCGGCCTTGAGTTTCGCCGCATCCCGCGAGGACCCGATCTCCGGGGGCCGCCACAAGGTCTGGGGCAGCAAGCCGCTGTGGGTGCTGCCGCAGACCTCGACGATCGCCTCGCACCTGCCGAAAGCGCTCGGCACCGCCGTCGCGATCGAGCAGGCGCGGCGCATCGGCCACGCCTTGCCGATCCCCGCCGACTCGATCGCGATCTGCAGCTTCGGCGATGCCTCCAGCAACCATGCCACCGCCCAGACCGCCTTCAACGCGGCGGCCTGGACGGCCTACCAGCAACTGCCGGCGCCGGTGTTGTTCGTCTGCGAGGACAACGGCATCGGCATCTCGGTGAAGACGCCCGAGGGCTGGGTGGCCGCCAATTTCCGCGACCGCAAGGGCCTGGACTACTTCTACGCCGATGGCCTGGATCTCGCCGCGGGCTACGGGCAGGTGCAGGCGGCAGTCGAGCACTGCCGTCGCACGCGCCGTCCTACCTTCCTGCACCTGGGCACGACCCGGGTGATGGGCCACGCCGGCACCGACTTCGAGATCGAATGGCGCAGCTACGAGGAACTGATGGCGGTGGAGGCGCGCGACCCCTTGCTGCGTTCCGCGGCGATCGCGCTCGAATCCGGACTGATGGATGCGGACGAGTTGCTCGGGCAGTACGAACTGATCCGGGCCCGTTGCTTCGCTGCCGCCGAAGACGCGGACCGCCGGCCGAAGCTCGACTCGCTGGCGGACATCGTCGCCCCGCTGGCGCCCTTCACGCCGGCCGCGGTGGCGGCGGAGGCGACGCGGGCAGGCTACGAGGAACGCCGCCTCGCGGTGTTCGGCAGCCCGGAGAAACTGCCGGAGAACCTGCCGCCGCGGCACCTCGCGCTGCTGGTGAACAACGCGCTGCACGACCTGTTCTGCAAGTATCCCGAAGCCCTGCTATTCGGCGAGGACGTGGCGCAGAAGGGCGGCGTGTACACGGTGACCAAGGGGCTGCACAAGGCATTCAAGGGCGCGCGCGTGTTCAACACGCTGCTCGACGAGACGATGATCCTCGGACTTGCGCAGGGGTTCGCCAACCTCGGCATGCTGCCGTTCCCCGAGATCCAGTACCTGGCCTACTTCCACAACGCCTGCGACCAGATCCGCGGCGAGGCGGCCTCGCTGCAGTTCTTCTCCAACGGCCAGTACCGCAACCCGATGGTGATGCGGATCGCCTCGCTCGGCTACCAGAAGGGTTTCGGCGGCCACTTCCACAACGACAACTCGATCACCGCGCTGCGCGACATCCCGGGCCTGGTGGTCGGCTGCCCGAGCCGCGGCGACGATGCGGCCACCATGCTGCGCACGCTGGCCGCCCTGGCGAAGGTGGATGGCCGGGTCTGCGCCTTCCTCGAGCCGATCGCGCTGTACATGACCAAGGACCTGCACGAGCCCGGCGACGGCCTGTGGCAGGCCCGTTACCCCGAGCCGGGCCTGGCGATGACGCTTGGCGAAGAGCGGGTGTATGCGCCGGAGGCGAGCGACCTGGTGGTCTTCACCTTCGGCAATGGCGTGCCGATGAGCCTGCGCGCGGCGCGGCGGATCGAAGCGAGCCTGGGCTGGAATGTGCGGGTGGTGGACTTGCGCTGGCTGTTGCCGCTCAATGAAGCCGCGATCGCACGCCACGCCGGCGATGCCGCGCGCATCCTGGTGGTGGACGAAGGCCGCCGCAGCGCCGGGGTGGGCGAGGGCATCATCACCGCCATCGTCGAGGCGGGCCACGGCGGCAAGCCCCTGCGACGGGTGGTCGGCGCGGACACCTTCACGCCACTGGCGGGTGCCGCGCTGCTGGTGTTGCCGGGTGAGGACGACATCGTGGCCATGGCCGCGGAAATGGCCCCGCCGCGTTAGTCCAAAGGGTAAACGCCCCCTGAACGACCGCTTGACCTATACTGAACGCATGAGCCAGAGCCGGCCCCAGACCATCCTGTTCGCCGACGTCAGCGGCAGCACGCGACTGTTCGAGACCAAGGGCGACGTCGAGGCGCGCCGGCTGATCGCCTCGGTGCTGGACGCGCTCAGCGTGATTTGCGTGCAGCACGGGGGCCGGGTCATCAAGACCATCGGCGACGAAATCATGTGCACGCTGCCGTCGGCCATGGCCGGCGTGATGTCGGCCTGCGACATGCAGCGCAAGCTGTCGCGCGACATCAATTTCCTGCGCGAGAACCTCGCCGTGCGCATCGGGTTCCACCACGGCAACGCCCTGGAGGAGAACGACGACGTGTTCGGCGACGCGGTCAACGTCGCCGCGCGCATGACCTCGTTGGCCAAGCGCGAGCAGATCGTCACCACCGCGGCCACGGTCAACGGGCTGTCCGGACCGCGCTTCCCGGAGACGCGCGGCCTCGGCCGGGCCCGGGTCAGCGGCAAGCTGCTGCCGATCGAGATCGTCGACGTCGTCTGGCAGGAGGACACCTCCGGCATGACGATGGTGCAGAGCACGATCCGGATGGGCGACGTCGCGGCGGTCGGCGCCAAGATCACCCTGCGCCATCGGGGCCGGGTCATCGAGCTGACCGAGAATTCCGAGCCCTTCATGATGGGCCGCGAGGCCAGCAACGGCCTGCAGGTCGAGGCCGACTGGGTCAGCCGCACGCACGCGCAGGTCGAGTACAAGCGCGGGCACTTCGTCATCACCGACCGTTCGACCAACGCCACCTACGTGACCGTGGGCCAGGAACCCGAATTGCGGCTGCATCGCGACGAGGTGCACCTGCGCGGCAGCGGCACGATCAGCATGGGCCAGGCCGCGGCGCTCAACACCCACGACCTGATCCACTTCAAGGTCGAGCCCTGACGTCTCCACGGCCTGGGGCGGCCCCGCCGCCCGTGCTCAACCGCCCTTCTTGGCCTTGATCAACAGACCCTGCGGCGCGGGCTGGTTCCCGCCGACGGCGGTCGCGGCCGGCGCAGCCGTGGGTCGCGAGGGCAGGGGCTGGTAACCGAACACGCCGCGCAGCAGGCGCTCGTTGCCGGCGTAGTCAGCCGCGCTGGTGGGCATGAACTGGGTGGCGCCCAGTTCGCTGATCACGTCGAAAAGCGACTGGTCCTTGTGCAGGCGCAGCAGCGCGTCGGCGACCTTCTTGCGCACGTCCATCGGCACGCGCGGGCTGGCCGAGAACGCGCGGCCGATGAAATCGCGCGACGTCGCCACCGGCACCAGGTTCGGATAGGTCTGGGCGATGTAGCCGGGCACCATCGCCGCGTCGGTCTCGCTGTTGAACACCATCTCCACGCCGTCCTTCCAGCTGGCCGCCACCGACTGGATCTCCGGCTGCGCGATCGGGTTCTTGTACAGCTCGCCCAGCAGCAGGTAGCCCAGGCTCGGCGCCGACATGCTGGCGATGCGCCGGCCGATCAGCCCGTTGGGCCCGGCGTCGGCGTTGGCCGCGTCCACCAGCAGGGTGAACTTGGTCGGATCGGTCACCCGCACCAGCGGGGTGAAGCGCTGGCGATTGACCCGATAGTCGGTGAAGTGCGCTTCCTCGAAGGCGAAGTCGGTCGGCGCGCCGCCGCGCAGGTCGCGCCAGTAGACGTGGTAGTTGCCCGACGTCTTGAGGATGAAGCGGTGGCCGGTCGCCTTCGACAGGTAGGCCAGCAGCGGACGGTAGACGTCCTGGGCCTGGGCCGGCGGGTAGTTCGGTTCCACCGTGACGGTGAAATCCGCTGCGCGGGCCAGGCCTGCGAAGGCCAGCAAGGCCAGCGGAACGAGAATGTGCGTGCGGATGTTCATGTGCGGTCTCCCCTCTGCGTCACCGGGTATAGCAGACTGGAACGCGTGCGCCAACGTAGTTTTGTCCCGTTGCGTGCAGTGCGCTTGCGCTGTCGTGCGCGCGGTCACACCGGACGTGCGAGCCCCGCGGCCAGCGGCAGCAGTTCGACCGCGGCACCGGCAACGCTCAGCGGCGGCGCCAGCCGGGCAAGCGTTGCCACGGCGAGGGCCTCGCGCCCGTCGTCGCGCGCGCAGGCCACCTGGCCGATGTCAGCGCCGTCGGCATCGAGCAGCAACTGACCGTGTTGCAGGCCGGCGCCGGACACGCGCGCCAGGCCCCGCTTGGCGGTTCCCAGGTAATGGGTGCGCGCCACGATCTCCTGGCCCGGATAGCAGCCTTTGGACAGGCTGAACGCATGCAGTCGCTCGAGCGAGAGCATCTGCGGGGTCCATGACTCCGCGCCCGCCGCCGGCAGGCGCGGCAGGCCATGGGCGAGGTCGAACGCGTTCCAGGCGAGGCTGACCTCGACATCGGCCGCCGCGGCGAGCGTACTGCCCGGCGGCAGCAGCCACAGGGCGCGCTGTGCACGCTCCCCACTCATGTCCAGGCGCCAGCCAGTCACATCGTCGCCGCCGGCGTGGTCGCGCAGGGCCGCGCCGTGGTCGGCGGCGTCAAGCTCGGCCGCGCAGGTCCAGTCCGGCAGCGGCGCGAGCCGGACCTTGCTGCGGAACACGTAGCGTTGCAGCCGCTCTTGCAGGTCGGAAGCCGGAAAGTCGGGCAGCACCGCCAGGAAGCGATCCGGCGCCGTGCGCAACAGGGCCATCAGCGCGACAACGCGGCCCTTGGCGGTGAGCCATCCCGTCCACTGCCAGCGCCCGGGCGCGAGCGCACCGACGTCGTTCATCAGTTGCGCCTGCAGGAAAGCCTGCGCATCGGGCCCTTCGACCGCGAGCAACCCGTGCCCGGAAAGCGCGGGCAGGGACCTGGACGGCTGGTTTGCCTTGAACGTCACGGGGCCGGGACTTAACATGTAGGGATGGTTTCCAACCCGTCGATGATAGGCCAAAGCAGTGATCCGGCCGAGCCGGACCTGTCCGTCGATGCAGCCGCCACGCCCGTGGC
>CAMPGW010000023.1 GCA_946885735.1 uncultured Gammaproteobacteria bacterium
CCGCCCGGCCGGATTGACTGGCCACGGACGGCCTTGTCGAATCCGGGCAGCGCGACAACCCCTCCCCGCCGCCGCCAAGCATTCGATGCCAGAACCTAGGGAGCGATGAGGTCGGCCAGGCGAAAGCGGTGCGGGTTGCGGTAGAGGAGGGAGTGCAGCGCGTGGTTGCGCTTGAAGGGCTTCCAGGCGCCCTCGGCCTGCGCGAGGCGGTCCGCGATGATCCACAGCACCGCCGGGTTCGCGCCCATGCCCATGTGGGTCGCGCTGACCTCGATGTTCTCCGCAATCGGCGATTCCTCCGCCAGGCTCATCCGCCAGTTCACGATGCCATCGGTCTTGGACATGATCGAGGTGGTCGGCACGCTCGGTTCGCCGCTGACCAGTTCCATCAGGCGCTCGTCGTCGTGGCGGAAGCCGCTGACGAGTTCGAACACGCGCCAGGCATTGGTGCCCTTGGGATGTCCCGTCAGCGGCGAGCCCAGGGTGATGACCTGGCGCACGCGTTCGGGCATCTGCAAGGCCATCGCGTTCGCCATCGCGCCGCCCAGCGACCAGCCCACCAGGCTGACCTTTTGCTTGTGCTGCTTCTGCACGGCGCGCACGCGGTCCACCATGCCCTTGATGACGTGGTCGCGCGGCCCGAAATTCGGACCGAGCTGCCACGGATAGCTGACGTAGCCGAGGCGGTCGAGGAAGCGCCGCAGCGGAATCGTGCTGCTGTCGCCGGCGCACAGGCCCGGCAGCACGAGCACCGGATGGCCGTCGCCGCGCGGCGCCGACTTCAGGAAGGGCCAGGCGAGCGCGAACGACGCCCACTCGAACATGGCGCGGCCCTCCATCGCCATCAGCAGGGCGGACGGGGACTTGAGGGTTTCGTGGGTCGCCGGACGGCGCGATTGCGATGCGGATGCTTTCATGGGAGGCGGGAACTCAGGTCCTGCAGGGCCGCGGCGATCGCCCGGGCGACGCGCTCGGGCCGGGCGACGACGTCGCGGGCCGCGGTCAGCCCGAACTCGAGCTGGCCTGCGTAGCTTTGCACGGTGATGTTGAACGCCAGCCCGTGGGTCACGATCGAGACAGGATGGTAATGGCGCACGCGGGCGCCGGCGAGGTAAAGCGGTACCGGCGGACCCGGCACGTTGGAGATGGCGACGTTCGCCAATGCGGGCAGGCGCTCGGCGATGCGCCCCGTGGACCACAGGCGCGACAGTCCCGAGGCCCAGATCGGTGCGGCCAGGCCGGGGAAATCGGTCGGGATCAGGCCGCGGAAGGCGGCCAGCCGGCGCTTGATCTGCGCCGTGGACGCCTGGATCGCGCGCAGGCGTTCGACCGGGTCGGCGACGTCGGTGGCGAGCGCGCACTGCACCATCGAGACCTGGTTGTTGATCTCGCCGTTGCCGTGCTCGCGCAGCGAGACCGGCATCGCCGCCACCAGAGACTTGCGCGGGAGCGCGTCGGCGCCCGCCAGCAGGTCACGCAAGGCCGCGGCGCACAGCGCCAGCACGACGTCGTTGAGGCTGGCGCCGAACCCGCGCGCCACCCGCTTCACCTCGTCGAGCGGCAGCGACAGCGCGGCGAAGCTGCGGGCCGGGCCGATCTTGCGGTTGAACACGCTGCGCGGCGCGACCAGCAGGTGCTCGCGCAGGTTCGCGATCGCGCCGATGGCCTGGCCGATGCCTCCGACCGACTTCACCGTCGCGGGAAGTGCCTGCAGCAGCCGGGCGAACTGCAACACGGTCGAGCGCGTGGCCGCGGTGGCGATCTCGCCGCGCCCGGGCGTGGTGGCGGCCCGAAGGGTGCGCGCGCCACGGCGGGTGCCCGAGGGTTGCGTATCCAGCAGGGCCTGCGCCAGCGCCACGCCACCCTGGCCGTCGAGCAGCGCGTGGTGCACCTTCGAGTACAACGCGACTTCGCCCGGCGCCGAGTTCTCGATCACCACGAACTGCCACAGCGGGCGATCGCGCGGCAGCGCCTCGGCGTGCAAGCGTCCGACGAGCGCCATCAATGCCGCCTCGCCGCCCGCGCCCGGAAGGCGACGCCGGCGCACGTGCCTGCGCAGGTCCAGCGCGCCGGCTTCCATCCAGACCGGATGGCCGAGGTCGAGCGGTGCGTCCTTGAGCACGCGTCGCAGCGCGGGTGCGCGCGGCAGGCGCGCCGACACGTGGTCCATCAGGCGTGCGTGGAAATCGCCGGAGCCCTCCGGCCAGTCGAGCCGCATCAGGCTGCCGACGTGCATCGGCGTGCCGGCGGACTCCAGGTAGAGGAAGGCGGCGTCGAGACCGCTGAGCGGCGTGAGCGTTCGGGCGGTCGCGGAGGGCATTCGCAGCGACGATACGCCGAAACCGGTCGCGTGGGCAGCGTCCGCGGCAGAGTGTGAAGGACAGCACAGCCGCGAAGGACAAGCCCGCCTTCAGAACTCGTCGGCGCTCGCGTCCAGGGTCGTTCGATCGAGCGTGAGATCGGCGTGGTGCAGGACCGCGGG
This sequence comes from uncultured Gammaproteobacteria bacterium, assembly GCA_946885735.1. The sequence goes on from CAMPGW010000023.1 coordinate 2,483, forward strand.
CAGTTCGTGGCGGAAGAAATACGCGCAGGCGCGCAGCTTGCCGCGGTAGAAGGCGACATCGCCGTCGCTGGCCCGTGGCAACGCCGCGGTGGCCAGGCCTGCCTGGCGCAGCCACATCCAAGCCACCAGCACGTGGCCAAAGAGGGTGAGGTAACCCGAGGCATTGGCCAGGGCCAGCCGCGACTCGCCGCGGGCGAGGGCCGCCGCCGCGGCATCGGTGGCGGCGCGCACGCGCAGGCAGGCGCCTTCGAGGGCATCGGCGTGCTCGCGCAGGGAGGGCACGACCGCCGCCGCGGCGATCGCCTCGCCGATCTCGAGCAGGATTGCGCGCAGGGCCGCGCCGTCGGCCATCATCGCCTTGCGCCCGAGCAGGTCGATCGCCTGGATGCCGTTGCTGCCCTCGTGGATCGGATTGAGGCGGTTGTCGCGCCAGAATTGTTCGACCGGATAGTCGCGCGTGTAGCCGTAGCCGCCGAGCACCTGGATCGCGAGGTCGTTGGCGCGCGTGCACCATTCCGCCGACCAGGCCTTCACCACCGGGGTCAGCAGCTCGAGCTTGAGCGAGGCCGCTTCGCGCTGCGCCGGATCCGCCGCCTGGTCGCGCTCGTCCACCAGCAGGCCGGCGCGCAACGCCAGCGCGAGCGCGCCTTCGCACCAGGACTTCTGCTGCAGCAGCATGCGCCGCACGTCGGCATGCTCGATGATCGGCACCGCGGGCGAGGCCGGGTCCTTCTGCTCGGGATGGCGGCCCTGGCGACGCTCCTTCGCGTAGCCGAGCGCATAGTGGTAGCCGGCCAGGCCCTGCATGATCGCGCCCATGCCGACGCCGATCCGCGCCTCGTTCATCATGTGGAACATTTGCGCCAAGCCCTGGCCGGGCTGGCCGACCAGCGTGGCGATGCAATCGCCCGCCTCGCCGAAGGACAGCACCGTGTTGACGATGCCGCGCTGGCCCACCTTGTGGTTCAAGCCCGCCAACCGCACGTCGTTGCGCTCGCCCAGGCGTCCGTCGGCGTCCACCCGGATCCGCGGCACCACGAACAGGCTCAGCCCCTTCACCCCCGGCGGCGCGCCGGCGATCCGCGCGAGCACGAGGTGCACGATGTTCTCGGCGAGTTCGTGCTCACCGGCGGAGATCCACATCTTCTGCCCCGACAGGCGGAAACGGCCGTCGCCAGCGGGCTCGGCGCGGGTGGCGATGTCGCCCAGCGACGAGCCGGCCTGCGGCTCGCTCAGGCACATCGTGCCGAGGTAGCGGCCTTCCAGGATCGGCTGGCGGTACAGGCGGCGCTGCTCGTCGCTGCCGTGCACGCCCAGCAGGTTGGCGACGCCGCGCGCAAGCAGGGCGTAGCCAGTGGTGGAAACGTTCGCCGCGAGGAAGTCGGCATCGCAAAGCAGCGCCACGGCATAGGGCAGTTGCAGGCCGCCATCGTCCTCGTCCGCGAGCAGGGCGCTGAATCCGGCCTGCGCATACGCGTCGAGCGCGGTTTTCACGTCGGGATGCAGGCGCACCCGGCCATCCTCGATCCGCGGCTCGGCCTGGTCGGCGGCGCGGTTGTGCGGGGCGAAGCGTTCGCGCGCGAGTCGCGCGGACGCCTCCATCACGCCATCGAAATCATCGAGCGTGTGGGAGCGAAAGCGGGGATGGTCGAGCAGCGGCGCGAGCGGCCACAACTCACGGGTGAGGAAGCGCCGTTCGCGCTCGGGCAGCAGGGCCTAGAGGTCCTGCTGGTAACGCACGTAGGGCACGCGGCCCTCGTCGGCCTCGGCCGGCGGCGCGTCCGGCAGGCCGAACGGATTCTTGCCGCGGGTGACGAGGTTGTCGGCACCCACCGAAATCTTCGCGCGCCACGGCGCGCGCCAGGTGACGCCGGCGCCGACGCTGCTGTAGCGGCTCGGCTGGCCGGGCACTTCGATCATCTGGCCGGTGATCTCGCCGCCGAAACGGCCGATGCCGCCGCGCAGGCTGAGGCTGCCGGTGTTCCACTCCGGCGGCAGGCCGCCGGGAATCTGGTCGGTGGGGATCAGGCGTACGCGGGCCAGCGTGCCGCCGATGCTCACCCAGCTTTGCGTGCCCACCGATACCTGGCCGATGAGACTGGCGTTGCGGCTGTCGAGCGAGGCCATGCCGCCGCCCAAAAGGCTGTCGAGCAGGCGGCGATCGGTGGACACGGGGCCGACCGGGCTGGTGCCGGCAAGGGCTTCGCGATTCACGCCGAGGCTGCCGGTGAGGCTGCTGCGCGCCTTCTGCAACTGCAACAGGCCGTTGACGCCGGTCTTGCTGCCGGGCAATGCGGTGGCGCCCTGGTTGCCCAGGTTGACCAGCATGCAGTGGCCGGCCATGGAGCCGACGCTGGTGATCACGCTGCCGTTGTTGCACAGCACGCCCATGCCCGGGTTTGCTTCCAGCGACAGCCCGGCGCGCAGGCCGAGGCCGTTGCCGGCGGCGCGGCCCGGCCGGATGACGCGCTGGGAGGGCAGGCCCGGCACCACCGAGGGTTCGATCAGCAGCAGGCCGTCGACCTGGCCGCTGGTGTTCCACAGCGGCAGGACGGTGGTGTTGGATGCCTGCGCCGGCGGCACCACGGTCGGCTGCGCGAACGCCACCGACCCGGCGAGGGCAAGTGACAGGCAGGCGATGTGGATGAGTTTCACGGCGGCAGCAATCCTCGTTGCGACTCTGACGAACGGGGTGGGAAAAAGTTCCCCGGTCGGTGTACCGGCCGGATACCGGTATTTACGTTAATTTAACGGTAACCGGGAAGGAAATCCAGCGCTGCTATTGCAGGCGTTCAGACCCCGGTGCGTTTGGACCCGCGCCCTGGAACAGGGTCAGCAGCTCCGCCTCGGCGAAGGCATAGCCCTGACCGCAGAAGTCGCAATGGACCTCGGTCAGACCATCCCGGGCGGTGGACAGGGCCTCCTCCGGACCGAGGGTCCGCAGGACTTCGGCCACCCGCTCCCGCGAGCAGGAGCATCCGAAGGCCAGCGGCCGGTCGCCGAGCAGGCGCACCCCGTCTTCGTGGAAAAGCCGCTGCAGCAGGGTGTGGCTGTGCAGGCCGAGTAGCTCGTGCGGTCCCAGCGTGTCGAACAGGACCGAGGCGCGATCCCAGCCATCGGGGTCGCCATGCCCGCTGGGGAGCTGCTGCAACATGATGGCGGCGGCCCGGCGCTCGTCGGCGGCCAGCAGGACCCGGGTCGGCAACTGTTCGGACTGGGCGAAGTAGTCCTCGAACGCCGCCGACAGCGAATCGGCGTCGAGCCCGACCAGTCCCTGGTAGCGAACCATGTCCTGGCCGCCGGGCGGCAGGCTCTCGATGGTGATCGCCAGTACCGAGCCCGGTCCGAAGGCTCGCGGCGTGAGCGGCGCCGGCAGCGGCTCCTCGAAGTGCGCCAGGCCGCGCACGGTGCCTTCGGCCGTGCATTCGGCGAACAGGGTGCGCAGCGCTCCGGTGCCGCGCAGCTGCACGCTCAGCCGCCCGTCCACCTTGGCGTGGCCGGTGAGCAGGGCCGCCGCCGCGCAGGTTTCGCCCAGGCGTTCGGCGACCGCCGGCGGGTAGCTGACGCGCGATGCCACCGCCTGCCAGGCTTCGTCCAGGTGCACCAGCACGCCGCGCACACCCGAGCGGTCGAGCAGGAAGCGCGTGAGCTTGTCGCGGTCGAGGTCGGGGGCCGGGTCGTGCGTTGCGGGATCGGACATGGACGATGCTCGGAAGGGCGGGTACCGGCTATGCTTGCGCGCACTCCGGAGGGACAAGATGGTCATTGCACGCGTGACGATCAAGGCCTGCCTGCTATGCGCGGGTCTGTTGGCCGCCACCACCGCGGCGGCGGGCGACTATGAGGACCTGGTCGCCGCCGAGCAGCGTTTCGCCGCCGATGCCGCGACCCGCGGCACGCGCGCCGCCTTCCTCGAGGCGCTGGCGCCGGACGGCCTGGTCTACGCCCCGGGCCCGACCCACGGCAAGCGCAACTGGGAAGCGCGACCGGACGATGGCAGTCGCCTGGAATGGGCCCCGGAAGTGGCCGAGATCGCCGCCAGCGGAGACCTCGGCTATACCAGCGGACCGTTCCGCTTCATCCCCGCCGGCGCCGAGGCGCCGGCAGCGTTCGGGCACTACCTTTCGGTGTGGCGCAAGGATGCCGAGGGCAAATGGACCCTGGTCATCGACCACGGCGTGGGCCACGCGGAAGCCGCCTTCCCGGAGTCGGTGATCCGGCGTGGCGGGGTCGCCCTGGGCGCAGCGCCGACCTGGCCCGTCGGTCGCGCCGAGCTGCGCAGCGCGGACCTGTTGCCTGCGGGAGAGCTCAATCCACGGCTGGTGGCTGCCGACTTCCTGAAGCTGCGCAACGGCGCGCTGCCCGACGGCAAGGCCGAGGGCGTGGCCATGCCCAGCACCGCCACGCGCCTGGACACCGGGCAGGTCCTGTCCGCGGCGGGCGATCTCGCCGTGACCTGGGGCGGCGGCGAGGGCTCGCCGTCGTGGCTACGGGTCTGGCGCCGTCCCACGGTCAGCGATGCACCGGGCAAGGGCTGGGTGCTGGCGGTGGACCTGGCCCGTCCCGCGCCGCGACCCCCCGAGTCCTAGGTGGCGGCCGCGGCCAAGCGCGGTTGGCGCCTCTGGGCGCGCCGCCTGCTGTTCTGGCTGCCGCTGTGGCTGGCGGGCCTGAGCATCCTGCAGGTGCTGGTGATGCGCTGGGTTCCGCCGGCCACGAGCGCCTTCATGATGGCGCGACAGTTCGAGGCGATCGGCGAGCGCGACTGGGACTTCCGCCTCGATTACCGCTGGCGTCGCCTCGAGGGCCTTTCGCCGCACCTGCCGATCGCGCTGGTGGCGGCGGAAGACCAGATGTTCCCGGCCCACCACGGCTTCGACTTCAAGGCCATCGACAGGGCGATGCGGCACAACCAGCGCGGCAAGCGCGTGCGCGGCGCCAGCACCATCAGCCAGCAGGTGGCCAAGAACCTGTTCCTGTGGAAGGGCCGTAGCTGGCTGCGCAAGGGACTGGAGGCCTGGTACACCGTGCTGATCGAAACCCTGTGGCCGAAATCGCGGATCCTGGAGGTCTACGCCAACATCGCCGAGTTCGGCGACGGCGTGTACGGCGCGGAGGCGGCCGCGCGCCGCTTCTTCGGCAAGCCGGCCTCGGCGCTGACGCCGGCCGAGAGCGCGCGACTGGCCGCGGTGCTGCCGAGCCCGAGGCGCTACAACGCCGCCAGGCCCGGTCCGTACGTGCAGCGCCGCGCCCGGGCGATCGAGCGCCAGGTCCGCAACCTCGGCGGCCGGGCCTACCTGGCGCCACGCTGACCCGGCCCGCGTATCCTCCCGCCATGCAGACCGACAGCACCCGCCTGGGCATCGTCATCGCCGCCTACAACGAATCGGCCGCCCTGCCGGCGATGCACGCGCGGCTGGCCGCGGTGCTCGACCGGATCGACCTGCCCGCGCAGGTCCTGTACGTGGATGACGGCAGCCGCGACGACACCTGGCCGGTGATGCTCGGGCTGGCCGCCGCCGACCCGCGGGTGCGCCTGCTGCGCCTGTCGCGGAACTTTGGCAAGGAACTCGCGCTCACCGCCGGCCTGGACCACGTGGACGCCGACGCGGTCGTGGTGCTCGACGCCGACGGCCAGGACCCGCCGGAGCTGCTGCCCGAGTTCGTCGCCCGCTGGCAGGAGGGCCATGACGTCGTCTACGGCACCCGCGCCACGCGCGAGGGCGAGAGCTGGCTCAAGAAGGCCACCGCACGCGCCTTCTACCGGGTGATGAACCGCGTCAGCGACACCGCCGTGCCCGCCGATACCGGCGACTTCCGCCTGATGTCGAGGCGGGTGGTCGAAGCCCTGCGCGGACTGCGCGAGCGCCAGCGCTTCATGAAAGGGCTCTTCGCCTGGGTCGGCTATCCGAGCACGTCCATTGTCTACCGGCGCGAGGCGCGGATCGCCGGCCGCAGCAAGTTCAACTACTGGCGGTTATGGAACTTCGCCCTCGAGGGCATCACCGGGTTCTCGACCGCGCCGCTGCGGGTCGCCACCTACCTCGGGTTGGGCACGGCCTTGCTCGCGTTCGGATACGGATTGTGGATCGTCATCAAGACCCTGGCCTGGGGCGAATCGGTGCAGGGCTGGCCGAGCATGATGGCGGTGGTGCTCTTCCTCGGCGGCGTGCAATTGATGGCCCTGGGCGTGATCGGCGAATACCTGGGCCGCCTCTACCTGGAGGCCAAGCAGCGTCCTCTCTATCTGGTTCAGGAATGGCGCGGCGGCCAGGAGCGCGACCGGCCGCCGCAACCGGTCTAGACTGGGCTACCGAGGCGACGGGAGGCAGCGCATGCGCAAGGTCAGCCAGATCCTGGAACGCAAGGGCGACCGCGTGGTCGCCGTCGATGCCGAGGCGCCGGTACTGGAAGCCATCCGGCAGATGGCCGAGCACCATATCGGCGCGGTGCTGGTGATGCGCGGCCAGGACCTGGTCGGCATCGCCAGCGAACGCGACTACGCGCGCAAGGTCATCCTGCAGGGCCGGTCTTCGGCCGACACCCCGGTATCGGCGATCATGAGCGCGCCGGTGACCTGCGTCGCGCCTCAGGAAACCGTGCCGCAGTGCATGGCCCTGATGACCGAGCGCCACATCCGCCACCTGCCGGTCACCGAGAACGGGCGAGTCGTCGGGATCGTCTCCATCGGCGACCTGGTCAAGGACGTGATCGCCGACCAGGAGCAGGAGATCAGTTTCCTGCAGCAGTTCATCGCCAGTTAGGCGCGGTTCGCGCCGCGTCGGCGCCTAGGCGCCCACTGGCGCCGGAGCGAGCGTGTGCATCGCGACGGCCACGAAATGGCAGGCACTGCCGGCGAGCACGAAGCCGTGCCAGACCGCGTGCGCGTGGCGGCGGTGGCTCATGTAGAACGCGGTGCCGAGCGAATACGCCAGGCCGCCGGCCAGCAGCCAGGCCAGTTGCTCCATCGGCACGCGTTCCAGGAAGGGCTTGATCGCCACCAGCGCCATCCAGCCCATCGCCAGGTAGACCAGCGTGGACACGCGCTTGAAGCGGCCGGCGTGGAAGAGCTTGAACACCACGCCCGCCGCCGCCAGCGCCCACACCAGCGCGAACATCCACCAGCCACCGCGGTCGCGCAGCGACACCAGCAGGAAAGGCGTGTAGGTGCCGGCGATCAGCACGTAGATCGCGCAGTGGTCGAACACCTTCATCCGCCGCTTGGTGGCCAGGTGCGGGATCGAGTGGTACAGGGTGGACGCCGCGTACAGCACCACCAGCGAGACGCCGAACACCAGCGCCCCGGCGAGCTGCCAGCCGCTGCCGCGCACCGCCACCAGGGTGACCAGGGCGACGCTGGCCACCAGTCCCAGCAGGAAGCCGGCGCCATGCGAGAGCGCGTTCCAGATCTCGACGCGCCACTCGTGGTGATGCTCGTGCATTGCGGTCCTTGCGTCGCGGGCGGGCGCCTACTCTGGCCCGTTTGTACCGAGGCCGCCCTCTAATCCGTGGGGTGGGACTCGATGGATCGCGGCTCGGCGGGCCGGGACCACGCGGGCCGGACGATCTTGCCTTCTGCGATGGCGCGGCGGGTGAACCAGGCCGCGACGCCCACGCACAGCACCAGGGTCAGGATCGAGGCTTCCGCACCGAAGGCGCCGCCGCTCAGCAACTCCGGGCCCGAGGTGCGCGCCGTCAGCAAGCCGTCGATCTTCAGGCCCGACACGGGGATGCCCAGCAGTGGGCCCTGGGTGAAGTTCCAGGCCGCGTGCAGGCCCATCACGAACCACAGCGAGCGCGTCCAGACGTAGGCCATGCCGAGCAGCAGGCCGGCCTCCAGCGCGATGGCGATCGAACTCCAGAGGGTGGCATTGGGGTTTCCGTAGTGGCCCAGGCCGAACAGCAGCGACGAGATCCCGAGGGCGATCCAGGTGCCGAGGCCGCGTTCGACGATGCCGAGCAGCACGCCGCGCGCGACGATCTCCTCGGTGATGCCCGGCGCCAGGCCGAGCACGAACAGCGGCCCGAGCAGGGCGGCGTCGGCATTGATGCCGCCCTCCCAGCGCAGCACGCCGACGGCCGCCATCGCCAGCGCCGCCAGCACCAGGATCGCGGTGCCGAGGCCCCAGCCGGCGGCCGCGTGCGGCAGCAGCTTGCGCGCCGACAACTCGTCCACCTTGCGGCGCTGCACCAGGCGGATCGTCAGCCAGTAGGCGACCAGCAGCACCGCGATCGGCTTGAGCGCGCGCAGGAACACGTTGGGCGCCCCTTCGTTGACCGACTCCTGGAAGCCGATCGGGGGCAGCGGCAGCAGCAGGCGCAGCAGGTAGCCGAGCGCGGCGAACAGGGCCGCGAACACCAGGATGCTCCACAGCATCATCAGCACGCCATGCACGCCGGGCCGCCGCCAGGTGCGCACGAACCAGTTGGGTTGCTCGTCGGCGATCGTGTTCATCGTGCGCTCCGGTCAGAAGCGGCCCGCATCGACGTCCTGCAGGAAGTCGATCAAGCCGGTCATGTAGGTCTGCTGGTCGTCGTACATGGCCAGGTGGCTGCCGTCCGGGCAGTGCAGGTAGCGGCCGCGCGGGAACTGCCCGGCCATCCATTCCATGTGCTTGGGGTCCATCGTGTCGTGTGCCGCGCCGATCACCAGGGTCGGCACCTTGATCGACTTCAGGTCGGCGCTGCGGTCCCAGTGCTCGAGCTTGCCGCTGGCGCCCATCTCGCTCGGGCCCTGCATCGGGATGTAGATGGCCTTGTTGATCGTGCCCATGCTGCGCATCACCTGCGGCGGCCACTCCTCCGGCGGAAGCCGCAGGAAATGCTTCGCGTAGAAGCTCGGGAACAGCAGCTCTTCGTAGCGCGGGTTGGTGAAATCCTTGCGCGCCTCGATCGCCTGCACTTCCGCGAGCACGGCCGGATCCATCGCCGGCATCAGCACCTCGCGGGCGTAGCGGTTGTAGGCCGGGATCGAGGACATCATGTTGGAGACCACCAGGCCCTTGAGCTGGTCCGGGTGCGCGAGCGCGTACTCGATCGCCAGCAGGCCGCCCCAACTCTGGCCGTACAGGTAGAAGTTGTCGGGACCCAGACCGAGCGCCTTTCGTACCTGCTCGACTTCGTCGACGAAGCGGTCCACTTCCCACAGCGACGGATCCTCCGGCTTGTCGCTGAAGGTCGAGCCGAGCTGGTCGTAGTAGTAGTACTCGATGCCCGCGCCGGGGAACCAGCTGTCGAAGGCGTTGAACGCCTGGTGGTCGGCGCCCGGCCCGCCGTGCAGCAGCAACACCTTGATGGTGGGGTTGTTGCCGACGCGCTTGGTCCAGACCCGGAATTCGCCCGCGGGCGTGGTGATGGGGATCATGCGCTCGCCGCCGGTGAGCACGTCCGCGCGGCCGGTGCGATCGAAATACGCGGGATGGGCGGCTCCTGACGCTGCCGCTGCCGCGGTTGGGTCGGCCGGTTTGGGCGCGGTGTCGGGAGACGCGGCGGGATCCGAGCGGCAGCCGGCCAGGGCCAGCGCAAGCAGCAATGGCAGCAGTCTAATCATCGGCATTTCCCTCCCCGGAAGCCTGCGCCGAGCATGGCAGAGCGTGACCGGGGCCGGCAACCTGGCACGGCCGGGTGCCCGGGCGGGACGAACGGCGCCCGGCGCGGCCGACGCGTCTGGCAGAATGCCCGCTGAACTTTTCCGGCCCCCCGCGGGTCGGAAGCCGCAATCGCCGTCCAAGCGCAAGGATTCCCGATGAACCGTCCGCTCGTCCTGTCCCTCACCGCGGCCCTGGCCGTGGTCGCCGCCGTCGCCTTCGCCCAGCCGCGACCGGCCGCACCCGCCGCCACGCCCGCCGGCGACGCCGCCCTGCGCGCGGCGATCCAGAAGGCGGTCCCGGGCGTGGTGATCGACAGCATCAAGCCCTCGATCATCCCGGGCTATCGCGAAGTCGCCATCGGCGGCCGCATCGTCTACGTCAGCGCCGACGGCAAGTACCTGATCCAGGGCTCGCTGATGGAACTGGCCAGCCGCGACAACCTCACCATGGTCAGCGAAGGCGCGCTGCGCCGTGGCGTGCTCGACGCGGTGCCGCGCGAACGCCGCATCATCTTCTCGCCGGCCAAGCCCAAGTACCGGCTGACCGTGTTCACCGACATCGACTGCGGCTTCTGCCGCAAGATGCACACGCAGATCGCCGAGTACAACAAGGCCGGCATCTCGATCGAGTATCTGTTCTTCCCGCGCGCCGGCGAGAACTCCGAGGCCTGGAACAAGGCCGTCAACGTCTGGTGCGCGCCGAACCGCCAGAAGGCGCTGACCGACGCCAAGGCCGACCGGCCCGTGCCGAAGAAGACCTGCAGCAACCCGATCGCCAAGGACTACGAGCTCGGCAAGCAGGTCGGCGTGGACGGCACCCCGGCCATCTACGGCCCGGACGGCACCCAGCTCGGCGGCTACCTGTCGCCGGCCGACATGCTGGCCAAGCTCAACCGCCAGGCGGCGCGCTCCGAGGTCGCGGCCAAGTAAGCCGGGGCGGCCCCTGCGGCGCTCCCGGTCGCCTGGCGCGGCGGCCGGGGGGCGGCTTCGTCTAGAATAGGCGTTCGCTTTCCACGGAAAACCGCGGACATGATCGTCCTCGAGGGCCAGCCGGCCCTGTCGCCCTTCCGGGGCGACCGTCTGCAGTCCCGCCTGCGCCAGATCGTTCCCGAGCTACGCGTCACCGGTAGCTGGCACGTCTATTTCCTGCAGGCCGACCCGGCGGCCTCGCCCGACCTGGACGCCCTCGGGCGGATCCTCGAGGCCGGCGCAGGGCGCGCCGATGTTGCCGAAGGCGCGCAAAGCCGCTTCGTCACCCCGCGCCTGGGCACGGTGTCGCCCTGGGCGAGCAAGGCGACCGAGATACTGCGCGGCGCCGGTCATCCGGTGAAGCGCGTCGAGCGCGGCTTGCGTCTCGACCTGGTCGGCCTGCCGCCGGCGGACGACGCCCGCTGGCCGCGCCTGGCCGCGGTCCTGCACGACCCGATGACGCAAAGCCTGCTCGAAGACCGCGCGCAAGCCGGCGCGCTGTTCGAGGAATTGCCGGCCGGCGCACTCGAGCGCGTGCCATTGCCCGCGCTCGATGCCGCCAATGCCAGGCTCGGGCTGGCCCTGTCGGGTGACGAACTCGATTACCTGCGCGAGCGCTACGGCGTTCTCGGGCGGTCGCCCTCGGATGCCGAACTGATGATGTTCGCGCAGGCCAACTCCGAACATTGCCGGCACAAGATCTTCAACGCCCGCTACAGCATCGACGGCGAGGCGCAGCCGCACTCGCTGTTCGGCATGATCCGCAATACCCACGCGGAGTCACCGCGCTTCACGCTCAGCGCGTACAAGGACAATGCCGCGGTCGTCGAGGGCTTCGCCTCGCAGCGCTTCCGCACCGCCGGTCCGGACGGCGAGTACCGGCACGAGGACGCGCAGGACGGCGCCTTCTGCATCAAGGTCGAGACGCACAACCACCCGACCGCCATCTCGCCCTTCCCGGGCGCCAGCACCGGCGCCGGCGGCGAGATCCGCGACGAGGGCGCCACCGGCCGCGGCGGCAAGCCCAAAGTTGGGCTCACCGGTTTCTCGGTCTCGCACCTGCGCATCCCGACGCTGCCTCAGCCCTGGGAAGCGCCGCGGTCCTTGAATCCGCGCATGGCTTCCGCGCTGGAGATCATGCTCGACGGCCCGCTCGGCGGCGCCGCCTTCAACAACGAATTCGGCCGGCCCAACCTGGCCGGCTACTTCCGCAGCTTCGAACTGCCCACCGGCGAGCCCGGCGTGGTGCGCGCCTACGACAAGCCGATCATGCTGGCGGGCGGCCTCGGCGCCATGGACCGCGGCCAGGTGCGCAAGCTGCCGCTGCGGCCGGGCGATGCGGTGATCGTGCTCGGCGGCCCGGCGATGCTGATCGGCCTGGGCGGCGGCGCGGCGTCGTCGGTGGCCTCGGGCCAGAGTTCGGAGGCGCTCGACTTCGCCTCCGTGCAGCGCGACAACCCGGAGATGGAGCGCCGCTGCCAGGAAGTGATCGACCGCTGCGTCGCGCTCGGCGAGGCCAATCCGATCCGCTTCATGCATGACGTCGGCGCGGGCGGACTGTCCAACGCCATTCCCGAGCTGCTGCACGACTCCGAGGTCGGAGGCGTGATCGACCTGGCGCGGGTCCCGAGCGTGGACCCGTCGCTGTCGCCGATGCAGTTGTGGTGCAACGAATCGCAGGAGCGTTACGTGCTCGGCGTCGCCAGCGCCGACCGGGCGGCCTTCGAGGCCACCTGTGCACGCGAGCGCTGTCCCTTCGCCGTGGTCGGCGTGGCCACCGCCGGGCAGGTGCTGCGCGTGGGCTACGGCACCTTGCGCGATCCGGATCCCGCGTCGCTGCCGGTGCCGGTGGACGACTTCGGCGAACTCGCCATCGACATGCCGATGGACCTGCTGTTCGGCAAGGCGCCGAAGATGCACCGCGACACCGCGATGCCCGCCGCGCCGCGCTGGCCGCGCCTGGACACGGCCGGCATCGACCTGCGCGAGGCCGGGTTGCGCGTGCTCGCGCACCCGACCGTGGCTTCGAAGAATTTCCTGGTCACCATCGGCGACCGCACCGTCGGTGGACTCTGCGCGCGCGACCAGATGGTCGGGCCCTGGCAACTGCCGCTGGCCGATTGCGCAATCAGCCTGGCCGATTTCCGCGGCCATGCCGGCGAGGCGATGGCGATTGGCGAACGCACGCCGCTGGCGCTGATCGACGCCGCGGCGTCCGCGCGCATGGCGGTGGGCGAGGCGATCACCAACCTGGCCGCGGCGCCGGTGGTTTCGCTGGCGGAAGTGAAGCTGTCGGCCAACTGGATGGCCGCCGCCTCGCACCCGGGTGAAGACGCGCTGCTGTACGAGGCCGTGCGCGCCGTCGGCATGGAACTGTGCCCCGAACTGGACCTGTCGATCCCGGTCGGCAAGGACTCGCTGTCCATGCAGGCCGCCTGGAACGATGCGCAGGGCGTGCAGCGCTCGGTCTCGCCGGTCTCGCTGGTGGTCAGCGCCTTCGCCCGCGTGGCGGACGTGCGCGCCCACCTCACGCCGGTGCTATCGCGCGAAGTCGAGTCCGAGCTCTGGCTGATCGGCCTTGGCGCCGGCCAGCAGCGCCTCGGTGGCAGCGTGCTCGGCCAGTGCTACCACGGCTTCGGCAATGCCGCGCCCGACCTCGACGAGCCGCAGCGCCTGCGTTCGTTCTTCGAGTTGATCCAGGCCGCGCGCGCCGATGGCCTGTTGCTGGCCTACCACGATCGCTCCGATGGCGGCGCCTTCGCCGCGGCCTGCGAGATGGCCTTCGCTTCGCGCACGGGGTTGGAGCTCAACCTCGACGGCTGGGGCGAGAACGCGCTGGCCTGCCTGTTCAACGAGGAGCTCGGCGCGATCGTGCAGGTCGCCAACGAGGACCGCGCGGCCTTCGCCGACCTGGTCAACCGCCACGACCTGACCCATTGCGCGCAGCGCATCGGCCGCCCGGTCGCGTCGCCGACGATCCGCGTGGTCGCCGAGGGCGAGAGCCTGGCCGAGTGGGGCTGGCAGGAACTCTTCGACGCCTGGTGGTCGGTGACGCATGCGATGCAGGCCTTGCGCGACAACCCCGAGTGCGCCGACGAGGAGCGCAGCGCGCGCCGCGACTTCAACGCGCCGGGGCTGCTGGCGCTGCGCTTGCCGGCGCCGGCGCCGCCGCGCCTGTCCTCGCCCGCGCGGCCGCGGGTGGCGATCCTGCGCGAGCAGGGCGTCAACAGCCAGTACGAGATGGCCGCGGCCTTCGACCGTGCCGGTTTCACCGCGGTGGACGTGCACATGAGCGACCTGATCGCCGGCCGCCTGTCGCTCGACGGCTTCCGCGGCCTGGCGGCCTGCGGCGGCTTCAGCTACGGCGACGTGCTCGGCGCCGGTCGCGGCTGGGCGACGTCGATCCTGGAGCGGCCGGCGCTGCGCGCGCTGTTCGCGGCCTTCTTCGCCCGTCCCGACACCTTCAGCCTCGGCATCTGCAACGGCTGCCAGATGTTCGCGCAGCTCAAGGACCTGATCCCCGGCGCCGAACATTGGCCGCGCTTCCTGCGCAATCGCAGCGAGCAGTTCGAGGCGCGGCTGAGCCTGGTGGAAGTGCTGGACTCACCCTCGTTGTTCTTCCAGGGCATGGCCGGCGCGCGTTTGCCGATCGCGGTTTCGCACGGCGAGGGTCGTGCGAGCTTCGACGATCCCGCGCACGCGGGCTTGGCGAGGGTGACCCTGCGCTTCGTGGATGGCGACGGCGCGGTTGCCGAGCGCTATCCCGCCAATCCCAACGGTTCACCGGGCGGCATTACCGGCCTGACCAGCCTGGACGGACGCAGCACCTTGCTGATGCCGCATCCGGAGCGGGTGCACCGCAGTGCGCAGATGAGCTGGCATCCGGCGGAATGGGACGACGAGTCGCCGTGGATGCGCCTGTTCCACAACGCCCGGGCTTGGGTGGGCTGAAGGTCGTCGCGAAGCCCGGCTGCCGGTGGGGTTTGCGCCGGGACGCCGTGAATCCGTCCATGGAGGCTCCTCGGCGCCATCCATGGCGCCGACGCCCGGCGCAAACCCCACCGGCATCCGTGCCCCTCGAATCTTCGCGTCTGGGTGAAAAAGAAAAGGCCCGGCCGCTTGCGCGGCCGGGCCTTGGTTTTTGGTGCGTGCTGGCTTAGCGGGTGAAGCTGAAGTTGGCGTAGTGGGTCGTGCCGTCCTGCAGCTTGACCTGCAGCTGGCGGCAGCTGCCGCCCCAGGACTTCTCGCTCTTCCAGACGTAGGTGTACTGGCCGGTGAGCGGGTCGTAGGCGAGGCTGCTGCCGCCCGCGGTCACCGTTTCCTCGATCGAATCCTGCAGCGTGCCGCTGTTGCAGGCCATCACCACCGAGCGCGGGTAGCCGCTGGCCATGATACCCAGGCCCATGTTGCCGCCGAGGCTGAACTTCACTGGGATCGCCTGGCCGGCCTTCACCACGTTCACCACCGGCAGGTTGTCGATCGGGCGGAAGAAGCCCTTGAAGTCGTAGCTGACGATCACGTTGAAGCTGCTGGTGCCGGTGTTGCCCGCGGCGTCGGTCGCGCTGCAGTTGACCGTCGTGGTGCCGATCGCGAAGCTGCTGCCCGAGACCGGCGCGCAGCTGACCGCCACGCTGCCATCCACGATGTCGGTGGCGGTCGGCAGGGTGTAGGCCACCACCGCGCCGGCTGCCGAGGTCGCGAACGCCGTGACGTCGGCATGCGCCGAGATCGAGGGCGGCGTGGTGTCCTGCACCGTGATGTCGAACTGGCTCGAGCCCGTGTTGCCCGCGGCATCCGTGGCCGAGCAGGTCACGGTGGTGGTGCCGAGCGGGAACGTGCCCGGGGCATGGTTGCAGGTCGAGGCGAAGTCACCGTCCACCAGGTCGTGCGCCATCGGCGCGGAGAACGAGGCTTCAGCGCCAGCGGCGCTGGTAGCTTCCAGCAGCTGGTCGGCGTTGTCGTCCACGCTTGGCGGCGTGGTGTCGTTGACCGTCACGTTGCTGGTCGTGTTCGACGAGTTGAGGTAGGCATCGGTGGCGGTCCAGTTCACCACCGTGGTACCGACCGGGAATTGCGCCGGGGCGTCATGGGTAATGGTGACCGGGCCGACCGCGTCGGTCGCGGTGGCGTCCACCAGTGCAACGGTCGTCAGCGGACCGGTGGCCTCCACGGTGATGTCGGCCGGTGCGGTGATCTCCGGTGCGGTGGTGTCCTGCACGGTGATGGTGAAGCTGGCGTAGCCGGTGTTGCCCGAGGAATCGGACTGGCTGCAGTCCACCGTGGTCTGCCCCAGCGGGAAATCGCTGCCGGAAGGCGGCAGGCAGGTCGCCAGCGACGGGCCGTCGACGTTGTCGTTCGCATCCACGCTGAAGAAGGCGGGCGCGCCGGCGGGGTAGAGGGCTTCGAGGGTCTGGTCGACGCCACCGCTGAGCACCGGCGCGGTGATGTCGTTGATGAAGATATCGCAGGTGTCGGAAGCGCTGGCGCCCTCTTCGTCGGTGACGGTCACGCCGAACTCGACGTGGCCGGTCTGGCCCAGGCCGAGCGAGGGCGCGTTGAAGCTGACGCTGTCGGCATACGGCGGATCCGGCAGGATGGCCAGCGGCAAGCCGGTGAGCTGGCTGAAGCTGTAGGTCAGCGCGCCCTCGGCGTCGGACGAGGCCGACGCGTCGAGCGTGACCAGGCCGCCTTCATCCACGTCGCCGGGGCAGCTGAGCGCCGCCACGGGCGGCTGGTTCACGTGCAGCACGTTGATGCTGACGGTGTCGGTGGAGAACTTCGCCGAAGGCAGGTTCTCGGTGACTTTCAGCTGGAAGGTCAGCGTGGTCGTCGCCGCAACCGGCGGCGCGACGAACGAGGCCGTCGGGCCGCCCGCCGAATTGATCGTGACGGCCGGACCCGCGGTCTGCGTCCACTCGAAGCTCAGCGGGTCGCCTTCCGGGTCGTAGGAACCCACGCTCAGCAGGTTCACGGCGTCGCCTTCGTTGACGGTCGCGCTCGAGGCGGACGCAACGGCCACCGGCTCGGCGTTCGCGGCCTTGGTGATGTTGACGACGAAATCCTCGGTGTCGACCGCGGGGCTGCCCGAGCAACCGGACGCGGTCAGGCGCACGGTCAGCACAGCGCTCGACGCCGAGCCGATGGACGGCAGCACGAAGCTGGTGCTGTTGCCCGACGCGGGCGAGGGCGAAACCACCGGGCCGGAGACGTAGCTCCACGCGAACACGTTGCCCTTGGAGGAGTTGTGCACGTTCAGCGTGATCGTGCTTCCCTCGACGGCGGAGTTGTTCGAGGCCTGGGTGATGTCGGCTTTGTTGCCGGAGTTGCCCGAGCAGGCAGCGCTGGCATGGCCGGCGCCGAGCAGGAGGGCCATCGGCGCGAGCGCCGCGAACGAGAGCCAACGAAGCAGTCGGGTTCGACCGAAGCTGGTGGTGTGCATGGAAAATCCCCGAGGTAGGTGGTGCGCTACTGCCAACGACGGCCTCGGGGGGGCGGCATGGTCGCTCAGTGCGCGGGATGTTGGGCAAAAATGTGACCGGACGCAAGCGAAAAATGTGACCTAGTACCGTTCTACCGCTCGGGCTAGTGCAGTCGGCAGGGGAGCCCGTGTGGCGGCCGGCAAGGTCCAAACTGCTAAAGTCCGGGCCCAGACCCTTTGGATTTCCGCATGAACAGCGTGGCCGACCCAGCCCTGGCTCCTGCCGATGAGCGCATTGCCGCCGCCCTGGCCGCACGCGGCCGCCTGAAGGAGGCCGACCTGGCGCGCGCGCAGCGGCTGCAGGCCGAGGCGGGCGGCACGCTGTGCTCACTGCTGGTGCGGCTCGGACTGGTGTCGGAACGCGACCTCGCCGAAGCCGCGAGCGAAGTGCTGGACTTGCCGCTGCTGCTGGCGCGCGATTGCCCCGACGCGCCGCCGGAGAACGTTTCCGTCTCGCTGCGCTTCCTGAAGCAGCAGGCGGCCTGCCCGGTGGGCGAAGACGCCGCCGGCATCGACCTGCTGGTGGCCGATCCGCAGGATCCGTACGCGGCCGAAGCGGTCGGGCTGGCCACGGGCCGCGCGGTTCGCGTCAAGGTCGGCCTGCGCAGCGAGATCGCCGACCTGATCGAGCGCTACTACGGCCAGGGCCGCAGCGCGATGGGCACCATCGTCGAGAACATCGGCGATGAAGGCGCGGGCGGCGACGAGGACGACGTCGAGCACCTGCGCGACCTCGCCTCCGAGGCGCCGGTGATCCGGCTGGTGAACCTGGTCATCCAGCGCGCGGTGGAACTGCGCGCCTCCGACATCCACATCGAGCCCTTCGAGAATCGCCTGAAGGTGCGCTACCGCGTGGACGGCGTGCTCGAGGAAGCCGAGTCGCCGCCGGCCAACCTGACCGCCGCGGTGATCTCGCGCATCAAGATCATGGCCAAGCTCAACATCGCCGAGCGCCGCCTGCCGCAGGACGGCCGCATCATGGTGCGCGTGCAGGGCAAGGAACTCGACCTGCGCGTATCCAGCGTGCCGACCGCGCACGGCGAGAGCGTGGTGATGCGCCTGCTCGACCGCGAATCGGTCGTGCTCGACTTCAAGGCATTGGGCTTCACCGACGAATTCCTCTCGCAGTTCGTGCACGTGCTCGAGCAGCCGCACGGCATCCTGCTGGTCACCGGCCCGACCGGCTCCGGCAAGACCACCACGCTGTATGCGGCGCTGAGCCAGCTCAACACGCCGGACGTGAAGATCATCACCGTCGAGGATCCGGTCGAATACCAGATCGAGGGCATCAACCAGATCCAGGTCAAGCCGCAGATCGGCCTCGACTTCGCGCACGCCCTGCGAAGCATCGTGCGCCAGGATCCGGACATCATCATGATCGGCGAGATGCGCGACCTGGAGACCTCGCGCATCGCCATCCAGTCCGCGCTGACCGGCCACCTGGTGTTGTCCACGCTGCACACCAACAACGCCGCCGGCGGCATCACCCGTCTGCTCGACATGGGCGTGGAGGATTACCTGCTGACTTCGACCGTCAACGGCATCCTCGCCCAGCGCCTGGTGCGCAAGCTCGAGCCGCGGCATGCCGAGCGCTACGAGGCCACGCCGGAGGTGATCGAGGAATTCGGCCTGCGGCGCTTCCAGCCGGAAGGACCGATCCACCTGTGGCGGCCGAAGCCTTCGCCCCTGTCCATCAGCGGCTACCTCGGCCGCGGCACCATCATGGAATTCCTGGTGATGACCGACGAGCTGCGCCGGTTGGTGATGCAGCACGCCGGCATGGGCGAGATCGAGGAGGCCGCGCGCGCGGCCGGCATGCGCACCATGTACGAGGACGGACTGGTCAAGGCCATGCAGGGCATCACCACCATCGAGGAGGTCCTGCGGGTGACGCAGGAATCCTGACGTGCCGCTGTTTCGCTACAAGGCCCTGACCACGGCCGGCGAAGCGCTGGACGGCCAGATGGAAGCGCCGAGCGCGGACGAGGTCATCGTGCGCCTGCAGGACCAGGGCTACCTGCCGGTGCAGGCCACCCGCGCCGACCAGACCGGCGAGGGCGGGCCGCTGTTCTCCTTCGGCCGCAAGCGCGAACTCGATGCCGCGCAGGTGCTGCAGTTCACTCAACAATTGGCGACCTTGCTGGCCGCTGGCCAGCCCCTCGATCGGGCGCTCGGCATCCTGCTGGAACTTCCCGATTCGCCCGAAGCGCGCAAGGTCATCGAGCGCATCCGAGAAACCGTGCGCGGCGGCGCGCCGCTGTCGGTCGCGCTGGAACAGCAGCACGGATTGTTCTCGCGCCTGTACGTCTCGCTGGTGCGGGCGGGTGAATCCGGCGGCGGCCTCGACGAGGCGCTTCGGCGCCTCGCCGACTACCTCGAGCGCAGCCGCGAACTGCGCAGCCGGGTGGTGAACGCGCTGACCTACCCGGCCTTCCTGGTGTTCCTCGTCATCGCCTCGGTGGCCTTCCTGCTGGTGGTGGTGGTGCCGCAATTCGAGGCGCTCTTCGAAAACCTGAATGCCGAGCTCGCCTGGTACACGCAGGCAGTGATGTGGATGAGCACCGCCC
The DNA here is from genome assembly GCA_946885735.1 of uncultured Gammaproteobacteria bacterium. The sequence goes on from CAMPGW010000023.1 coordinate 22,083, forward strand.
TGCGCAATGGCTGGCCGCTGATCCTGGCCGGCGTCCTGCTGCTGGGCTGGTGGCTGAACGCGCGCGCCGCCGATCCGGCCTGGCGCCTGGCGATGGATGCACGATTGCTAGCCAACCGATTCAGCGGCCCGCTGGTGGGACGACTGGAAACCGCCCGGCTGGCGCGCACACTGGGCACGCTGGTCGGAAACGGCGTACCGCTGTTGACGGCGCTGAACCTCGCCGGCAACGTGCTGTCCAACCGCGTGCTGGCCAATGCGCTGGAGGCGGCCGCGTCCGAAGTGAAATCCGGCGCCGGCCTCGGTTACGCGCTCGGCAAGCAGAAGGTGTTCCCGCGCCTGGCCGTGCAGATGATCCAGGTCGGCGAGGAATCCGGCGAGCTCGACGGCCTGCTGATCAAGGTCGCCGACACCTTCGACATCGAGACGCGCACCACCATCGATCGCCTGCTCGCACTGCTTGTTCCAGCGCTGACGATTTTGATGGCGGCGATCGTGGCGGCCATCATCCTGTCCGTGCTGCTCCCCATCTACGACCTCACTGGAAACATCAGCTGATGAAAAAGCCCATGCCCCCGTCCTCGTCCCGCCGCGTCCGCGGCATGACCCTGATCGAACTGATCATCGTGGTGGTGCTGATCGGCCTGGTCGCCGCCGCCGTCGGCAGCAAGGTGATGGGCAACAAGAAGCGCGCCGAGGCGCGGCTGGCGGTCACGCAGCTCAATTCGCTCGCCGCGCAGGTGGACCAGTACCAGACCGACGTCGGCGTCTACCCCGACTCCCTCGACCAGCTCGTGTCCGCCGACGTGGACGGCTGGCTCGGCCCGTACGCGAAGAAGGCCGATTTCCTCGATCCCTGGCAGACGCCGATCCAGTACCGCAGCCCTGGCGATGACGAGGCGCCGTTCACGCTCACCAGCCTGGGCGCGGACCGCAAGCCCGGCGGCGAGGGCGTGGACAAGGACGTCTCCGCGCCCTGAGCGCGGCCGGACCGCCCGGGTGCGCAGCACGCGCGGCTACACGCTGGTCGAACTGCTGGTCGTGGTCGGCCTGCTGGGGGCCGCGCTGGCGGTGGGCGCGGCGGCGATGCGTTCCGGCCTGCCCGGTGCGCAGCTTCGTGGCGAAGCCCGCGAGCTCGCCGCGCAACTGCGCTACACCCGCGCCCAGGCCATCGTCACCGGCACGCCGCAAGTGTTCCGCCTCGACACGCGCACCCGCGCCTGGCAGGCGCCGAATCGCCGCCACGGCGACATCCCGCGCGAGATCGCCATCGTCGCCACCGGCGCGCGCATCGAACAACAGGCGCCCGACGAAGTGGCGGTGCGCTTCTTCCCGGAAGGTGCCGCGACCGGCGGTCGCATCGTGCTGCGGCGCGGCGATGCGGCCTGGCAGGTGGACGTCGAGTGGCTGACCGGCCAGGTCACGCTGCGGCGCGCGGGCGGTCCACCGTGAACGCGCGCGCGCGCGGCTTCACCCTGCTCGAGGTGCTGATCGCCTTCGTGATCCTGTCGGTGGCGATGGGCATGCTGCTGTCCATGCTCTCTCGGGGTCTCAGCCAGGTCGGCGGTGCGCGCGATGAAACCCGCGTCAGCCTGCATGCGCAATCGTTGCTCGACACGCTCGGCGTGCTCGAGCCCTTGCAAGCCGAAGTGCGCGAGGGCGAATTCGACGGCGGCCGCTATCGCTATCGGCTGGACGTGGCCGAAGTCGAGGACCCGTCGCCGCCGCCGGTGTTGCCGCCGGGCGCGCCGCCGCCGCCCGAGGTCCTCGCCGGTCCCACGCTGTACCAGGCCACCCTGGTGGTGCAATGGGGCGAGGGCGCGCCACGCCAGCAATTGCGCTTCGTGACACTGCGCGCGCGCACGCCGCCGCTGGCGGGGCTGCCGCAATGAAGCGCGCGCGCGGATTCACCCTCGTCGAGGTCATCGTCGCGACCAGCCTGCTGGCGCTGGGACTGGCGCTGGCCTTCGCCAGCCTGCGCGGTGCCGGACGCGCCACCCTGCGCGCCGAGGAATCGGCGCTGCGCGAGGAGCGGCTGCGCGCGGTGCAGGGTTTCCTGCGCGCGCAGCTGACCGCGGCCATGCCCATTCCGTTCGAGTTCGACCCGGACACGGGCCAGGCCAGCTTCCTCCGGCTCGAGCCGCAGAAGCTGCAATGGGTGTCCAGCATGCCGGGCTACCTGTCGCGCGGCGGGCCTTACCTGCAGACCCTGGAGCTGCTGCCGGCGCCTCGCGGCCAGCGGCTCGTGTTCCAGCACCAGATGCTCGGCAGCGACGGACCGCTCAAACCCGAGCGTGAACCGGTGGTGCTGCTGGAAGGCATCGCCGACGGCCGCTTCGAGGTGCGCAACCTCGATCCGTCCGCGCGCGCCGCGTCGTGGGAATCGCGCTGGGACACCAGCGCGCAACTGCCGCCGATGCTGCGCCTGCGCCTGCGTTTCACCGATCCGGCGAAGCAATGGCCGGAACTGGTGGTCGCCCCGCGCCTCGCGGTCGCCTATGCGGCCGCGGTCGATCCGCTCGCCAGGCCGCCCGAGCCATGAGCCGCGTACTGCAATCGCGACAGCGCGGCGCCGCCCTGTTGCTGGTGCTGTGGTTGCTCGCCCTGTTCACCGCATTGGTGGCGGTATTCGCGGTGACGGCGCGCACCGAGGGCGTGCAGGGCCGCTTCCTCGCGCGCAGCACGGCGGCACGCTACGCCGCCGAGGCCGGCCTGGAACTCGCGGCCGTCCACCTCTCCGGGCCGGACATGCTGCAGCGATGGGTGCCGGACGGCCGGCCCAACCGCGTGGAGTTCGAGGGCTACACGCTGGAGGTCCGCGTGCTCGACGAGTCGGCCAAGGTGGACCTGAACGTCGCGGCGCCGGAGCTGCTGATCGGCCTGATCACCGCGGTGGGCGGGGATTACGACCGCGCCCGCCAGATCGCCGGCGCGGTCGCCGACTTCCGCGATGCCGACAACCTGCTCACGCCGGAGGGCGGCGCCGAAGATCCGCAGTACCAGGCCGCCGACCTGCCGCACGGCGCCAAGGACCGGCCCTTCGAGTCACCGACCGAATTGCGCCAGGTGCTGGGCGTGGACCAGGCCCTGTACGAGAAACTGCTGCCGCACGTGACCGTGTACACCGGGCTGGCGCGGCCCAACCCGACCTTCGCCAGTCCCGAGGTACTGCGTGCGCTCGGCCTGCCCGCCGACCAACTGGCCCTGATCATGGCGCAGCGCACCCAGGCCGTGCCCGGGCAACTGCCGCCGGACCCGGCCCAGCTCGGTTCGCTCGCCGCGCAGGGAACCGGCACGTATAGTATTTCCAGCCTCGCCACCCGCGCGGACGGGAGCCGGGCGCAACTCCGGGCTGCCATCCGTATCGGTAGCGGGGGCAGCTTCGGCCAGCTGTACTTGCCCCTGTCGTGGCGCGTGGGAGAATCCGACTGATGCCTGCTACCGACACCCTGTTCCAGTTCATGGAACCGCTGCGCCTGCGATATCTGGACAGTCCGCTGCCGGGCTGGCTGCGCGTGGCCGGCGACACGGTGCTCGGCCTGCTTCCCGATTCGCTGCGGCGCCAGCTGGGCGTTCGCCATCGCCGGCTGCTGCTGTCGGTGGACGGCCACGGGCTGGCGCTGCGCGCGCAGCTCGACGACCAGGTGCAGTTGCTCGGCCATGTGCCGGTGCATGACGCGGCCTTGCTGGCGGAACTGCGGGAACGGCTGGATGCCAACGCGGCCAACGTTCCGCGCTGGCTGGTGCTCGATATCGCGCAGACCCTGCGGCCGGTGATCCCGGTGCCGGCGTCGGCGGAGGCACGGTTGCGTGAGGTCATGCAGTTCGAGGTCGACCGGCAGACGCCGTTCGCCGCCGACCAGGTCAGTTTCGAGCCGCGGGTGCTGCACCGCGACGCGCAGACGCGCCAGCTCAAGGTCGAACTCGTGGTGCTGCCGAAGGCGCGGCTCGATGCGGCGCTGGCCTTGCTCGGCCCGCTGGCGGAGGGCCTGGCGGGCGTGGACGTGGCGAGTCCCGACGGCAGCCGCCTCGGCGTGAACCTGCTACCCGCGGCCGGTCGCGGCGCGCGCACCGACCGCGCCCGCCAGGCCAACCGCTGGCTGGCGCTGGTCGCGCTCCTTGCCCTGGGCGCGGCGATGGCGCTGGTGTTGAACAACCGCACCAACACGCTCGAGGCCTACCAGCAACGCGTGGACGCCGCCAAGGCGCAGGCGCGTGAGGTGCGCATGCTGCGCAACTCCCTGCGCAACTCCGCGGAGGCCGCCAACTTCCTCGCCCGCCGCCGCGCGCAGATGCCGACCACGCTCGAGTTGCTCGACGATCTCACCCGGCGCATCCCCGACAGCACCTTCCTGGAGAAGATCTCGGTCAACGACGGCAACATGGTGTTGATCGGGCAGAGCCAGCAGGCCTCGGCGCTGGTGGGCCTGCTGCAGGGTTCGCCGCTGATCCGCACGCCGACGCTCACCGGCTCGGTGCAGACCGACCCGCGCACGGGCAAGGAACGCTTCACGCTGACGGCGGTGGTCGCCGGCAGCGCCCGCGAGAAGGAGGCCGCCGATGCGTCCAGCCGCACGCGCTGACCGCTGGCGCATCCTCGGTGGCATCGCGCTTGCGATCGCGCTGCTCTACCTGCTGCTCGTGCACTGGTGGTTCACCGCGCCGATGCTCGCCATGGGCGAGGAGGTCGAGGCGCTGCGCGACGAGGAACAGGCCCTGCGGGCGCAGATCGCGCAACGGCCGGAGCTGGAGGCACGGCTCGCGCAGGTTCGGCAATTCGAGGCCGCCAACCCTGGCTTCCTTCCCGAGGCCACCCGCGAACTGGCGAGCGCGGGACTGGTGCAGCGGCTGCAACAGGTCGTCACCACCGCCAGTCCCAATCCGAACGCCTGCCAGATCACCGCGCAGACGCCGACCGACATGCCCTCGCAGGAGCCCTTCGCGCGGGTGATGGTGCAGGTGCGCCTGCGTTGCGGCATGGGCGAACTCGCCGCGGTGTTGCACGCGCTGGAGAGCGGCAGCCCGCAGCTGTTCATCGACAACCTCGACCTGCTGTCGCGGCGCAGCTACCTCACGGCGGGCGGCGACAACTCCTCGGGCCTGGACGTCAGCTTCGACCTCTACGGCTACCTGAAGTCCCCGGGGGCCGCCCGTGGCTGACCACCTGCGTCCGCTGACCCTGCTGCTCGGCGCGACCTGCCTGTGGGCCTTGTCCGTGCTGGTGCTGGCCCTCGCGGGGCTCGGCGGCGGCGTGGCGCCGGCCGCCAGCGTCGCGGTCGCGCCCGCGATCCCGAAGGTCTCGCTCACGCCGAGCCAGTCGCGGCTGGGACCGGCGGCCAATTACGCCGAAGTCGGCCAGCGTCCGCTGCTGTACCAGGATCGTCGGCCCGGCCTGGCGCCCGTCGAAGGCGGCGGCAGCGGCGAACTCGACGTCGTCTTGAGCAGCGTGTTGATCACCCCGCGCCTGCAGATGGCGGTGTTCACCGACAACAAGGACGCCAGCAGCCGACGCGTGCGCCTGGGCGAGGTCGTCCCCGGGAGCAACTGGCGACTGGCGGTGCTGGAGCCGCGCCGCGCCGTGCTCGAAGGTCCGTCGGGACAGCGCGAACTCGGCTTGCGCGTGTTCGACGGCACCGGTGGGCAGGCGCCGACCCCGACGGCCGAAGGCGCCCGTCCGCAAGCCGCTGCCGGCAGCGGTAGCGGCGACGCCGTGAGCGAAGCCAACACGCCGCCACCGCCGCCGCCGCCGGATTCGAGGCCCGCGCCGAGTGCGGCGGTCGCCGCCGATGCCGGCAACGGCGCGCAACCCGACGCCAGCGCCACCGCACCCCTGACCCAGGAACAGCAGGTCGAAGCCATCCGTCGCCGCATCGAGGCCCGCCGCGCGCAGATGCGCGCCGAAGCCGCTGCGGCGTCCCGCGAAAAATGATGACCCGGAAGAAGAATCCCGCCATGAGCTTTCCGATCCCTCTGCCGTTGCTGGCCGCGCTGCTCGCGACCGTCCTTGCCGGCTGCGCCACGGCGCCCAATGCGCCGCTCATGAAGCGCAACCCGGCCGTCACCGCCGGCATGGCCCAGGCCGGCAACGCCGGCAGCCTGCCGGGCCCGCAGGCCGATGCCGCGGTCGTCGCCGAGGCCGCGCCCGCCAGGCCTTCCACGCCCGCAAGCATCCGCCGAGGCTCCGGCCAGGTGATCAACGAGGCCGTGGCGTCCGCGCCGCCGCCGAACCTGTCGTCCAGCGGCGAGGCGACCTTCAACTTCGAGGGCGAATCGCTGCACGCGGTGGTCAAGGTCATCCTCGGCGACCTGCTGCAACAGAACTACGTGATCGCGCCGAACGTGCAGGGCACCGTCACCCTGGCCACGCCGCGCCCGGTCAGCCCTTCGCAGGCGCTGTCGCTGCTGGAGATGGTGCTGGGCTGGAACAACGCCCGACTGATCTGGAGCGACGGCCGCTACAACGTCGTGCCCACCGACCAGGCGCTGGCCGGCAACCTCGCCCCGCGCACCGGCTCGCCGGCGAACGCGCGCGGCTACGAAGTACGCGCCGTGCCGCTGAAGTTCATCTCCGCCAGCGAGATGGAAAAGCTGCTCAAGCCCTATGCGCGCCCCAACGCGGTGGTGCAGGTGGACACCGCGCGCAACCTGATCGTCATCGCCGGCACCCGAGCCGAGCTGCAGAACTACCTGCGCACGATCCAGATCTTCGACGTGGACTGGCTCTCGGGCATGTCGGTGGGCGTGTTCCCGCTGCAGTCGGCCGAGGCCTCCAAGGTGGTGGACTCGCTCGACCAGGTGTTCGGTGAAGGCGGCAAGACGCCGCTGGCGGGCATGTTCCGTTTCATGCCGCTGGAAGGCCAGAACGCGGTGATGGTGATCACCCCGCAGGCCCGTTACCTCTCGCAGGTCGAGGACTTCATCGAGAGCCTCGACGCCGGCGGCGAAGGCGCGCGGCTGTACGTGTACGAAGTGCGCTACGTGAAGGCGGTGGACCTGGCCGAGCAGCTCAGCCAGGTGTACGGCAACACCTCGAGCACCTCGACCAGCGCGCCCTCGCTGATGCCGAGCCTGGAGCCGGTGGAAGTGCGCACCACCGACATGCCCTCGGCCGAAGCGGTGCCGCCGCGCAACATCAATGCCGGCGCGCCTCCCGGTGGCAGCAGCAGCGAAACCATCAGCATCGGCGGCGGCGACGTCGGCATCAGCGCGGTCGAAGAGAGCAACTCCCTGCTGGTGCGCGCCAGCCCCGGCCAGTGGGAGTCGATTCGCCGCGCCATCGAGCGCCTCGACACCATGCCCTTGCAGGTGCACATCGAGGCGCAGGTGGTGGAGGTCAAGCTGACCGGCGAGCTGAGCTACGGCGTGAGCTGGTTCTTCGGCAACGCGATCGACCCGGCGACCCAGGCCATCACCAACGTCATCGACGACTGGCGCAACGCCGGCACCGCGGTGCGCACCAGCGGCACCTCCACCTTCACCTTCCTCGGCCCGAGCGCGCAGGCGATCCTGACCACGCTCGACAACATCTCCGACGTGCGCGTGCTGTCGGCGCCCTCGGTGCTGGTGCGCAACAACGTCGAGGCCGACTTCAGTTCGGGCCAGCAGATCCCGGTGGCCTCGACCATCCTCAACAACAACGGCGGCACCAACCAGGACAACACCTACAGCCAGGTGCAGTTCCGCCAGACCGGCGTCAGCCTGAAGGTGAAGCCGCGCATCAGCAGCGACGGCATGGTGTTCATGGAGATCACCCAGGACGTCAGTTCGCCGAGCGCCACCGGTCCGGAGATCGGCGGCAACATCAGCGTGGACAACAACAAGCTGCACACCGAAGTCGCGGTGCAGACTGGCGAGACCATCGTGCTGGCGGGCCTGATCAAGACCGACCAGGGCAAGGGTTCCTCCGGCATCCCCTACCTGAGCCGGATTCCGGTGATCGGCGGGCTGTTCGGCACCCAGGGCAAGACCGACAACCGGCAGGAAGTGCTGGTGTTGATCACTCCGACGGTCATCCGCGATCCTAACGAGGCCCGTCGCCTGACCGACGAGTACGGCGAGCGCTTCCGCGGCCTGGAACCCCTGCGCAAGAAGGCTGGCGCCCAGCCCTGAGCCTGACGCCTGCCCGCGGTTCGATGACGGCCACGACCCTGCCGCTGGTGCTGGTGCCGGCCACGCAACGCGTGGCGGCGCTCGATGCCTGCCTAGCCTCGCTGGAGCGCACCTTGCCGGCGCAGGCACGGGTGCTGATCGCCGACCACGCCGCCGGCCATCCGCAGGCGGAAGCGCTGGCGCGGCGCTGGTGCGACCGCAGCCGCATCCAGGCCGAGTACCGGCGCGCGCCGCGGCCGCTCGGACTGGCCGCGAACATCGAGGCCGGCTTGGCGGAAGCGGGTGATGCGGACGTCGCGGTCCTGCTGGCCGACGCGATCGCCACGCCGGGCTGGCTCGAGCGCCTGGCGCAATACGCGCGCAAGGACGAACGCATCGCCACCGTGTCGGCCTGGTCCAATCGCAGCGAGTTGACCGCCTTCCCGCGCGCAGGCGAGGACAATCCGGTGCCGGCCTTCCCCGAGTCGGTGGCCGAAGCCGCCGCGGCCTCGCCCTGGAACGAATGCCCGGACCTGCCCGCCGCCAGCGGCCCCTGCCTGCTCCTGCGCCGCGCCGCATTGACGGCGCTCGGCGGCCTGGACAGCCACAGCTTTTCCGGCGAACACGCCTTCGACGATTTCTCGCGGCGCGCGGCGACGATGGGCTGGCGCAACGTGCTGTGTCCGGCCGCGTTCGTGGTGCGCCAGCCCGGTCCGCCGGCGCCGCCGGGGGCCGGCGACGACCTGGGACCGCTGCTGGCGCGCTGGCCCGACTACCAGGAGGCGGTGGCGCGTTTCATCCTGTCCGATCCCTTGCGCCCGTTGCGCGAGCGCTTGCAGGCACGCATGGACGAACTCGCGCGCGGCGGGCCGCAGGCGGACCTGTTCGCGCGATGAACACCACCGAGTCCCGCCATTCCTTCCAGGGCAAGCCGGTCGGCGCCGGCCGCTCCCACGCGGCGACCGACATCGGCGTGGTGGTGGTGACCTACCAGTCGGCGCGGACCATCCGCCGTTGCCTGGACCTGTTGCTGGCCTCCACGCCGGTGGCGAGGATCGTGGTCATCGACAACGCCTCCGACGACGGCACCCTCGACCTGCTGCGCGATTTCGCCGAGCGCCACGAGGAGGTGACGGTGGTGCGCAACTCCGACAACCGCGGGTTCGCCGCCGCCTGCAACCAGGGCGCGAGCGCGCTGGCCACGCCCTGGGTGGCCTTCGTCAACCCGGACTGCTACGTCGGCGCCGGCGCGCTCGAGCGGCTGGTGCGGCATGGCGTGGGGCGCGCGGGCGCCGGGTTGCTCGGCGTCGAACTGGTGGACGAGGACGGCCGGCCGGACCCGGCCTCGCGCCGGCGCGATCCCTCGCTGCGCGAGTTGCTCGACCGTCGCGGCCGCCGCGACGACCTCTACCTCGGCCGCGACCCGCACGAAGTCCTGCAACCGGTCGAGGCGGTGTCGGGCGCGCTGATGCTGATGCCGGTGGGCCTGTTCCTGCAGCTGGGCGGCTTCGACGAGCGTTTTCGCATGCACGTCGAGGACCTGGACCTGTGCCATCGCACCCGCGAGGCCGGCTACGAGGTGCTGGTGGCCAACGACATCAGCGTGCTGCACGTCGGCGGCGAATCGAGCCGCGCGCGGCCGTTCTGGGTCGAGCGGCAGAAGCACCTGAGCCTGTGGCGCTACTTCCGCAAGTTCGAGGCCGCGCATACGCCGTCGTGGCTGATGCCCTTGCTCTGGCTGGGTCTTTGGGGCCACTTCCTGGTGGCGGCAGGGCGGATCTTCGTGGCGCGCACCGCGCAGGAGTGAGGCGCGTCGTGCGCGGCGCCCGGCTCAGCGGTAGCGGTTGATCTCGTCGCGCAATTCCCGGGCGGCCTCGCCGGCGGCGACTGCGAAACCCTCGTCGTTGGCCGCGTACAGGATCGCCCGCGAGGAACTGATCACCAGGCCGCCACCATCGCGGGTGCGGCCGGCCTTCACCACCGCCTCGACGTCGCCGCCCTGCGCGCCGATGCCCGGCACCAGGAAGGGCATCTCGCCCACGATCTCGCGCACCTGCGCCAACTCGCGCGGCCAGGTCGCGCCGACCACCAGCAGGCACTGGCCGCCGGCGTTCCAGTCGCGCGCCACGGTTTCGGCCACGCGCTGGTAGAGCGGGCGGCCGCCGCAGTCGAGGTCCTGGAAATCCTTCGCGCCCGGGTTCGAGGTCCGGCACAGCAGCACGCAGCCCTTGCCGGCGCGATCGAGGAAGGGTTGCACCGAGTCGCGGCCCAGGTAGGGATTGAGCGTCACCGCATCGGCGCCGTAGCGGTCGAAGGCTTCAGCGGCATAGTGCTGCGCGGTGCTGCCGATGTCGCCGCGCTTGGCGTCCAGGATCACCGGCACGCCGGGGTGCGCGTCATGGATGTGCTTGACCAGGCGTTGCAGCGTGACTTCCGCCTCGAGAGCGGCGAAGTGGGCAACCTGTGGCTTGAACGCGCAGGCGAATTCCGCCGTTGCGTCGACGATGTCCCGGCAGAAACGGAACACCGCGTCGGGATCGTCGCGCAGGTGCACGGGGAACTTCGCCGGCTCGGGGTCGAGCCCCACGCAGACCAGCGTGTTCGCGCCGGTCCAGCGTTGCTTGAGCGCGGCGACGAAATCCATGGCCTTACTTCAGCGCCTTGTAGCGCAGGCGATGCGGCTTGGCGCCTTCCTCGCCGAGGCGGCGGCGCTTGTCTTCCTCGTACTCGCGGTAGTTGCCGGGGAAAAATTCCACGTGCGAGTCGCCCTCGAAGGCGATGATGTGGGTGGCGATGCGGTCCAGGAACCAGCGGTCATGCGAGATGACCATGACCACGCCCGGGAACTCGAGCAACGCATCTTCCAGCGCGCGCAGGGTCTCGATGTCCAGGTCGTTGGAGGGTTCGTCGAGCAGCAGCACGTTGCCGCCCTGCAGCAGGGTCTTGGCCATGTGCAGGCGGCCGCGTTCGCCGCCCGACAGCGTGCCCACCAGCTTCTGCTGGTCGCTGCCCTTGAAGTTGAAGCGGCCGATGTAGGCGCGCGACTGGATCTCCACCTTGCCGATGGTGATGATGTCGCTGCCGCCGGACACCGCCTGCCAGACGTTCTTGTCGGCCTCGAGCGCGTCGCGGCTCTGGTCCACGTAGGCGATCTTGACCGTGTGGCCGATGTTGACCTCGCCCTTGTCCGGCTTCTCCTGCCCGGTGATCATCCGGAACAGCGTGGACTTGCCGGCGCCATTAGGGCCAATAATTCCAACAATTGCGCCCGGCGGGATGGTGATGTTGAGATCGTCGATCAGCATCCGGTCACCGAAGCTCTTGGACACGCCCTTGAACTCGATGATGCGGTCGCCCAGGCGCTCGCCCGGCGGGATGAAGATCTCGTTGGTCTCGTTGCGCTTCTGGTACTCGACCGACTGCAGGTCCTCGAGCCGCTGCAGGCGCGCCTTGCCCTTGCTGCGGCCGCCCTTGGCGTTCTGCCGCGACCATTCGAGTTCCTTCTGCAGGGCCTTCTGCCGCGACTTTTCCTGCGACTCTTCCTGCTTGAGTCGCTCGGTCTTCTGGGTCAGCCAGTCGCTGTAGTTGCCCTTCCACGGAATGCCGCGGCCGCGGTCGAGCTCGAGGATCCACTCGGCGGCGTTGTCGAGGAAGTAGCGATCGTGCGTCACCGCCACCACGGTGCCGGGGAAGCGGGCCAAAAATTGTTCCAGCCATTCGACCGACTCGGCGTCGAGGTGGTTGGTGGGTTCGTCCAGCAGCAGCATGTCGGGCTTGGACAGCAGCAGGCGGCACAGCGCGACGCGGCGCTTCTCGCCACCCGACAGCGGGCCGATCTTCGCGTCCCAGGGCGGCAGGCGCAGCGCATCGGCGGCGATCTCGAGCTGCAGTTCCAGGGTGTCGGCATCGCTGGTGGCCAGGATCGCCTCGAGGCGCGCCTGGTCGGCCGCCAGCTTGTCGAAGTCCGCATCGGGCTCGGCGTAGGCAGCATAGACCTCGTCGAGCAGCTTCTGCGCGTGCAGCAGCTCGCCGACGCCTTCCTCGACCGCCTGGCGCACGGTGTGTTCCGGATTCAGCCGCGGCTCCTGCTCGAGGTAGCCGATCTTGATGCCGGGCTGCGGGCGGGCCTCGCCCTGGAAGTCCTGGTCCACGCCGGCCATGATCCGCAACACGGTGGACTTGCCGGCGCCGTTCAGGCCCAGCAGGCCGATCTTGGCCCCGGGATAGAAGCTCAGCGAGATGTCCTTGATGATCTCGCGCTTCGGCGGCACGACCTTGCTGACGCCGATCATGGTGTAGATGTATTGCATGCTGACCTCGCGATGGGGCGGCAGGCCATGGCGACCGGCCGCGGCCGGGCAGGCGGAAGCGCGGCGACTGGCCGCTCCCACGGTCCGGCGGAGAATGGCCGCGATTATCCCCGATCGGGGCCCGGCGCGCCAGCCGAGATGGCCCTAAATCCCTGCCGGCGCTACAATTTCAGGTCTCCCGCCCGCCCCAGGAAGCCCCCATGTTCGCCCGCGACACGCGCATTGCCGGTT
>CAMPGW010000024.1 GCA_946885735.1 uncultured Gammaproteobacteria bacterium
CGACCCGCCGTTCTCGCGCATGGACCTGATCAGCTGCCGCAACCTGCTGATCTACCTGGAGCCGGTACTCCAGCAGCGGGTGCTGCCGTTGTTCCACTACGCGCTCAATCCCGGGGGCTTCCTGTGGCTGGGCAGCGCCGAAACCGTGGGCAACTTCGACAACCTGTTCGAGACCCTGGATTCGCGTCATCGTATCTACCGCTCCAAGCCGGCTGCCGGCCACCACGCCTTGTCGGTGGCCGCTGTTCGCGCGCCGCTTGCTCGCAGCCCGGTGCCGACGCCGCGGCCGGTGGCGACCGTGGTTCCCCACGACCCCCAACGTGACGCCGACCGCTTGCTGCTCGCGCGCTACGTTCCGGCCGCCGTGCTGGTGGATCGGGATGCCGAGATCCTGCATTTCCGCGGCGACAGCGCACCTTTCCTGCTGATGGGCGGCGGCAAGCCCAGCCTCAACCTGTACAAGATGGCGCGAGAGGGCTTGCTGGTGCCGCTGCGCGAGGTGATGCAACGGGCCCGCCAGGCCGAGGTGCCGGTCTCGACGCGCGCCGCCGTTACCGACGCCGCTGGCGTCGTGGGCAGCGTGCAGATCGACGTGCTGCCGGTGCAGGGCGAGTCCGCGGATGACCCGCATTTCCTGGTGGTGTTCCGGCCGCAGGGTGAATCGACGCCGCGCGCCGAGGTGGCCCCGGCACCAATGGTCGAGGCCGCCGGCGAGGATTCCCAGCGCCTGGAAATCGCCCGGCTCGTGCAGGAATTGAACGCCACCCGCGATTACCTGCACGCGCTGCTGGAGCAGCGCGACGCCGCCAACGAGGAACTGCAGTCGTCCAACGAGGAGGCGCAGTCGGCCAACGAGGAATTGCAAAGCATCAACGAGGAGCTGCAGACCACCAAGGAGGAGATGGAGTCGGCGAACGAGGAACTGCTCTCGGTCAACGAGGAGCTGTCCAACCGACACGAGCAGCTGGCCAAGGCCAACGACGACCTCGTCAACATCGTCGCCAGCACCCAGATGGCGCTGGTGATGGTCGACCAGGACCTGCGGATCCGTCGCTTCACGCCCGCCGCGCAGGGGCTGTTCAGCCTGATCAGCACCGACCTCGGGCGTCCGCTGGGCAACCTCAAGCTCAGCTTCAGCACCGAGGACCTGGAGTCGGCCCTGTACCAGGCGATGCGCGGCATCCCCGTGCCCGACCGCGACGTGCGCGACCGCAGCGGCCGCTGGCATTCGCTGCGCATCCGTCCGTTCCGCACCTCCGGCGGGGAGATCAATGGCGCCGTGCTGGTTCTGGTGGACATCGACCAGCAGAAGCGCAGCGAGGCCTCGTTGCGCGACAGCCAGCGCAAGTTCTCGCTGCTGATGGAAGGCGGCACCGGCATCGCGATCCTGATGCTCGACACCGGCGGACAGATCACCGGCTGGAGCAGCGGCGCCGAGCGCCTGTTCCAGTTCGCCGAGGCCGAGGTACTGGACCAGCCGATTACCATCCTCTATCCGCCGGACCGCCACGAGGCGGTGAAGCGCGACCTGTTCGATGCCCGCAACCACGGCTCGGTGCTCGAGGACAGCCCGATGCGCCGCCGCGACGGCTCGCTGCTCTGGGGCACGGGCGTGCTCACCGCGCTGCGCGGCGAGGATGGCGAGTTCTGTGGCTACTCCAAGGTCGTCACCGACGTCACCGGCAAGCACCGCATCGAGGAGGAACGGCGCGTCGCCGAACAACGCAAGGACGAGTTCCTCTCGATCCTCGCGCACGAGTTGCGCAACCCGCTGGCGCCGATCCGCAGTTCCCTTCACCTGCTCGACGACCCGCGCCTGCCGGCGGCCGACGCCGCCCATGCGCGCGAGGTGATGAAGCGCCAGGTCGCGCACATGGTGCGGCTGATCGACGACCTGCTCGACGTGGCGCGCATCGCCAAGGGCAAGATCGAGTTCAGGCCGGAGCCGCTGGAACTTGCGGCAGTGGTCGAGACGGCCGTGCAGTCGGCGCGCCCGCTGATCGCCCGCGCGAAGCAGCAGCTGACGGTGTCGCTGCCGCCGGACCCGCTGCTGCTGTACGCCGACCACGCGCGGCTGGCGCAGGCCATTTCCAACCTGCTGCTCAACGCCACGCGCTACACCCAGGACGGTGGGAACATCGAGCTCAGCGTCGCCACGCCGCCCGGCGAGTGCCGGATCAGCGTGGCGGACGATGGCATCGGCATCGCCCACGACAAGCAGGACGAGGTGTTCCAGCTGTTCGCGCAGGCTGGCCAGTTGCCGGGGCGCTCGCGGGACGGGCTCGGCATCGGGCTGACGATGGTGCGCATGCTTGTCGAGATGCACGGCGGCCATGTCGAGGTCAGCAGCGCGGGCGTCGGGGCGGGCAGTGTGTTCACGCTGGTGCTGCCGCGACAGGGCAGGGCGCAACAGGGACCGGCACCCCCGCAGGTGGCGGAAGACCTCGCGCCGGGGCAGGACATCCTGGTGCTCGACGACAACCGGGATGCCGCCGACAGCCTGGCCAGCCTGCTGCGCCTGGCGGGGCACGTGGTCCGGGTGGCCTACGACGGCGAGTCGGCCCTGCAGGCGGCCAGCGAGCGGAGTCCTTCGATCGCCCTGCTCGACCTCGGACTGCCAGGCATCGATGGCCTGGAAGTCTGCCGCCGCCTGCGTGAACTGCCGGGTGGTGGCGACATCGTGCTGGTCGCGCTCACGGGCTGGGGCCAGGAGGGCGACAAGCGACATACCTGTGACGCCGGCTTCGATGCCCACCTCACCAAGCCGGTGGATCCCGAATGTATTTCAGCCGAGCTCGAGGCGATCCGGCGCGCCAACGTGGACGCCGACCGGCAGGGCCCGGGGACGGGCTAGGCGGTCATCGGGGCCTGGTGATCAGGGCCTGGGCGCGTGCAGCGCAGGCGCTATCGGCTGGGCAAGCGCATTCATCCGCAGGCGAAGCAGGTTCCGCACCTTGAGCGCGAGCTCCGCGGAATCCACCGGCTTGGACAGGATGTCTTCCGCGCCCGCATTGAGGCCCACCACGCGGGCTGCGCGACCGGTGAAGCCGGTGACCATCACGATCGGGATGGTGGCGGTGCTCGGATTGGCCTTGAGCAGCGTTGCGAGTTCGTAGCCGTCCATGCCTGGCATGGTGACATCGAGCAGGATGAGGTCGGGCGCTTGCCGGGCGATCGCCGCCAGCGCGGCGCGGCCGTTGGAGGCGGTCGAAGTGCGATAGCCCTCGCCCTGCAACATGAACACCAGCGGTTCGCGGCTCGAAGCCTCGTCGTCCACCACCAACACCAGCGCTTTCTCGTCCATGGGCGGATGCTGCGGCGGCAGCGATGAATCACGATGGAACGAGACGGCGACGGCGGGACTCGCCTTCATCAACGCGTGAATCGCGATGCACGCATGCAAGAGTTCAGCGCCGACACAGGGCGCCGCGCCTACATTGCAGCACTCGCAGCAAGGACGCTCGCCATGACCTCGATGACGCAAGGGCTGCTGGACCAGTTGCAGGGCCAGCCGATGAACCTGATCGGCCAGCGGCTGGGACTGTCCACCGGCCAGGCAGCGGGCGCGGTGGCAGCTGCCTTGCCACTGCTGCTGGGTGGGTTCGGCCGCTACTCGCGCCGACCCGAGGGCGCGCGCAACCTGTTCGGCGCGCTGGAGCGCGACCACATGGGCCAGGATCCGCAGAGCGTGCTCGGTTCTGCGGTGGAAGGCGGGCAGAAGGGCGATCGCATCCTCCGCCATGTGTTCGGGGCCCGCCAGCCCGTCGCTGCGCAAGGCCTCGCCACGGCCAGCGGTGTCGCGCCCGACCACGCGCAAACGCTGCTGCGCTGGCTGGCGCCGGTGGCGATGGCCTATGTCGCCAAGCAGGTGTTCACGCGCGCCGGCCGCGCCGGGTCCGCTGCCGCCGCGCCGCCCTCGCCCGATGCGCTGAAAGAGCGGCTGGAGCGCGAGCAGCAGCAGATCGAGCGCAAGGGTGGCGTCGGCGGCGGATTGCTCAGCGCGGTGCTCGACCGCAACCACGACGGGCGCATCGATTTTTCCGACTTGCTGGTGGGCAAGACAAGCGGCCTGCGGCCTCGGTCGGACACGCCTTCGCCCTGGATCACGCGCGGCCGCACGCCCTGATCCATGCCCCGGCGCCACCTGCCTCAGGCAGCGCTGAACTCAAGCACGGTCGACTGCCGGTACACCGCGCCCGGCCGCAGGATGGCGTCCGGAAAGCGCGGCTGGTTCGGTGCGTCGGGGAAGCCTTGCGCTTCCAGGCATACTCCAGCGTGCCTTTGCAGCGCCCGTCCGCCGCGCCCGAGCAAGCTGCCGTCGAGGAAGTTGCCGGTGTACAGCTGCAGGCCGGGCTGGTCGGTGAGCAAGCGCAGGCTTCGCCCACTGGCGGGGTCCGACAGGCGCAGCGCCGGACGCATCCGGCCGGCGCTGCCCTGCAACACGAAACAGTGGTCGAAGCCGGGTGATTCCGGCTCCGCGGACGCCAGCGCCTGGAGACGCTCGCCGATGGAGGCGCCGCCGCGAAAGTCGAAGGGCGTGCCGTCGACCGGACGCAGTTCGCCGGTGGGAATCAGTCCGGCATCCACCGGCAGGTAGCGGTCCGCGGCCAGCTGCAGCTGGTGGCCACGGATGTCGCCATTGCCCGAGAGGTCGAGGTAGGCATGCTGGGTGAGGTTCACCGGCGTCGGCGCCGTACTCGCGGCCAGGTAGTCGATCTGCAGTCGCGCGCCATCGAGGCGGTAGCAGACGCGTGCTTCCAGCGCGCCGGGATAGCCCTGGTCGCCGTCCTCGCTGTGCACGGCGAATTCGATCGCGGGCGAGTCGCCGTCGTCGAGCACGCTGGCGCGCCAGTCGCGCCGGTCCAGGCCGGTCGGCCCGCCGTGCAGGTGGTGCGATCCGTCATTGGGTGCCAGCCGCACGATGCGTCCGTCGAGCGGAAAGCGGGCGTCGCGGATCCGGTTGGCGTGGCGGCCGACCACGGCGCCCAGGTACGGATGCGACTGCTGGTAGCCGTGCCAGGCGTCGAAGCCCAGTACGACGTCGCCGGGCACGCCGGACCGGTCGGGCGCGCGCAGGCGCACCAGCGATGCGCCGCGTTCGATGAACCACGCATCGAGGCTGGCGCTGCGCAGGCGGAAGGCAAACGCGGCGCTGCCATCGGCGTGCTGTCCGAATTCAACCAGGTTCAAAGGCATGCCGACATGATAAGCAGCGCGCGCGCGCGGTCATCGCAACTGGCGGCGGTGGTTTCGCAGGACTTCAGCCCCGCCTGCGCATACTCCGGGATCGCAGCGGGTGCAGCGATGCGCCCAGGGTGACCCGGCCGCACCAAGCCAGGCCGAACATGATGAAAGGACTCGTCATGGACACGCCTTCCCGTTCAAGCTCCGACACCAGCATGCAGGCCTGCATCGACGCCTGCCTGTCCTGCCATGCCGAATGCCTGCGCACGATGCATCACTGCCTCGGCCTCGGCGGACCGCATGCCTCCAAGGAACACATCGGCCTGCTGGCGGCGTGCGCGTCGATCTGCATGACCTCCGCGGACACCATGCTGCTGGGCGCCGCGGTGCACGCGCATACCTGCGGCGCCTGTGCCGAGGTTTGCCGGCAATGCGCCAAGTCCTGCCGCTCGATGGGTGATGACACGCAGATGAGCCTGTGCGCTGACGTCTGCGACCAGTGCGCCACCGAGTGCGAGGCGATGGCGGCCGGCTGAGCCGTCCTACTGCGACCAGCGCGCCAGGTCCTGTTCGACCGTGGCGATCCCCGCCCAAGGGTCGCGCCGGCGTCGCTTCAGCAGCGCCGGCACATCGCGCACGCGGAAGGCATCGCCGCTTCGCAGCGCAGGTAGCTGCGTCCATGCCAGGGGTAACGCCACCGGTGCGCCGGGGCGAGCACGCAACGAATACGAGGCGACCGCGGTGGCGCCGCGACCGTTGCGCAGGTAGTCCACGAAGATCTTGCCCGGTCGCAGCTTGAGCGTGGACACGGCGAGGAAGCGGTCCGGCTCGGACCGCGCCAGCGCCTCGGCGAAGCCATGCGCGAAGCGCTTGACCAGCGGCCATTCGCAGCCCGGGTTCAGTGGCACCACGACGTGCAGGCCCTTGCCGCCGGTCGTGCGCAGGAAGCTCTTGAGCGACAGCTTCGCGAGCAGCTTGCGCAGGTGGACCGCCGCCGCCTTCACCTCGTCGAAGTCCACCCCGGGCCCCGGATCGAGGTCGAACACCACGCGGTCGGCGCGGTCCGGATCATCGGCATGCGAGCCCCAGGGATGGAACTCCAGTCCGTTGAATTGCACCAGCTCCATGAGACCGGCGGGGTCGCGCACCACCAGGTAGTTGCCGGCGTGGCCGCCTTCCTCCTTCAGCGGGACCAGGCCGACGTGGTCCAGGCCCGCGGTGTGGTGCTTCTGGAAGAAGCAGGGCTTGCCGGCGCCGTCGGGGCAACGGATCACCGACAGCGGGCGGCCGATGATTTCCGGGAGCAGATGCTCCATCACCGCCACGTAGTAATCGGCGACCTCTCGCTTGGTGATGCCGTCGTCGGGAAAGACGATCTTGTCGGGGCTGGTGAGCCGCGGGGCCGCCGCGGGGGCGGGCGAGCGCGCGCGCTTGCGAGGGGTGCCCGAACGAGCCGGCGATTCGATGGCGCGGGATGGAACGGCGGCAGGACTTCGGTCGGAATCGCGCAGGTCGGCCACCGACTTGTCGGGTCGAAGCGCCTTGAAGGAGGGCTGCCGCAGCACGCCGGAACGGCCGGTGCCGCGCACGTTCACTTCCACCACGAAGGCCGGTGCGAACCAGGACGCCAACCGCAGGTCCGCGTCCACGCCTTCGCCGACGTGCACGGTCGGCGTCTTCGTCGTCTTCGGGAAGGCGGCGGTGATCTCGCGGATCAGCGTCTCGCTGAAGCCCGAGCCGACGCGGCCGACGTACACCCAGCCCTGTTTCGCATCCGGCCGCGCCAGCAGCAGCGAACCGAAGCCGCTGCGCGAGCCCTTGCCTGGCGTGTAGCCGACCACGGCATATTCGTCGCTGTCCAGGCGCTTGGTCTTGCGCCAGTCGTCGCCGCGTCCGCCGACGTAGGGCCGGTCCGCGCGCTTGGAGATGATGCCTTCGAAGGCCTGCTCGCTGGCGAGGGCGAAGGCGGCGCTGCCGTCGCCGGGAATATGCGAACTGAAGGCGAGGTGCTTCGGCGGCTTGGCCAGCAGCTTGCCCAACAGGGCCTTGCGCTCCAGCAGCGGCGCGCGCGCGACGTCCACGCCTTCCAGGTGCAGCAGGTCGAACAGCACGTAGGCCAGCGCGCCCGGCTGCGCGCCCGACAGCGTGGCCTGCAGCAGGTTGAAATCGGCCTGGGTGCCGCGGCCGGCGATCAGTTCGCCGTCCACCGCCAGCGCCTGCGGCCCGAGTTGCTCGAGCGCGGCGCGAATCTCAGGCAGTTTGTCGGTCCACTCGATCGCATTGCGCGACCAGATCCGGGCGCGCCCGCCAACCACCGTCGCGACCAGGCGGTAGCCATCCCATTTGACTTCGTGCAGCCATTGCTTGCCCTCGGGCGGTGCATCGCCCAGGCGCGCGAGCTGCGGCTCGAAGGCGGCATCCCTGAGATTCGCCTTGCGCGCGCCGGGCAGCGCGGAGGCCAACGCCGCCCAATCCGACGTGAGCGCCGACTTGCGCGCGCGCGAGGGTTTGGCCGCCGGCAAGGAAGACTTGCCGAGCTTCTTCTCCTTGCCGCTGCCGGCACGCTTCAAGTCGGCCGCGGGCGCCGGGGTGACGTCGCCCAGCAGGTCGTCGGCTTCCAGCGTGCCGGCGTACTGGTCCTTTTCCTTGAACAGCAGCCACTGCGGCTGCTTCGCCGGCTTGCCGGAGCGCACCAGGTGCCATTCGCCCTTGAGCTTGTCGCCGAACAGTTCGAAGCGCAGGTGGCCCTTGGCCAGTTGCGCCTCGACGTCGTGCGGGGTGGACCACACGCCATGGTCGAAGCGCGCGACATGGCCGCCGCCGTACTCGCCCTTCGGGATCTCGCCCTCGAAGCCGGCGTAGTCGAGCGGATGGTCCTCGACCTCCACCGCCATGCGCTTCACTGCGGGGTCGTAGCTGGGCCCCTTCGGCACCGCCCAGCTCTTGAGGCTGTCGCCGACCTGCAGGCGGAAATCGTAATGACGGCGCGAGGCATGGTGCAGTTGCACGACGAAGATCGGCCGCTGGCCGATCGGCGCGACGCCGGGCTCCGGCTCGCGGGTCTTGCCGAAATGCCGCTTGCGTCGGTACTCGGCCAGGCTCATGCCGGCGCGAGGCGGGCGAGCTCGTTCGGCGCAGGCGCCGCGGCCGGCGCGTGGCGTTCGCCCAGCCGCCAGGCGAGGGCGACGACGACGAAGGTCGCCAAGGCCAGGACGACGGCGAAGCGGCGACCCGAGGGTGACATCGTGGCTCCATGCGCAGGCTGCGCCGCGAGGTGGGCGCGTCGACCCATGGTAGCCACGCCCGGCGCCGGTGCGTTCGCGCGACGCGCGCGTGCGTACGCCGCAGTTCAGGTGGCGAGCTGGTCCTGCGCGATGGCGTCCTCGCTCGCGCGCGCGCCGCGGGGTGGCAGCAGCACCGTGAACTCGGCACCCTGGCCCGGGCCGGCGCTGTGCACCGCGATCTGACCGCCGTGCAACTCGACGATGGCCTTCACCAGCGCCAGGCCGATGCCCAGGCCACCAGGCGGCGGATCCACGCCGACGGCGCCTTGCGAGAACAGCTCGAAGATCCGCGACTGCTGTTGCGGGGCGATGCCGATGCCGTCGTCGCGCACCACCAGCCGCAGGGCCGGTTCTGCCCACACCGCGGCCTGCTGTCCGAGCTCGACCTCGATGCGACCGCGGCGCGGCGTGTACTTGGCCGCGTTGGTCAGCAGGTTCGCCACCGCCTGGACCAGGCGCCGACGATCGCCATGCAGGACCAGCGGTCCCGTCGCCCGTCGCACCTGCAGCTGGTGGCCGCGCGCCTCGGCGAGGGGACGTACCTGCTCGAGGGCCTCATCCAGCACGGCGCCGAGGTCGACGCGTTCGTGCTCGATCACCGCGCGCCCGCGCACGAAGCAGGCCGCGTCGGTCAGGTCATCCACCAGCGCCGTCATGTGCCGGGCCTGCCGTGCGATCACCTCGCCAGCCTGGCGCAGGCGCGGATCGGTCGGCGCGGCCAGTCGCAGCACCTGCGCGGCGGCGGAGATTGGCGCCAGTGGATTGCGCAATTCGTGCGCCAGCATCGCCAGGAAGTCGTCCTTGCGCCGGCTGGCGTCGCGCAGGTCGGCTTCGGCCTGGTAGCGGTCGGTGACGTCGGATCCCTGCACGAAGACGCCGGAGACCCGGCCATCGGCCTCCACGATGGGCTGGTAGACGAAGTCCAGGTAGCGCTCGACCAGCGGCGAGCCGGGTGAGTGGCGCAACGAAACCCGCAACGCATGCGCCGAATACGCCTGGCCCGACGCGTACACGCGGTCGAGCAGGGACAGGAAGCCCTGGTCCACCACTTCCGGCAGCGCCTCGCGCACCCGCTGGCCGACCAGTGCGCGCGGGCCGATCAGGCGCTTGTACGAATCGTTGGCGAACTCGAACACGTGCTCCGGTCCGCGCAGGATGCAGACGAAGCCCGGCGCCTGCTGGAACATGCGCTTCTGGCGCTCGGCCTCGAAACGCCGATGCTCGGCCTCGGCGCGCAGCGCCTCGGTGAGCCGTTCCTGCTCGATCCGCGAAAGATGCGCCTCGGTAACGTCGCTGCACACCACCAGCACGCCGGTGATGCGGCCTTCGTCGCGAAGCGCGCTGTAGCTATAGGTCCACCAGACGTCGCGCCGCGCGCCGAAGCGCGTCACCGGCACCAGCTGGTCCTCGTGCCAGGTCGCCGGGCCACCGGCCAGCACGCTCTCGATCTGCGGCCCGATGACCGGCCAGATCTCCTCCCAGCACTCGCGGCCGCGCTGGCCGAGCGCGCTCGGATGGCGCTCCGGCCCCATCGTCTGGCGGTAGGCGTCGTTGTAGAACTGCACCAGCTCCGGTCCCCACCACACGAACATCGGGTGGTTGGACTCGAGCACCATCTCCACCGTGGCTCGCAGCGCGGGCGACCACGCGGCACGAGCGCCGAGCGGGGTCGTGCCCCAGTCGAAGGCTTCTGTGAGCGCACGCATCTCGCGCACCGTCGGGGCACCCACCGCCATATCCACGTCAGGCCGTGCTGGTCGGAAAAACGCAGCATGCCGCAGCATTTCACGCCGCGCCACGGGCTGTTTCCGGGACCGTGCAGGCTGCATGGCCTTGCGTTGCCCATCGTGCATTCCGCAGGGAATGTGCCCTGGTCGCACGTCCCCCGGCGATTCAGTGGGCGTAATGCGCGCTTCGCCCACGATAGCGCCACCCCACACGACACGGACGTCCGCAATGAATGCCATCGAGCTGTTGAAGAGCGACCACGAGAAAGTCCGCGGCATGCTGGACGAGCTGGCCGATACCACCCATCGCGCCAGCAAAACGCGCACGGAACTGCTGCAGAAGATCGCCCTCGAGCTCAAGGTGCACACCACCATCGAGGAGGAGATCTTCTATCCCGCGTTCCGCGAAGCCGGCGAGAAGCACGAGGACGAAACCATGTTCTTCGAGGCGATGGAAGAACACCGCGCCGCCGGCGAGCTGGTGCTGCCCGACCTGCTGGCGACCGACGTGGACACCGACCAGTTCGGCGGCCGCGCCAAGGTGCTCAAGGAGCTGATCGAGCACCACGCGCAGGAGGAAGAGAAGGAGATGTTCCCGCGCGCCCGCGAACTGCTCGGCCTGGAAGCGCTGAAGGAGCTCGGTGAACGCATGGAAGCGCGCAAGCAGGAACTGATGGACGACCCGTCGCTGCTCGAACGCGAGGACGCGGCCGCCCCGGGCCTGTTGACCTCGGTGGTGTCGGCGATGTCCACCGAGGCCGAAGACGAGCCGGGCCTGGCGCCGGACGGGCTGCCGGTTGGCGCGCGCCGCAAGCAGGCCGATCGCCCTGGCAGGGACGCCCGCTAAGCCCGGTCGTCGCCCGGTCCGCAAGGATCGCGGACCGGGCGACTGCGTGCGCGTGCGTGGCGCGCGCGAGCACAACCTCAAGGACGTCGACCTCGACCTGCCGCGCGATGCGCTGGTGGTGTTCACCGGTATTTCCGGGTCGGGCAAATCGTCGTTGGCCTTCGGCACCATCTACGCCGAGGCACAGCGCCGCTATTTCGAATCCGTCGCGCCCTATGCGCGCCGGCTGATCGACCAGGTCGGCGTCCCCGACGTCGATTCGATCGAGGGCCTGCCACCCGCCGTCGCCCTGCAGCAGCAGCGCGGCGCCGCCAGCGCGCGCTCCAGCGTCGGCAGCGTGACCACGCTCTCGAGCCTGCTGCGCATGCTGTATTCGCGCGCCGGGCGCTATCCGCGCAACGCGCCGATGCTCTACGCCGACGACTTCTCGCCCAACACGCCGAAGGGCGCCTGCCCGCGCTGCCACGGGTTGGGCGTGGTGCACGAAGTCACCGAGGCGGCGATGGTGCCCGATCCTTCGTTGACGATCCGCGAGCGCGCGATCGCGTCCTGGCCGCCGGCCTGGCAGGGGCAGAACCTGCGCGACATCCTGGTCACCCTCGGCTACGACGTCGACACGCCGTGGAAGAAGCTGCCGCGCAAGGCCCGCGACTGGATCCTGTTCACCGAGGAACAGCCGACGGTGCCGGTGTACGCCGGCTTCACCCCGGCCGAGACGCGCACCGCGCTGCGCCGCAAGACCGAGCCCAGCTACATGGGCACCTTCATGGGTGCGCGTCGTTATGTGCTGCACACCTTCGCCAGCAGCCACAGCGAGCGCATGCGCCGGCGCGTGTCGCGATTCCTGTCCACGCAGGATTGCCCGGACTGCCAGGGCAGCGGCCTGCGCGCCGCGGCGATGGCGGTGACCGTGGCGGGACTCGACATCGGCGCGGTCTCGCGCTTGCCGCTGGCGCGCCTGCGCGAGCGCCTGGAACCGGTAGCCTCAGGTCGGCTCGACGACGCGTCCGCCGGCGAAGAAAAGCAGTTGGCGGCGCAGCGCATCGCCGGGGAACTGGTGGTGCGCCTGCGCGGGCTGGAGGCCCTGGGGCTGGGCTATCTGTCGCTTGATCGGCGCACGCCCACGCTCTCGCCCGGCGAACTGCAGCGCCTGCGCCTGGCCACGCAGTTGCGCTCGATCCTGTTCGGCGTCGTGTACGTACTCGACGAACCGACCGCAGGTTTGCATCCGGCCGACGGCGAAGCCCTGCTGGAGGCGCTGGCCGGCCTGCGCGATGCCGGCAACAGCGTCTACGTGGTCGAACACGACCTGGAGACCATGCGTCGCGCCGACTGGCTGGTGGATGTCGGCCCCGGTGCGGGCGAGGCGGGCGGTCGCGTCCTTTACAGTGGAGAACCTTCGGGACTGGCCAAGGTCGCCGAATCCCACACCGCGCGCTACCTCTTCGGTGCCGGGCTCGACCCATCGCCTCTACGACAGACGCGGGCGCCCCGCGACTGGCTGCAACTGCGCGAACTGCACCTGCACAACCTGCGCGGCCTCGACGCGGACCTGCCGCTGGGCGTGCTGTGCGCGGTGACCGGCGTGTCGGGCTCGGGCAAGTCCAGCCTGGTCAGCCAGGCCCTGGTCGAACTGCTGTGCGAACACCTCTGCATCCGGCCGACATGGACCGGCTGATGGCGCAGTTGCAGGCGCTGGTGGATGCGGGGCATTCGGTGTTGCTGGTCGAACACGATCCGCGGGTGGTTGCGCAATGCGACTGGGTGATCGATATGGGGCCGGGGGCGGGCGACGAAGGCGGCCACATCATTGCCTCCGCTCCGCCGGCACGCGTTGCCCTTCATCCATCATCGATGACCGCGCCTTATCTCACCGCCGTGTTCGCGGGGCGGCGTTAGGCGGCGTGCGGGAGGGTATTCGCGCGGTCCCGAGCTCGGAAGCGCCGTCCATGGCCACCGAGTCGGGCCCGGGCGGCCATCCATGGCCGCCCTCCGCGCGAATACCCTCCCTCCCGCCACCTAACGCCGCGCAAGAGTAGGGCGAAATCCATCGCGTACTCCGCGAGAGCGCGGGCAACACGCTCCTTCTCCACCCATGAAAAGACGTGCCACCGCACGATCGCCGCGCGCGGCCGTCTTCGGGCAGCCGCAAAATTTCGAATACCGCCGTTCGACGCTTGGTGGGCTGGGGGGTAGGGGTTTCGGAGGAGCCCGGCCAGGGATGGCCGGGCGGGCCCGACTCGGTGCACATGGATGTGGCTTCCGAATTCGGGACCGCAGAAACCCCTACCCCCCAGCCCGCCAAGCGTCGCCCCCGCAGCGGAATCTAGAACAATTGTCCCTGGCGCGAGGGAGGACGGAAGAGGGTTTCGTCGTAAGGAGGCAAGTCGCCGAAGCCCAGGCGTTTGTGGGCTTTTGTGAAGCGTTGGCGGAGCAGGTCCGCGAACGGCCCCAAGCCCCGCATCCGCGATCCAAACCGGCTGTCGTAATCCTTCCCGCCACGCATCTGCTGGATGAGGCTCATCACGTGCACGGCGCGTTCCGGATAGTGCAGTTCGAGCCATTCGCGCCACAGCTGCGTGAGCTCGTGCGGCAGCCGCAGCAGCACGTAGCCGGCCGAGGCGGCGCCGGCGTCCCGCGCGGTTTCCAGGATCCGCTCGAGCTCGTGGTCGGTGATCGCCGGCACCACCGGCGCCACCAGCACGCCCACCGGCACGCCGGCCTCGTGCAGCGCCGCGATGGTCTTGATGCGCGTGTGCGGCGCCGCCGCGCGCGGCTCCATCTTCGCCGACAGGCGGTTGTCGAGCGTGGTGACGGACAGGTGCACCTGCGCCAGGCCCTGCGCGGCCATCGGCGCGAGCAGGTCGAGATCGCGCAGGACCAGCGCGCTCTTGGTGACGATGTGCACCGGGTGCCGCGCCTCCGCCAGCACCTCGAGCAGCCCGCGCGTCAGCGCGTAGCGTTTCTCGATCGGCTGGTAGCCGTCGGTGTTGATGCCCAGCGCGATCGGCGAGGGCCGATGGCCCGGCTTCGCCAGTTCCTCGCGCAGGCGCTCCACCGCATTGGTCTTGGCGTAGAGACGCGTCTCGAAGTCGAGCCCCGGCGAGAGGTCGAGGTAGGCGTGGGTTGGGCGTGCGAAGCAGTAGACGCAGCCGTGCTCGCAACCGCGATACGGATTGACCGACTGGTCGAAGCCCACGTCCGGCGACTGGTTGTGGCTGACGATGCTGCGCGCGCGCTCCTCGGTGACGGTGGTGGCCAGCGGCGGCAGCGCCTCCTCCTCCGCGTACACCGAGCCCCATCCATCGTCCTGGCCGACGCGCACCTGCTTCTCGAAACGACCGGCCGGACGCGAGGCCGCGCCGCGGCCCTTGATCGGCGCCTGGGCCCGGCGGGCATCGCCCCCGTCGTCGAAGGAGTCGGCGCGCGCCTCGTCGAAGTCATCCTGCGAAATCATCCGGCAAGGGTAGTCGTTGCCGTCTCGGCAGGTGCGAACGGAACGTTACCGCCGCTTTCCCGGCCCTGCGCGATTCAGGTCCGGCGACCGCCCGCTGATCGAGATCAAGTCACGATGGCGCTGGCGGGTCTAGGCTGGGCGCACGAATCGCCAGGGAGATCGCCATGGACCTGCAACTCAGCGGCAAGACCGCCCTGGTGACCGGTGCGGCTTCCGGCATCGGCCGCGCGATCGCGCTGGCTTACGCGCGCGAAGGCATGAACCTGGTGCTGGCTGATCGAGACCTGGCCGGATGCGAGCAGACGCTGGCGCTGGCGTGCGAGGCCGTGCCCGGCCTGCGCGGGTTGGCGCGGCAGGCGGACGTGGCGCGGCTGGCCGATCACGAGGCCCTCGCAGCCGCCGCGGTCGAGAATTTCGGCGCGCTCGACGTGGCCTGCAACAACGCTGGCATCGCCGGCGAGCTGCACCCGGTCGCCGACCTGACCGAGGCGCAGTGGCGGCAGGTGCTGGACGTCAATCTCACCGGCGTCTTCCTCGGCATGCACTGCCAGATCCCGCGGATGACCGGGCGCGGCGGCGCCATCGTCAACATCGCCTCGATCCTGGCCCAGGTGGGCTGGGCGACGGCCGCGGCCTACACCGCCTCCAAGCACGGCGTGCTCGGCCTGACCCGCACCGCGACGATCGAGTACGCCCGCGAGGGCGTGCGCATCAACGCGGTCGGCCCGGGCTTCGTCCGCACGCCGATGATCGGCGAGGACCCCGCCTACCTGGCGCACCTGGCGACGCTGCACCCGATGGGACGCATTGGCGAGCCGGACGAGGTCGCCGACCTGGTGATGTTCCTGTCCAGCCCAAGGGCGCGGCTGATCAACGGTGCGTATTTCCCCGCGGACGGGGGTTTCCTCGCGCAGTAGCGCGAGGCCGGGTCACTTGTCGTTGATCGAAGGCTTGCCGGGGCCCATCATCACCAGCGCGATCGCCGCGAACAGCATCAGCGCCTGGGTCTCGATCGCCCAGGCGCCCTGCGCGGACAGGGCGAACACCTCGGCTCGATGGGCCAGGAACAGCGCGAACAGCATGTTGATGGCGATCAGCGCGGCGCCGACCCGGGCATAGAAGCCGGCGATCAGCAGGAGCGGGCCGATCACCTCGCCGGCGTAGACGCCGTAGGCCACCCAGGCCGGCAGCCCGTTGGCGGTGACCATGCCGGCGATCGGCGCGATGCCACCCTGCAACTTGCCGATGCCGTGCAGCAGGACGATCACGCCGAGCACGACGCGGAGGATGAACTTGCCCGTCTTGTCACTGCCCATCGCATTCGCTCCATCGGTGGTTTGTTGCAGGATACGCCGGATTCGTTCACTCACGATACTGAATGCGCGGCGTACGCTTCGCTCGCTGCACCCGCATCCGCGCAGTCCCGGTACTTCGATCCCGACATGGAGGTTGTTTCATGAGCACGAATGGCAACGGCAATGGAATCACCGGCGCGCTGTCGAGCGCCGTGGACACGGTGACGCAAGCCACGTCCACCGTGGTGGACGACGTGTCGCGCGCGGCCCGCGACGCGGGCGAAATGGTCGCCGGCGCGACTGCGCCGATCCGCAAGCGGGTCGCGAAGGTAGCCCGCAGCGCCAGCGAGACGGTGGGCGATGCCGTGGCCGGGGCCCGTCGCCGGGTCGCCGCCGCCGAACGCCGCAGTTCGGGCGGCACGGCCCGCAAGTCCGCCGCGGCGAAGAAGTCGTCGGGTGGCACCGCACGCAAGTCGGCCGCGGCGAAGAAGGCCAGCACGGCCCGCAAGTCGACGGCCGCGAAGAAGGCCAGCACGGCGCGCAAGTCGACGGCCGCGAAGAAGGCCAGCACGGCGCGCAAGTCGACGGCCGCGAAGAAGGCCAGCACGGCCCGCAAGTCGACGGCGACGAAGAAGGCCAGCACGGCGCGCAAGTCGACCACCGCCAAGAAGGCCAGCACGGCGCGCAAGTCGACTGCCGCGAAGAAGGCCAGCACGGCCCGCAAGTCGACCGCCGCGAAGAAGGCCAGCACGGCGCGCAAGGCGGCCACGGCGAAGCGGACCACGGGAGCAGGCGCGCGCAAATCCACGGCCCGCAAGTCCACGGCCCGCAAGTCGACGGCACGCAAGTCCACCACGTCCAGCGCGCGCGCCGCCGGGCGCACGGTCGGCCGGGCCGTCACCGCGACCCGCAAGGCCGCGACCGGTGCATCGCGCCGTACCGCCAGCACGGCGCGCAAGGCGACGGGCGCCGCACGCAAGACGGCACGCAAGACCACGCGGGCCGTGAAGGAGGCCACGACCTCGGCGCGGCGTTCGATCGCCGGCGCCAAGGGCGGCGCGGCCAGCAAGTCGACCCGCGGAGGCGCCCGCAAGGCGAGCACGCGCAAATCCGCCGGCGCGCGCAAATCCACCGGCGCCCGCGGCGGCACGGGTGGCCGCCGCTGACGGTCCCGGCCGGGCGGGCCGCCGGGAGTAGACTCCTGCTCCCGGAGCCCGCCCATGCCGATCCGCATCACCCGCAAGATCGTCGGATTCTCGGTGGCGCCCACGTCGGCGCCGGCCGCGCCCGCCGCGCCCAGCCCTGAGCCTGCGCAGCCCGCCGCGCCGGCGAGCGCCGCGCCCGTGCAGATGCACGAGCAGCTCGAGCGGCCCGAGGTCCTGCTCGGCAGCACCTACAAGATCAAGTCGCCGCTCGTCGAGCACGCGCTGTACGTGACGGTCAACGACCTCGTGCTCAATGCCGGAACCGAGCATGAGGTCCGGCGGCCTTTCGAGGTCTTCATCAATTCCAAGAACATGGACCACTTCCAGTGGATCGTGGCCCTGACCCGCATCATGAGCGCCGTCTTCCGCAAGGGTGGCGACGTCGCCTTCCTGGTGGAGGAGCTCAAGGCGGTGTTCGACCCGCGCGGAGGCTACTTCAAGGCCGGCGGCCTCTACATGCCCTCGATCGTGGCCGAGATCGGCAGCGTGCTGGAGACCCACCTGCGCGGCATCGGCCTGTTGACGAGGCCCGAACTCGATGCGAACCAGCGCGCCCTGGTCGCCGACAAGCGCGCCGCGGTGGAGGCCGCCGGGCCTTCCGCGCCGGCGGCCGACGGCTTTCCGATCGGTGCGACCGCCTGCGGCAAGTGCCAGGCGCGGGCGCTCGTGTTGCTCGACGGCTGCCAGACCTGCCTGAACTGCGGCTAAAGCAAATGCGGCTGAGCGCCGTCGCCGCGGCGCCGCCGGTCCTAGAGGTTGCTGCCGGGTTCCCAGCCGCGGCGCGGTCGGCGGTCGGCGCCGCTGCGGCGATCGGCCTGGAAGCGCAATTCCTGGCGGCGGTCGGCCTGCTGGCGTCGCTCGCGGCCGCTGCGCAGGTCGATGTCGAAGCGCGCGCGCCCGGTCACCGGTTCGGCGGCGACCGGTGCCGCGGGTTCCGCCGGCTCCAGCGACAGCGAGGCGAAATCGAGGTCGGGCAGGATCTTGCCGTTCACGACTGGCCTCCTTTCGAGGCATCTTCCTACACAGATGCAACGTGAACCCCGCTGGCGGCCGGCCAGGCCGGGCCGGCGCTCCCGGGCGGGCGTGTAAATCGGCGACCGCGCCCCCTTGGCTGGCACGCGCCTTGCGTCGTCCCCGGCGAGGCGGGCGCCGGGCCCGCGCCAGGAGACAGTGGCGATGCTCGCGATGAACTACCGGCGGCCCTACAAGGTGCGCGTCGACGAACGGCCGGAACCGGAGATCGAGCACCCCAACGACGCCATCGTGCGGGTCACGCGGTCCTGCATCTGCGGTTCCGACCTGCACCTCTACCACGGGCTGGTTCCCGACACCCGGGTCGGCTCGATCTTCGGGCACGAGTTCACCGGCGTGGTCGAGCAGGTCGGTCCGTCGGTAGAGAACCTGCAGGTCGGGCAACAGGTGCTGGTGCCCTTCAACATCTTCTGCGGCAGTTGTTTCTTCTGCCAGCGGGAACTGTATGGCAACTGCCACAACACCAACCCGGAGGCGACCGCGGTTGGCGGGATCTACGGCTATTCGCACACCGCCGGTGGCTACGACGGCGGCCAGGCCGAATACGTGCGTGTGCCGATGGCCGACGTCGGCCCGACGGTGATTCCGGCTGGCATGCACATCGAGGACGCCGTGCTGCTCACCGACGCCTTCCCCACCGGCTACCAGGCGGCCGAGATGGGCGACATCCGCGAGGGCGATACCGTGGTGGTGTTCGGCGCCGGCCCGGTGGGCATCTTCGCGGCGCGCAGCGCCTGGCTGCTCGGCGCCGGCCGGGTGATCGTCGTGGACCACGTCGAGTACCGGCTGGACTTCGTTTCCCGGTTCGGACCGGCGGAGACCGTGGACTTCAAGTACGTCAAGGACATGGCCGAACACATCAAGGCCATGACCGACGGCCTCGGCGCCGACGTCTGCATCGACGCGGTCGGCTGCGAGGCCGCCGGCAACTTCGCCCAGACCCTCACCGGGGTGAAGCTCAAGCTGCAGGCCGGCGCGGCCACCGCGCTGCACTGGGCCATCAACAGCGTGCGCAAGGGCGGCACGGTGTCGATCGTCGGGGTCTATGGGCCCACGTTCAACGCGGTGCCGATCGGCAACGCCATCAACAAGGGCCTGACGCTGCGCATGAACCAGGCCAGCGTGAAGCGCCACCTGCCGCGGCTGATCGAACACATCCAGTCCGGGCGCGTGGATCCCAAGCAGGTGATCACCCACCGCGTGCCGCTCGAGGAGGTGGCCGAGGCCTACGAGATCTTCTCGCGCAAGCTCGACAACTGCATCAAGACCGTGCTGCTCCCGCCCTCGGCGGCGAGCGTGCATTGAAATGGAAAGGGAGAACGCCATGGCGCAGCAAGGAATCCAGCAGGCCGCATTGAAGGACTCGGCGATGGGACGAAGGCCAGACCTGGACGCGATTCCCGGGTGGGGCGCGGACCTCGACCCGGCCAACCGGCCCGCCTACCCGAAGGAACGCACGCCGCCGCGGCTCGAGAATCCTCCGCGTGGCCAGCCCGAGCAGCAGCGCAGCGAGGTGCTCGTGCTGCATTCCACCGAACGCCCGGGCATCACGCCGGTCTTCGGCACCAGCGTGCCGCCCTCGGGCCTGAGCGGGGCGATCCGCAAGCGCGCATTCCGCCGCAGCGAGAACGACGTGCGGCATTGGCTGATGCTGATGGCCGCCGACCGCGTGAACGTGGTCGAAGGCCTGGTGCAGGATCTGGGGAAGTCGGGCCGCGGCAAGCCGCTGGCCGCGGCCGCCGTGGTGGTGCTGGCGAGTTGGTGGGTGCTGCGCCGCTGATGCGTTGCTGAAATGAGACACGAATAGGCGGCGCGGCGCGCGGGCCGGCGCCGCGGGACGAATGCCGTTCAGGGCGGGTCGGGCATATTCCTTGCTCAGCAGCGAGGTGCTGTCGCGTGCCCCATTCTCCCCTTCGCGTGGCCCATGTAGACGACGACGATGACCTGCTCGCCATCGTGCGGCTGGCCCTGCAGGCCACCGCCGGGATGGAAGTGGAGAGTTGCGCATCCGGTGCGCGGGCGCTGGAGGTCATCCCCGGCTTCGAGCCGGACGTGATCCTGGTGGACCTGCTGATGCCGGGCATGGGCGGGCTGGAAACCATCGCGCGCCTGCGTGAGCGCATGGATCTCTCGCACGTGACGGTGGCCTTCGCCACCGGCATGGAGGATCCCGAGCAACTGCAGCGCATCGTCGAGGCGGGGGCCGCGGCGATCATCCACAAGCCCTTCGACGCCTTCGCACTGGCCGATCGCATCCAGCGGATCGCGCCGCGATGAGCCAGCCGGAGTCGGCACGGCCCGAACTCGGGCCGCTGCGGGAACGCTTCGTCGCCCGCGCCCGCGACGACGCACGCAGGATACTCGAGCTGTGCGAGACCGGTGGCGGCGAGGGCCCGGCCATCGACGAGGTCGGCTCGCTGTTGCATCGCCTCGCCGGAACCGCCGGTACCCTCGGCTTCCATGCGCTGGGCCTGCAGGCGCGGCGGCTGGGGCAACTCGCCGCGGCGGCGGTGGTGGGCCCGGGCGGACGCGTGCCCGGCCCGCAACAGGCGGCCCTGCTGGCGGCCGCGCGCGACTTCGCGCAATCGCTCGACGTCACCCCCGACGCCCAGCTCGACGCCCGGCTCGACCCGCCGTCGATCGAGCCCGACAGTCCGCTGGTATGCGTGGTGTCGGCCGATCCGGCCTTTTCCGCGCAGATGGTGCAGGGCTTGCAGGGCTTCGGCTACCGCACGCGGGTCTTCAATGCCGCCGCGGACCTGGAGCCGGTGGTGGACCAGTTGCAACCGGCGGCGCTGGTGGTGCGGGTTCAGAACGGGCGCGACGACATCGAAGCCGTGCGCGACATGCGGCGCGCGCAGGGTGATCCGGCGCCGACGCTGCTGGTGGCCGACCAGGCCGACTTCTCCGACTACCTCGCCGCGGTGCGCGCAGGCGCCGAGGGCTTCTTCCTCGATCCGCTCGATCTGCCGGCGATGGAATCGCGGATGCACTATTTGATCGAGCGCCGCCGCCGCGAGGGTCTGCGGGTGATGCTGGTGGACGACGACGAGGACCTGCTGGCCGGCTGCAGCCGGATCCTGGAAGCGGCCAGCATGGTCGTTGCCACCGCCAACCAGCCGTCGGAAGCGCTGGCGCTGCTGCCGCGTTTCCGCCCGGAGCTGGTGCTGATGGACATCCGCATGCCGCAATGCACCGGCCCGGAGCTCGCGCAGATCATCCGCATGAACGAGGAATGGCTGCACGTGCCGATCGTCTACATGTCCACGCAGAGCGAGGGCGCCGATCGGTTGCTGGCCACGCGCACGGCCGGCGAGGCCTTCATCTCCAAGCCGATCGACGCCAAGGAGTTGATCGCCACGGTGGTCGCCAACGGCCGGCGCGCGCGGCAGATGGTGGATACCGCCTCCAAGGACACGCTGACCGGGGTGCTCAAGCACAGTTTCATCAAGGAGCACCTGGCGGCCGAGCTCGAGCGCGCGCAGCGGGCGCAGGCGCCGACCTGCGCGGTGATGATCGACCTGGACCACTTCAAGCACGTCAACGACACCCGCGGGCACCTGGTGGGCGACGTGGTGATCCGCGCGCTGGCCAACCTGCTGCGGCAGCGCCTGCGCGCGATCGACGGCGTGGGCCGCCTCGGCGGCGAGGAGTTCCTGGTGGTGCTCTCGCACTGCGAGGTCGCCGAAGCCGTGGTCATCGTCGAGGGCATCCGCAAGCGCTTCGAGCAGATCGCCTTCGCCGGGGCCGACGGGCCGTTCCGCTGCACCTTCAGCGCCGGCGTGGCGCAGGGTGGCAGCGGATCGGCGGTGGTGGACATGCTCGCCGCGGCCGACCGGGCGCTCTACCGGGCCAAGGAACAGGGGCGCAACCGGGTCGCTGCCGCGCCCTGAGCGTCCGCCGGGCGATGCGCGGGCCGCTTGCGTCGGCCGCCGCCGCGCGAGATAAAGCGGTTCCCGCCCGAGTCCGGAGTCCGCGATGCGCGCCCATTCTCCCGGTCCGTTCCGCTTCGCCGCGTCCCTCCTCGCCGTAGCGCTTTGCCTTGCCGTGCCGGCGGCCCAGGCCCACGGCCCGAAGCCGCATGCGGCAGCCGAACCGGGCGAGCGCATCGAGTCGCTGGGGCGGCTCGACTTCCCGACCTCCACGCGGGATCCCGCCGCGCAGTCCGCCTTCGTGCGCGGCATGTTGCTGCTGCACCTGTTCGAGTATCCGTCGGCGAAGGAAGCCTTCCTGGACGCACAGGCGCGCGATCCCGGCTTCGCGCTCGCCTACTGGGGCGAGGCGATGACCTACACGCACCCGATCTGGAACCAGCAGGACGTCGCCGCCGGGCGCGCGGCGCTCGCGAAGCTGGCGCCGGACGCCGCCGCTCGCGCCGCCCGCGCACCGACCGAACGCGAGCAGGCCTGGCTGGCCACCGCCGAAGTGCTCTACGGCGAGGGCGAGAAGCGTGCGCGCGATGCGCGCTACCTCGAGGCGATGGCCGACCTGTCGCGACGCTTTCCCGGCGACGACGAAGCCAGGCTGTTCCATTCCCTGGCGCTGCTCGGGCTCTCGCATGGCGAGCGCGACCTGCCCAACTTCCTCGAGGCCGCGCGCATCGCGCAATCGGTGTACCTGCGCAACCCCGAGCACCCGGGCGCGGCGCACTACTGGATCCACGGCATGGACGATCCCGAGCATGCGGCAGGCGCGCTGGAGGCCGCCCGCAGCCTGTCGACGATCGCGCCCGCCGCGCCGCATGCGCAGCACATGACCTCGCACATCTTCATGGCCCTGGGCATGTGGGACGACGTGGTGCGCGCCAACGAGCAGGCCGAGCAGGTGGTGGCCTCGCAATTGGCTGCGCGCGGCCAGCCGATGTTCCGCTGCGGCCACTACAGCGAGTGGCTCGAGTATGGTTATTTCCAGCAAGGCCGGCCGGAACGCGCGCTTGCGGTACTCGCCGATTGCGAACGCCAGGGTCCGCAGATCATCGAGTGGATGCGCGAGCATCCCGGCACGCGCGTGCTCAGCGCGGCCTCGCTGCCGGCGCTGCGCGCACGCATCGCCAGTTCGCTGGTGACCATGCGGGCGATGGCGGCGGTCGAGTCGGCCAGCTATGCGCGCGAGTATGCCCAGCGCGATCCCGCGCCGGGCGGCCAGCATGCCGACCTGGGCTGGGCGCACTTCGCGCGTGGACTGGCGCAGGCCACGCAGGGCGATCTCGCGGGCGCCACCGCCTCGCTGGGCGCGCTGCAGGCGGTGCGTGCCGCACCTGCACCCGCCGATGCCGAGGCCTGGGAAGCCGGCGACCGCTACCTGGAGGCCATGCAGCAGATGCTGGAAGGCGCGATCGGCCATGCCGGCGGCGACATCGAGGGCGGCCTGGCGAAGATCCGCGCGGCCGCGGCCGCGCTCGATGCCATGCCCTTCGACTTTGGTCCGCCGGCGACCATCAAGCCGGTGCACGAACTGGCCGGTGACCTGTTGCTTGCCTCGGGCCGCGCCGAAGAGGCCGCGCGGGAGTACGCGCTGGCGCTGAAGTGGGCGCCGCGGCGGGCGCTGTCGGAAACCGGGCTGGCGCACGCGCGCGACGCCTCGGCGGCCGCGGCCCGCTGAAAACGCGGGCAAAAAAAACGCCGCCTGGGGCGAGCAGGCGGCGTGGTCGTTGGCATCCTTGTCAACTCGTCGAGGGCAAGGCCCTCGCCGTACGATCATCATGATCTGGAGCCGACTCTACGGGTCGGGGCAGGTCACCTCCGTACGCTGGCACACACTCGACGACGCGGTTGCGGGGCCATTCAGTCCGTCCGGTTCGGGGCCGGCACGGGGGGCGAAACGACCCGCGCAGCCGAAACCGCAAAAAAACTTGGGAAAAACGCGGTTTCAGGCTTGGCGGCGGCGCGGACTTGTCCTACATTTCGCCTGCCTAGGGGAATTCCAGGTAACCGATACTCCACCCACCGAAGAACCATCGGGACATCCAACATGAGCAAAACCAAGAAAGCTGCCGCCAAGAAGGCTCCGGCCAAGGCCGCCAAGCCCGCCGCCAACAAGCCGATCAAGGAAGCGCTGAGCAAGTCCGGCCTGGTGGCGCACCTGGCCGAGGCCAGCGGCGTGATCGCCCGTGACGTGCGCAACGTGCTGTCGGCCCTCGAGGGCGCCGTTGCCGCCTCGCTGAGCAAGAAGGGCGCGGGCAGCTTCACCCTGCCGGGCCTGCTGAAGATCACCGCGGTGAGCGTGCCGGCCAAGCCGAAGCGCAAGGGCGTCAACCCCTTCACCAAGGAAGAGCAGTGGTTCGCCGCCAAGCCGGCCAGCACCAAGGTCAAGGTGCGTCCGCTGAAGAAGCTCAAGGACGCCGCGGCCTGAGCCACGGCCCGACGTAATCCGGCTTCACCGCAACGCAAAAGGGCCTCGCATCGCGAGGCCCTTTTTTTTCGCCGGACGGGGGCTTCCAGGACCCGTTCGGCGAACCGCTCAATGCGAGCCGCTGAGGCGCTCGCGCTCGGCGTCGCGTTCGCGCCGGCGCACTTCCTCCTCGTCCTCGCCCGCCTGGTTCCAGCCCACGCCGGGCGGGAAGAAATCGCTGGCCTTCAGGTCGCCCGGCTTGACCTCCTGCGCGTCCTTCGAATCCTGCTCGCGTTGCGTGTTCATGGGCAAATTCCTCTGGGTGGGTACCGCGTCGTTCCGGCATCCACGTTCGCACCGGCGTGGTTAATTCATGCTGAAGCCACGCCGCCAGGATTCGGGCGGAAGGCTGCCGTTCTGGATCAGTCGATCGATGGCTTGCGCGGGCATCGCCTCGCTGAAAAGGAAGCCCTGCAATTCGTCGCAGCGCATGCCGCACAGCAGGCGCGCCTGGTCCTCGGCATCCACGCCTTCGGCGACCACGCTCAGGCCCAGCTGGTGCGCCAGGGTGACGATTGTGGCGACGATCGCGCGGTCGCTGTCGCGGCCGGACATGCGAATGACGAAGGAGCGGTCGATCTTGAGCGAATCCAGGGGCAGCTTCGCCAGGTACAGCAACGAGGAATACCCGGTGCCGAAGTCGTCGATCGCCACCCGCACGCCGAGTTGGCGCAGTTGCTCGAGCTTGCCGATGTTGGCGTCCAGCTCGGCCATCAGCACGCTCTCGGTGATCTCCAGGTCCAGGCCATGGTCCTCGCCGTCGGCGCCGGCCAGGCCGCGGCGCACGCGCTCGATGAAATCGTCCTGGCGCAACTGCACCGGCGAGACGTTGACCGAGACCCGCGGTGGATTGGGTACCAGTTCGCGCCAGCGCCGATAGTCGAGCACGGCGCGCCGGATTGCCCATTCGCCGACTTCGTGGATCAGGCCCGACTCCTCGAGCAGGGGAATGATGCGCAGCGGCGCCACCAGGCCGTTCTCGGGGTCGTTCCAGCGGATCAGGCCCTCCACGCCGGTGAGCGCGCCGGTGGCCGCGTCGTACTTGGGCTGGTAGTGCAGCACGAACTGGCGTTGTTCGAGCGCGGTGCGCAAGCGCGATTCGAGCACCAGGTTGGCGGCGACCTCGGCGTTCATCTGCGGCGCGTAGAACAGGTAGGGCGCGGCCTCGGCCTTGGCCTGCTGCAGCGCGCGTTCGGCATTGCGCAGCAGCGTCTCGGCGTCGCCGCCATCCTGGGGATGCACCGAAACCCCGGCGCGCGCCGATACCCGCAGCGTCTGGCCTTCGAGCTGGAACGACCGACCGAAGCAGCGGTCGAGCAGGCACTGGATGCGGTGCGCGACCTCGGTGGAGTCGCGGGCGCCGGTGAGCACGACCGCGAAATGGTCGCCCGCCAGGCGGGCGAGCAGGGGCTTGGGTCCGAGTGCACGCCGCAGGCGCGCGGCGATGTGGCGCAATAGCGCATCGCCGAAGCCACGGCCGAAGGTGTCGTTGATCTGGTGCAGGCGCTGCACGTCGAGTTGCACCAGCGCCAGCAGGCCTGGGGGCGTCGCTTCGGAGGGCTCGAGCAGGAGGCCCAGCCGTTCGATCAGCCGTGGCCGGTTCGGAAGCCGGGTCAGGGTGTCGTGGTGGGCCAGGTATTGCACCTGGTCGGCGTGCAGGCGGCTCAGCCGCAGGATCGCGTCCTGGTCGCGGCGGTGCTCCTCGCGCAGCCAGCGCAGCGCGCGTCGAGCCTCCAGTTCCTGCGAGGCCTGCCGCGCCAGCACCTCCAGTCCCAGCCGTTGTTCGACGCTGGGCTCGCGCGGCTCCACGTCCATCACCGCCAGGGTGCCGAGCACCAGGCCGTCGCGGCCGCGCAAAGGAAGGCCGGCGTAGAAGCGGACTCCGGCCGCATCGTCCACCAGCGGTGCGTCGGCGAAGCGCGGGTCCGAGCGCGCATCCTCCACCCACAGCGCGGCGTCGGCCTGCATGGCGGCATCGCAAAGCGATCCTTCGCGCGGAATCTCCGCCACTTCCAGGCCGATGCGTGGCGCCAATCGCTGCAACTCGCCATCCGCGAGGGAAAGCGCGGCCATCGGCGTGCGACATAGCGCAGCCGCGAGCTGGACGATGCGTTCGAGTTCGGGTTGTGGCGAGGCCGCGACCTCTTCCGGCGTGGCGGGATCGCCCCTGGGGCGGGAAGGGTTCGGCGTCATCGAGCGCAGGGTAACCGCCCCGTGCGGTGGCGAGGATGAATGCGGGGCCGGGGAACGCAAAGCTAACGAGCCCGTTATGCGGCGCTTCATCCAGGCCACGGCCGGGGCGGGCGCCTGTGCCATCATGGCGGCGTTCCCCGCCGGTGCCGCCATGGCCGTTCCCGACTTCATCCACAAATACCGCGAGCACGGCCTGCTGTTCGGCGGCGGCCTGCTCGGCGGGGTGTTGCTGTTCCTGGTGTGGGTGTCGCTGCAACCTTCGCGCGCTCCCGAGGCCACGCCGGGCACGACGCCCGCAGCGGCGCAGGCCGGTGGACCGGCACTGCAACGCGATGGCGTGCTCGGCGACATCGCCGGTGAATTCGAGCCGGGCGCGCGCGTCGTCGACGTGCCGCCGCCGCCGGAGGATGTGCCGCCGCCCGTCGAGGGCGAGCTGCCGCCGCCGGAAGGCGAAGCCCCGCCGCCCAGCGACGAGGATGCGATCGCAGCCGCGATGCTTTCGCCCGAGGGCGGCGGTACGCCACGCCTGCAGACCTGGTACGTGGAAGTCGCGCGTGGCCCCGGCGTGTCGGAGATCCTCGAGATCGATGCGCCCGGTCCCGAACAGGCGCTGGACGTGCTGCGTGATTTCCGCGGCAACCCGCGCGTGCTGCGCGGGCCGAGCCCACAACCCTTGCCGTAGCGGCGATACGGCCGCGGTCACGGACGACCGGAATGCGCCGCTTCGTGCAGGCCTTGTCCGATCCCGGTCCCGGCTGGCCCGCCGACGTCGGCGACGCGCTCGCGGCCTTGCCACCGCACTACAACCTGTCGAAAGGTTCGTTCGCTGGCGTCGTCGTCCTGCACGAAGGCCGCTGGCGGGTCGGTCCGATGGCCTGGGGCCTGGTGCCCTCGTGGGAAAAGGGGCCGAGTACCCGCTACAGCACGCAGACCGCGCGACTCGAACGCGCGCCGCGCAGCCGCCTGTTCCGTCGTGCATGGTCGGAACGGCGCTGCGTCGTGCCGATGAGCGGCTACTACAAATGGGACCGCGGCACGCCGCGGCGCCCGCACTTCATCCAGTCATGCGAGGGCCAGGTGCTGGTGGCGGCGGGATTGTGGTCGGCTTGGCATTCGGAAGCAGCGCCCGATGAGGTGTTGCTGAGCTTTGCGGTGCTGACGCGGCCGAACGCCGCCATCCCCGCGCCGCTCACGCCCGACGGTCCCTGCTTCGTGCCGGTCGCGAGCATCGGAGCGTGGCTGCAGGGTGGCGCGCGTACCGGAGCGTCCTGGCTGTTGCGTGCGCCGCAGCCACGGCTCGAGGCCTGGCCGGTGTCGCGCCGCATGGTCGACAGGCGGCTCGACGACTACACGCTGCTCGAACCCGCCGCGGCCGGCGACGAGTTCGATCGGATCCTGGCGCCACCCGACGCGCCGGATCCCGACTTC
This sequence comes from uncultured Gammaproteobacteria bacterium, assembly GCA_946885735.1. Next base: position 28,043 of record CAMPGW010000024.1, read on the forward strand.
GCGGAGGACGAGGACGACGAGGCCTAGGCGTCCGGGCGCGAGGACGGATCGTCCAGGCGCAGCAGCCGCCCGCCGTCGCCGTCCTCGAGCAGGTAGATCTCGCCGTCGGGTCCCTGCGCGATCGCGCGCATGCGGCGCTCCATCGGATAGCGCGCCGCCTCGCGCGCACGCTCGCCCTCGATCTCGATGCGGACCAGCGCCTCCGAGGCAAGCCCGGGCGCCAACAGGTCGCCGCGCCACTCCGGAAAGACCGCGCCCGAGTAGGCCAGCAGGCCGGCGGGTGCGATCACCGGCGTCCAGTCGAGCTTCGGTGGCTCGTACTTCGACGAGGTCGAATGGTCGGCGATGTCGCCGCCGCCATAGTGGTCGCCATTGGAAACCTCCGGCCAGCCGTAGTTGCGGCCGCGCACGATCAGGTTGAGTTCGTCGCCGCCCCGAGGGCCCATCTCGATCGCCCACAAGCGCCCATCGCCGTCGAAGGCGATGCCGAGCGGATTGCGGTGGCCCAGCGTCCACACCTGCGCGGCCACGCCGCCGCGGTCGGCGAAGGGATTGTCCGGCGGCAGGCTTCCGTCGTCGCGCAGGCGCAGGATCTTGCCGAGGTTGCCGGACAGCGACTGCGCCGGCTCCATCAACTGGCGATCGCCGGAACTGATGAACATCAGCCCCTCGCGATCGAAGGCGATGCGATGGCCGTAATGGCCGCCGCCGTCATCCTTGGGCTGCTGCCGCCAGACCACTTGCAGGGCCTCGAGGCGACCGCCGTCGCCGGCATCGCGCACCAGGCGCGCGCGTGCGACCGCGGCGCCGCGCGTCCCGCGTTCGCCGGGCTCGGCATAGCTCAGGTAGATCCAGCCGGTGTCGGCGAAGCGCGGATGCAGCACCACGTCGCCCAGGCCGCCCTGGCCGCCGTAGGCGACCTCGGGCACGCCGGAAATCTCCACCGGCGCGCCGCCCGGCCGCACCAGCTTGAGGCGGCCGCGCTTCTCGGTCACCAGCAGCGCGCCGTCCGGCAATACCGCCAGCGCCCAGGGTTCGTCGAAGCTGGCGATCTCGGCGATCGCGAACGCCGCGGGCGCCGGCGCCGCCACCGCGCGCGTGGAGGCGGCATTCGCGCCGACGGCGGCGGGCACGGCGTTCTCGGCCCGGCAGGCGCCAAGCAGCAATGAAGCAAGGGCCAGGGTCAGGCGGCGGCGCATCGCAGTCTCCTCTTGTCCGGGCGCAACGGGGCACCCATAGTGGCTGTGACACCGGTGAAGGGAAAGCGTTCATGGCTGATTTCGATCTTCGACCGCCGAATCCGGACCAGCGCGCCAGCCTGGAGGCCGGCCTGGATGCGGACGAGCGCCGCGTGCTGCTCGACCACGGCACGGAGCGCGCGTTCTGCGGGGTCTTCCTCGACAACAAGCTCGACGGGGTCTATTGCTGCCGCCTGTGTGGGCTGCCCCTGTTCCGCTCGGATGCGAAATTCGATTCGGGGACGGGCTGGCCGAGTTTCTTCCAGCCCTACGATCCGGCGCATGTCACCGAGCATCGGGACACCAGCTACGGGATGATCCGCACGGAGATCGTCTGCGCACGTTGTGGTTCGCACCTGGGCCATGTCTTCCCCGACGGCCCGCCGCCCACGCACCAGCGCCATTGCCTCAATTCCCTGTCGCTCTCCTTCACCGAATCCGGCCAGGCGCTTCCTGACCTGTTGGCGCGCGGTGAATCCTTTCCGGCGTAGTCGGGAAGGGCCGGCCGGCGGGCGGTGAGCCTCGTCGGGACACGCTGCAAGTACGTCCATGTAAGCTTTTCGGCGACATCCGTGTCGCCGAAAGTCCCGCCGAGGCTCACCGCCCACCGTCCGTCCCACCGCGCGCCGCCGGACTGGATTCGCCCCGACCTCCGCGCATCAAGAGCAAAGCCGCCTTCGGTTGCTTCTTCCAATCCAACGACGAGTCGCCAACGGCGCGATCCTCTCGCGGCTGCGGGAAACGCACCCCTCAGGTCGCGAAGGTGCAGGCGCTGGGGTGGTCGGTGTGCGTTGGCGGGAGCTTCGGCGGCATGGACGCCGCCGACGAGCTTACCTGGCCGTACTTGCGGCGTCTCCCCCCCACGCACACCCACCCCCCCCGCGCCGGCACGCAACAACGAGAGCTCAGCCGTGCGGACCACCCATCACAGGCAGGATCACGCCGTTGACGTACGAGGAGCACACCGGTGAGGCGAGGAAGACGTAGGCGGGCGAGATTTCCTCCGGCTGCGCCGGCCGCCCCATGTCGCTGTCCGCACCGAATTTCGACACGCCTTCGGCATCCTTGTCGGCCGGATTGAGCGGCGTCCACACCGGCCCCGGCGCCACCGCGTTCACGCGGATGCCGCGTTCGAGCAGGTTGCTGGCCAGCGCTTTGGTGAAGGCGTGTATCGCGCCCTTGGTGGCGGAGTAGTCGAGCAGCTTGGGGCTGCCGAAGATGCCGGTCTCCGAGCCCGAGTTGATGATGCAGGCGCCCGGCCCGAGGTGCGGCAGCGCCGCGCGCGCCATGTGGAAGTAGCCGCCGATGTTGGTCTGCAGGGTTTCCTGCAGGTGCGCCTCGTCGAGGTCCTCGAGGCGATCGATGTGTTCCTGGAACGCGGCATTGTTGACCAGCACGTCGAGCTGGCCGAGTTCGGACACCGTGCGCGCGACCGCCTGTTCGCAGAACTTCGGATCCTTGACGTCGCCGGCGATCGCGATGCAACGCCGGCCCTCGCACTCGACGTGTTCGACGGTCGCCTGCGCGTCCTCGTGCTCGTCCAGGTAGGCGATGGCGACGTCGGCGCCCTCGCGCGCGAACAGTACCGCGACCGCACGGCCAATGCCCGAGTCACCGCCGGTCACCAGCGCGACCTTGCCCTCGAGCTTGCCGCTGCCGCGGTAGTCCGGGGCGAGGAAGCGCGGCTGCAACTCCAACTCGTGCTCATTGCCGGGCTTACGCAGGTGCTGCGCCGGCATGCGCTCGGGTTGCTTGCGCGCGCCGGCCTGCACCGGCTGCTTCTTCTTGCCGCCGGCCTTCTTCGGCGCCTTGCGCGCGTCCTCGGCGTTTACCTTGCGCTGGATCTCGCGCTGCTGGGCGGCGCTGGCGGCGCCGCGCGCGCTGGGCTTGGCCGATCTGGACCAGGAGGAGGTTGGCTTGCTAGGCATGGTCATGCTCCGGTGAGTTCTTGAAGGCGCCGCGCAGGTTGAGCACGGCCAGTCCGAGTTGCAGCACCACCAGCGCGAGTGCGTGGTCGTGCCAGCCCCAGGCGATCCACAGGGCATTGCTGGCCAGGAACAGCCAGAAGCCGGCGGTGCGGCGGCGCTTGCGCGTGGAGCCGACCAGCCAGGCCGCCGCCAGGGTCAGCACCATCGCCGGCCACTGCAACCAGTCCGGATCGAACTCCATCGATCAGCCGAACGCGTCCATCGCCGAGCCCGCGTCCATCGCCGCCCCGATCAGCGACGCATGGCCAGCGGATCGAGGCGGTCGAGCGCCCGGCAGCCGTCGGCGAGCAAGGGCCGCGCCTGCGGCCAGGCCAGCCGCGACGCGCCGCGCAACTCGTCCCAGTGCCGCGCCAGCAGGTGTTCGCGCTCATCGTCCAGGGCCTCGCACAGCACCGCGTGCGCGGCCAGCGCGAGCGCATACGCCGGTCGCGCGTCATCCCAGCGCAACTCGGCATGCAGGCGGCGGACCGACGCGAAGTGCGAGCGGCAGAAACTTTCGTAGGCGGCAGGCACGTCGACCGTGCGATCGCCGGTGGCTTCGGCGACCGGTTCGTCCTTCGGCTCGCCCTGGCGGCTGAGCAGCGCCCGGCAACGGGCCAGCGCGCGTGCGTCCACCGACCATTGCCGTTCGCGAGCGTCGACGACGGCCGCCAAGGGCGGGCTGCGCAGCGCGGAGCTCGCGGCGAGGGGGGGCGGGCCGGCGGAGACGCTTGCGTTCGGCTGTACGATGGCGGTCATGAGTGGCAAATTCCCTTTGCGCGAATTCACTCTCGCAGACGCAGTTTTAACGGCTACTGAAGAATTCCGGCTTCGCGGAGGGCCGATCCCATGTCCATCACGCCCTGCCGCTGGCTTGCCGCGAGCCTGATCGCCATTGCCGCCATCGCCTTGCCGGTGCAGGCCGCCGACAAGCCCGAACTTTTCAAGTGCGTGGACGCGGCGGGGGCGACCAGCATCCAGTCCGATCCCTGTCCCAAGGGCAGCACCCAGGTCTGGCGGCGTGCCGCCGACGCCGAGCCGGCGCCGACCGCCGAGCAGGCGGCGCAGGCGCAGGCGCGTCGCGAGCGCGACGAACAGGCCGTGCGCGAGCTGTCGCAGGAAGTGGAGCGCAAGCTCCGGCCGGAGCCCGCCAAGCCGCCGGCGGAGGAGCCCGCGCCTGCGGCGACCGGGCCCGCCTCCACGGCAGGTCCCGACCGCTGCGAACGCGCCCAGGATTTCTCGCGGGAATTGCGCGACAAGCCCTGGCTCGGACTGGGCGAGGACCAGACCCGCCGGTTGCACGCCTGGGTGGCCGCCGAATGCCAGGCGATCGGGCGCGAGGACTGAGTCAGCCGCCGCCGAGCAGCGGGTAGGGATTGACCGGCGTGCCTTCCCACCAGCGCTTCTGCGGGCCGAGCAGGAAGATCGCGAAGTGCAGGTGCGGCGCCTGTGGATCGGCATTGCCGGTGCTGCCGACGTAGCCGATGACCTGGCCGCGTTTCACCCGTTGCCCTTCCGACAATTGCGGCGCATACGCGTCCAGGTGCGCGTAGTAGTAGGCGACGCGGCCTTCGGGGTCGAACTGGTAGATGGTGCGACCGCCCGGCTTGCTCAGGAACAGTTTCTCGATGCGTCCGTCGGCGACGGCAAGCACCGGCGTGCCACGCGGCGCGAGGATGTCGATCGCGTCGTGCCGGCGATCACTGCCGCGCGACTGGGTGAAGGTGTCGCTGAGCTGGCCGGGCAGCACGCCACGGACCGGCACCAGCAGGCCCGCGCTTCCCGGCGGTAGCGGCAAGGGCGCCGTGGGACTTTCGCGCGTGCTCGGCGGCGCGCTCTGCGACAGGTCGCCGCTTGGCGTCGAGGGAGGCGCGATGGTCGTGGGCGCCGCCGGCACGGGCGGCGGTGGCAGCGGCTGCGGCGCCGCGGCGCCGAACGGCGCGGTGTCGCTCACCACCGGTGGCGAGACGGTGGCGGACGGCGCGGGACCCTGCTGTTCGACCGTCACGGGAGCGGCCTCGCGGCGCAGCAGCGCGCGCAGTCCCTCGGGGCTCACCCACCCGCGCTCGATCGGCACCAGCACCAGCGCCATGCCGAGGAGCATGCCCAACACCAGCAGCATCAGGCGGCTCACGGCCTTACTCCTGCAACTGCGCCGGCATGCCGGCGCGGACCGCGTCGGCCAGGGTCAGCGCATCCCAGTTGGTGAGGCGGATGCAGCCGTGGGACTGGGTCTTGCCGATGCGCGAAGGTTCCGGCGTGCCGTGGATGCCGTAGTGCTCCTTCGACAGGTCCACCCACACCAGACCGACCGGATTGTTGGGGCCGGCCGGAATCTTCGCCTTGGCATGCGCGGGATCGGCGTCCCAGAACAGGTCGGGGTTGTAGTTGAAGTCGGGATTGCGGCCCACGCCCTGGATCTTCCACTCGCCCACCGGTAGCGGGTCGTGGTCGCTGCCGGTCGATGCCGGGAACTGCGCCACCACCTTGCCCTGTGCATCGATGAGCGCGACGGTGGACTCGGAGCGATCGACCCGTACGCTCTCCGACGCCGGCGGCGGCGCGCTGCGCACGGCGGGTACCGAGATCGTTTCACCGACCCGGGTGATGTCCTTGCCCGGGTTGAGGCTGCGCAGCAGCGCCGGGCTGGCGTGGAACTTCTCGCCGAGCGCCTCTTCGGCGGAGGTGTAGCCCAGGGCCGGCAGCTTGGCCTTCTCCATCATGTCGTCGGGGATCGCATTGAAGGGCCCGGCCACATCCTCGGCGGTGACGGTGTGCGTGGCAAGCACCGGCGCGCTGTCGGTCTCGAGCGCCTGCCAGGTCGCATCGTCGAGCTCGCCGCTCGGCTCGAGCCCGCGCGCACGCTGGAACCCGGCCACCGCGCGCCGCAGGTTCGAGCCCGCGCGCCCGTCGATTTCACCGGGGGAGAAGAAGGCGCGATCGAGCAGCACCTGCGCGCGCAGGACGGCATCGGCGCCGGTGCGCGCATTGCTTGCATCATCCGTGGG